>NZ_MASS01000045.1 GCF_001707885.1 Desulfosporosinus cupriresistens | reverse complement strand
AACAAGGGGCTCAAGGGGTGTTGATTAAACCATTTGATATCTACGAACTTATTTCTAAGGTTCGAAAAATTTTTGAATAACCTTTACTTTTTTTGGAGGTGGCCCATGCGCTCACGGAATAGCAGCATAAAAGATTTGTGCCGGATTCAAAAGTCGCCATCATTTAACGAATTTTTACAGACTTTAGCGATGACACTTGCTGCAAGGAACATAGAAACTTGGGAACACTCTGTTCTGGTGAAGAAATATGCCGTGATGCTGGGTCTTCGGCTAGAACTCTCTCAAGAGGAAATACGACAACTCCGTATGGGCGCTTTACTCCACGACATTGGTAAAATTGGAATCCGAGATGATATTTTGCTTAAACCCAGTGCCTTAACGGAAAACGAATACGACCGTCTTAAAGATCATCCCGAGATTGGTTCCCGAATCTTAGCGCCAGCCAAAGCCTTATCTTCTATCATTCCCATTGCCCTTCATCATCATGAACAATACAATGGAAAAGGCTATCCACATGGACTTCGCGGAGAAAAAATCCCGCTTGCAGCAAGAATTGTTTCCTTAGCTGATGCTTTCGAGGCTATGACTTCAGGTAGACTTTATCGAAAAGCTATGACCTTTCAGAAAGCTTTAGAGGAAATACAGATACAATTGGGAAGACAGTTCGACCCATACTTAGGACAAGCCTTTGTTGAAATGATAATGGAAGAGATCTCTCTTAAACTCAGGGCTAATGAAATAAGACAAATAGAACCCTAACTTGTTATAAAAAGAATAACCACGACTTCTTTAAGTCGTGGTTATCAATTTGCAGAACTCTTGATAATTCCGATAGGAATTTTATGCAATAAGAGTGGAAAATCATGCATTCCTACAGATTAGATCATGAAGGTGTAACGCAAATCGAAAGATCTCTCATGGATAGACTCACACGTTCTCTAGCCTTATCAAGTCCGATAACACGTACCTTGACTATGTCACCGACAGCTACTACTTCCATAGGGTGTTTAATAAACTTATCGGTTAGTTGGGAAATGTGCACAAGCCCATCGTGTTTAACACCGATATCCACAAACGCCCCGAAATCTACAACATTACGCACTGTTCCCTCCAAGACCATTCCTTCGCTAAGATCCTCCATATGAGTGACATCCCTCCGAAGTAACGGCCGTGGCAAATCCTCCCGAGGATCTCTCCCAGGTCTTTGCAGAGCATCTAGAATATCTCGGACGGTAGGAATCCCGGCTTGAAACTCTTCTGCAAGCTCTGTTGGTTCTAAGCGAGCGAGTTTTTTGCGTACTTCAGTTAAGTGATCCCGTAAATCCCCAGGCGTATGTCCGATCTTTTTCAAGATGTCTTTGGCAAGCGGATATGACTCGGGGTGAACTGGCGTATTCTCTAGGGGGTTTATTCCATCGGGTAGACGAATAAAGCCCGCACACTGGATATACGTCTGCTCTCCCAGCCGCGGAATTTTCTTGAGTTGGTCACGATGACTAAATTTCCCATGTTCTTCTCGCCAGGCCACGATATTCTTGGCAACCGCTGGCTTTAATCCAGCCACATATTGAAGCAAAGAAGCAGAGGCGGTGTTTAAATCAACACCTACGACATTAACACAAGATTCTACGACGCCATGTAGGGATTCCTCCAAGCGTTTAGGTTGGACATCATGCTGATATTGACCAACACCAACGGCTTTCGGTTCGATCTTCACCAGTTCTGCAAGAGGGTCTTGGAGCCGCCTGGCGATGGACACTGCACTCCGCAAGGAGAGATCAAATTCCGGGAATTCTTCACCTGCTATTTTTGAAGCGGAATAAACCGATGCCCCAGCTTCGCTCACTAGAATAAACTCAGTAGCAATCCCGTCTTCACGAATCATTTCTGCCACAACCTCTTCCGTTTCTCTAGAGGCTGTACCATTTCCAATGGCAATGATATTAGCATCAAACTCAAGAATAACCTTTCGTAAACTGTTCTTTGCCTCTTCTCGTTTGTTCTGTGGCGGATGCGGATAAATTACGCCAACTTGAAGAAGTTTTCCTGTCTCATCGACAACCGCCCATTTGCATCCTGTCCGAAATCCAGGATCAAGACCTAGAACCATCTTCCCACGAACAGGCGGTTGAAGCAAAAGTTGTCGAAGATTAGCTGCAAACACTTTTATGGCTTGTTCCTCCGCTCGATCGGAAAGTTCCGTGCGCACCTCTCGTTCAATTGAAGGCTCAATTAATCGTTTATACGCATCTACTGCCGCTTTTTGAACTAAAGGAGCACATGGTCCCGCTTTAACATAGCGAAGTTCTATAATTCTATGTAAATTATCTACAGGAGCTTCAATCTTTACGGATAGGAACTCTTCCTTTTCACCACGATTTAAGGCTAAAATACGATGTGGTGGAATTCTTCGGACTGGCTCACGATAGTCATAATACATCTCAAAGGGGGAACGCACTTTAGCTTTCTTAGCCGAAGCGGTGGCTACTACATCGGCAATGTTCAAAGTCTTCTCCCTAATCTGTTTGCGTAATACTGCATCATCAGCAATAGTTTCTGCGATAATATCCATGGCTCCAGTCAAAGCTTCCTCCATTGAATTCACACCTAGTTCTGGATTCAAATATTTTTCTGCCTCTGCCTGAGAATCTCCTCTGGCATATTGCGTTAACAACCACTCAGCTAAAGGTTCAAGGCCTTTTTCTTTAGCCATAGTTGCTCGTGTCCGTCGTTTTTGCTTATAAGGTCGGTAAAGGTCTTCGACGTCCTGAAGCACCATTGCCGCTGTAATTTGAGCAGACAGTTCTTCTGTAAGCTTACCTTGTTCTTCAATTAGACGCACGACTTCCGTTTTTCGTTGTTCCAAACGTCGCAAATAATCCAAACGTTCCACGATATCGCGCAACGCATTTTCATCAAGCTCTCCAGTTGCTTCCTTGCGGTAGCGAGCAATAAAAGGGATGGTGTTTCCTCCATCCAATAAATTAACCGCTTCTTTCACTTGAGTTATCTTCAGGTTTAGCTCCTTAGCAATGAGTTGATTAAATTCCAAGGTGTATATTCCTCCTAAAACTATTGCAAATTCTTTAAAAAGATCCCGAGCCATATTGACCATTTTCTGTTCGTCGTCTTATTATATCAGACTCATTTCTCTATCACAGCTTGAAAAGGTAAATTTCTGTTTTGATTTTATTGCTGTTCTGCACACATTTCAAGTTCTTCGCTCTATTTTAAAAATGAAACTATAAGTCATGTAATTATAGATAAGAAGATTGTATTAATTGGGTCAGAAATAAGGCTACCACTACTTCGTCTAACAAAGTGTTCAAATTAGGCTCTCTCGTACTTTCTAAAAATTTAAATAAACAGGCAATGTCAGACCAAAACTTACCACGATTTATCTACGATCTCATCGGAGAAATTAGTACCAACGGTTTGTTTCTCATATTCCAAAGACCAAAACTAATCATAAGTTCGAAATCTTTCAAGACACACATTATACGAGGGAGGAAATTATTATGAAACAATCCAATTCACATGTAACTAAACATGCAATGACGAGTCAATTGAAATTATCACGTAGTATAGCTAGTATCCCTAGTGTTGGGGGGAAAATGTTTCGTCGGACATCCGAGAGCGCTGAAAGTATTCGTTAATTCTTCGCTTAGATACGGAAAGGACCAGCAAAAACTGGTCCTTTTTCCGTATCTGTTCGGATTTTCTGCTAGTGTTCCCGTGGACTATTATATTTGAAGTTATTTATTAATTACCTCCGGCTGACCATATTTTACTCCTAAGGTATCAACCGTCACACTTTGCATAACCTGGTTCTGTAGAGGTTTATCACTTTTGTCCCGTGGACTATTAACAATCTTATCCACAGCGTCCATACCGCTGATCACCTTACCAAAGGCAGCATAATCACCGTCTAAGCTTGGCATAGTGTCAGCCATTATGAAAAATTGAGAACCAGCAGAATTAGGATCATTTTGTAGTCTACCCATAGAAATTACTCCACGTTCATGCTTTAAGTTATTGACAAAACCATTGTTCGTAAATTCTCCTTTAATAGTATATCCTGGTCCCCCAGTGCCATTCCCGTTGGGATCCCCACCTTGTATCATAAACCCCGGAATCACTCTATGAAAGATTAAGCCGTTGTAGAATCCCTTTTGCACCAAAGATACGAAGCTTTTCACAGTATTCGGAGCGACATCTGGGTAAAGTTCGACCTTAATCTGGTCCCGATTTGCCATTGTAATAGTGACAATAGGATTATTCTTTACGCTTAATTCAGGTGATGTATTACTTTGTGTTTGGGTATTGTCCTTATTTGGTGATGGTGTCGTCGCCTCATTTTTAGTCTGGGCCCCACAACCAATGATCGTCAGGATTATTACTAATATTGAAATAAACATCATCACACTAAACTTTCTCATACAATTAACTCCTTTATTATAATTTTCCAACGTTTTACGCGCTATTGAGACTACCAAACATTTTACATTAGGCCTGGAACAGATTCAAGTCTAGAGCATTAAGGCTTCTTCTCGTTCCTTATCCCATCACTCTGCAACCTTGAAGAATATCCATTTATATAGGAAGATAATGATAAAAAAAGAGCAAGCGCCAACATTCAAGTTGGAACTTGCTCTCTCTTCGCTTTAGAAGAAGTGCTTCTCCTCCCTATTTAAACAAAGTGGAAAACCCCTTGCAGCAGAATGAGTGTAAAAACAGTTCCTGTCTTTAGCAAGGTAATAGCAAAGATATCTTTATAGGCTTGCTTATGCGTTAAACCGGCAATTCCCAACAGCGTGATGACCGCCCCGTTATGAGGTAAGGTGTCCATTCCTCCAGAAGCCATAGATGCTACACGATGCAGTAATTGAGCGTCAACCCCCACTCTCGAAGCCCAATCCAAGTACTGTTTCCCAAACGTATCTAGGGCAATGCTCATCCCCCCTGAAGCGGAACCTGTAACCCCGGACAAAACATTTACTGTAACCGCTTCAGACAACAAGGGACTCCCCCCTCAATTAATACCCGTTAAAGCATGAGCGATTGTTTGAAAGCCTGGGAGAGATTTGATAACGTTACCAAAACCGACTTCAGACGCTGTGTTCATAACAGCTAGGAGAGAACCGATGGCCCCGGCATTAATTGCTTTAGCGACATTTCCTTTAATCCGCCTAGGGTTAATAACGAAGGCCAGGCCAATACCAACCGCAAGGGCAATCATCAGTGCCCAGTTATTCATTGATCCGACAACGCCTGTTTTGGCAATGTTATAAGGAGCTTGGGTCACCCAGGAAAGAATATCCCATTTCGGAAAAACTAACTTTTGTAAAATGAGTGAAACAACAAGTACTGAAACCAACGGTAAAGCTGCCAATATCGGGTTCGGCAGGTTGCTATCTTCAACTACTTCAGGTTCGTTTTTATGATCTGTTCCATACCCTTCTCCTGCTGCTTGGGCCGTACGTTTACGCCACTCTAAAAAAGCAATGCCGCCAACTAAAACCATAATAGCACCCAAGGTCCCAAAGATCGGAGCAGCATAAAGATCTGTATTGAAAAACTTCATCGGGATAGAGTTTTGAATCTGCGGGGTTCCCGGCAGAGCATCCATGGTAAACGTAAAAGCCCCTAAGGCGATCGTTGCTGGCACCAGACGTTTGGGAATGTCTGCTTCTTTAAAGATCGAAGCAGCAAACGGGTACACGGCAAACGCTACTACGAAAAGACTGACCCCTCCGTAGGTGAGAATCGCTGCCGACAAGACCACGGATAACATAGCTTGTTTTTTCCCCAGTTTTTGAACAATCGCTTTAGCAATGGCCTTCGCTGCGCCAGATTCTTCCATGACTTTACCAAAGACGGCTCCTAAGAGGAAGAACGGGAAGTATACCTTGGCATAGTTCGCTAGATTGGGCAGGAATATTTCCGTATACGTCGGCATAATCGCCATTCCAGAAAATATGGCCGCTAGGATTGCAAACACAGGGGCGAAAAAAATGACCGAGAAGCCACGATAAGCCATGAACATTAAGAGCGCTAAGCTTAATATAATTCCTAAAACTGCCACTCAAAACACCTCCATTAATTTATCTCTTAATCTCTTAATCTCTTTAATCTTTTTTATCTCTTTATTTCTTGCTTTGAGTGATTATCTCTCAACCACCATGGCCGTACCCTGTCCTCCGCCAATACAAAGTGTAGCGAGACCTCTTTTTACTTCTCTTCGCTTCATTTCGTACAACAAAGTTACCAAGATCCGTGTCCCACTGGCGCCAATAGGATGTCCTAAAGCAATCGCACCACCATTAACATTCGTTTTATCTGGGTTTAATTCAAGCTCACGGGCAACTGCTATTGTCTGAGAAGCAAAAGCCTCATTCGCTTCCACAAGATCGATATCCGTAATAATAAGCCCTGCTTTGGACAACGCCTTACGACTGGCTGGAATCGGTCCAGTACCCATGATTTTAGGATCGACACCGACCGAGGCGAAAGAGACAATTGTAGCCAAAGGATTCAATCCTAATTGAAGAGCCTTTTCCTTAGACATAACGACTACTGCGGCAGAACCGTCATTAATTCCCGAAGCATTACCTGCGGTCACTGTCCCATCCTGTTTAAAGGCTGGACGAAGTTTGGCCATAGATTCAAGTGTCGCACCAAATCTAGGATATTCATCTGTTTTAAAGACTATAGCTTCCCCCTTGCGCTGAGGAATCAGAACAGGCACAATTTCATCTTCAAATCTGCCGTCCTTGACCGCTTCCTCTGCCCGATTCTGGCTTAGCACCGCATAATGATCCTGTTCCTCACGGGAAATTCCAAACTGATCAGCAATAGTTTCTGCTGTAATCCCCATGTGAAGGCCATCAAAAGCATCTATTAATCCGTCTCGAAGAATGGTATCCGTAATTGTGTCATTCCCCAGGCGATATCCCGTGCGGGCCTTTTGGAGAACGTAGGGCGAAAGAGACATACTTTCCATACCACCGGCAACTATGATTTCAGCATCACCGGCAAGAATTGCTTGAGTTGCACTCTCCACAGATTTAAGCCCGGACCCACAAACCTTGTTTACAGTCCATGCGGGTACCTCCTGAGGAATACCCGCTTTTATAGCGGCCTGCCGCGCAGGGTTTTGCCCTAAACCTGCTTGCAGCACATTTCCCATTATCACTTCATCGACTTGTTCAGGTTTTACCCCAGCCCGTTTAAGAACCTCTGCAATGACAAGTGCCCCTAATTCGACCGCGGGAATTTTTCCTATTGCTCCTCCAAAGGAGCCAATGGGGGTACGAACTGCACTTACAATTACAACTTCTCGCATGTCTCCTAGCCTCCTGTAGTTTAACTTAAATGAAACTTCCTCCATTGATATCAAGCACCGCACCGGTAATATAGGAAGAGGAATCTGCCACTAAGAAAAGGGCTGCATCCGCTACTTCTTCTGGTTCAGCAAAGCGACCAGCCGGGATTGTGGCGATCAAGGCCTTTAACTGCTCTTCGGGGTACTTATTCATCATGTCTGTATTGATATATCCCGGGGCCAAAGCATTACAAGTGATTCCTTTGGTTGCATTTTCAACAGCTGTTACTTTGGTTAAGCCAATCAACCCAGATTTAGAGGTTGCGTAATATCCTGTTCCAAAGATTCCTTTGCGGGCGGTTAGCGATGAGAGATTGACAATTCGCCCGTATCTCTGCTCACGCATCGCTGGAAGTACTGCCTTTGTGCAAATAAAAGGACCGGTCAGATTGACTGCCATGACAGCCTCCCAATTGGCAAGATTTCCTTTATGAACTAAACCATCTCGATTGATCCCCGCGTTATTCACGAGAATATCGACTTTTTTGAACCGTTCGAGAACGTTGGCCACCATACTGTTCACTTCATCTTCTTTGCTGACATCTGCCAGGAAGAGCTCTGCCTCCACTCCTAGTTTTCGGAGTTCCTCGACAGTTTCCATTGCTTTAGCCTCATTGCAGGAAATATCATTGACCGCAATTTTCGCTCCTTCGCGCGCAAAGGTAAGCGCAATTGCTTTGCCTATTCCCTGACCGCTTCCTGTAATTAAGGCTACTCTATCTTTGATTTTCATTTTGCTGCACACCTTTCATTAAGATCTTCCGTTATTTTCATAAGTTCTGGATGAAATAGTTTGGCATCCATGAATTTTAAGGACTCAGAAATAATTGGCTTGAAATCCATCCGAGCTAAAATATCTTTTTCCAGATCAACACCTGGTGCAATTTCTTCCAACACAAGGCCTTGTTCTCCTAAGGCAAAGACGGCCCTTTCTGTAACGTACCAGACCTTCTGCCCTTTCTTACGGGCATAGCTCCCACTGAACGTGATATGCTCAACGTTTTTGACGAGTTTAGGAATCTTTCCTTCTTGGAGGATTTCCAACTTACCATCTTGGACCTCGACACCTAGTCCATTGGCCGTAAAGGTCCCACAGAAAATAACCTTTTTGGCCGTAGAATCTCCCTGCCCAGCCGCGTATACCAACGATAGATTCCTCGGTTGACCCGTTGCCATAAATCGCTTTTCCAAAGCCACCGTTAATTCTTCTGGGTGTCCAATGCTCACAAATCCATCGATGGCGACCATACTTCCATCCTTGATCAAGGCGACCGCTTCATCTGCCGTTAAGACCGCTTTCTTCATCTGTTTCCCTCCTGTCTAGATTCCTGGTAACTGGCTCATTTACTCCTCTCATCCAGTTGTTCATTTCATCACCTAGCATATTTTGTAGAAAAAAATCAGAATTTGCGCGCGCAACTTATACTTAAGCAAAATCCATGCCAAGCAAAAGGAAAAACCCTGAAGGCCTTACCTTCTAGGGTTTTTTTAAAAGCGGTATTATTAATCAGACAATCGGCTGTAGCGTTTCCGCTACAGCCGATTGTCTGATTAATGAGAAAAGTCCTTATTTTACCCTCACTTCTTGATCACTGTAGCTTTTTTGCTACGTGTTGCGTAATCACTACACTGCTTCTTAGGCAAACCCCTCGCTATCCCCTCCGACTAAACCGTATTTCTCCATCTTCCGGTAGAGATTGGTCCGATGAATTCCCAAGATTTCGGCCGCTTGAGTCTTATTTCCACGGGTAGTCTTTAGCGCCTTTAATATTGCCCTACGCTCCGCTTCTGCCAGTTCCAGCGCCAAAGGCTGAAGGGATGTATTCGCTCGCTTGCCTTCTAAATCTTGAAGATATAAAGGCAAATCTGCGAGATGAATCACGTCCCCCTCCGCAACATTCGTCGCTCTTTCGAGCGCATTCTGAAGTTCACGTACATTTCCAGGCCAGGCATAAAGTTGAAATAATTCGACAACCCAACGATCAAGCTTTCTTAAGGATGATCCCAGTTCACGTTGGAATTTTGCCAAAAGCTTTTCACTTAAAAGTAGAACATCCCCCTCCCGATCCCTTAGAGGGGGTATCGTAACCGTAAAAACGTTCTCCCCCCGCAAAAGAACAGTCGATTTCCCTAGAGACGCCTTTTCCGCCAACACTTTCGTCCGAATAATGGATTGGCTTTTACCGATGATATTACTAAATGTGTAGCGATATTTCTGATAGTGCTTTAATTCCTTCTCATAAAATTTGAGCTTATTTTCCAATAAATCTAACTTTTCTGCCAAAGTTCGAAGATCCTGAACATCACGAAACATAACCTTACCTACAGCACCTATAAGTTTGCCCTCTTCTCTCAAAGGAAGGCGCATTACCATTGCTTCTTTGCCATTAATGTCCATGACTTCGCCAATTTCTGCTTGTCCAGTCTGAGCAACAATATGCATGCGACTCGTAGGTAAAATCTCTGTACAATGTCGACCAATCGCCTTCTCTTGCTCAATATTAAGGAAGCGGCAGTAGCTCTTGGTAATTCGTGTAACAACTCCTGCACAGTCTACAACCATAACACCATCGTAGGCCTGTTCAAAAATACTTTCCAACCCAGTCAGACTATTTTGCATAGTATCTAAACGAGCCATTACACTTTGCAATTCACTGCCATCCTGAAAGACTGCAACCGCTCCTACTGTTTCTCCAGCGTGATTTATGGGAGAGCGATTGGTAATAAACATTCGTTCTCCCATAAACAACTGCTCTGCGTTAGCTTCTCCATCCTGGATTACGTTTCGGAGTTTGGAATTAGGAATGACTTCTTTTATTTTCTTACCAAGAATATCCTTTGCTGAAAGACCTACGAATTCTGCAGCAACAGGGTTACAGTAACAGACATTCTCTTGATCATTAATAACGATGATGCCCGCTTTAGCCACTTGGAATACCTGATCCAGTTCTATTATTTGGTTTGGCTCCATACCTTTTCCTCCTATTTACAGGTCACAACCGAAAGCATACAACATATTCTTCCTAATTCATGTGTAAACAATTAATTTACTAAATTCTCAACCACTTGCACTCTGCTTTAGCTAGCTTCCCTTTAATCCACAACAAGTGCAACCTGGAGACCGTTATTATTCATGTAGAAGGCCTCTAACTAAGATAGTGATCTTTCTACTATATAATATTATAAAGAAATTCAAACCTAGCACGTCAGTTTGATTACTGTCTCCATAATCATTACGACTATGCGAAATTACGATAGCCATATTTTAGATAACTTGATATGATAAGCATAGGTAGAAAAATATTCCACCAGAAGAATAGTATAGACTTAACGCCAAAAATAAAGGGGTGTAATTATTTTATGTATCGCCTAAAGGTCATCTCCATCTGTCTTTTAAGCGCCATTGTGCTTATCGGCGCCATTATTCTTTCCGGCTGCACAGCCAAAAAAGCTTCTACTGAAGCCCCAACTGAAACTCTCAAAACAATTAATGTTTCATATGTCTCTCGACCTATTAACGTCCCTTCCGTTGTCGCTCAGGAGAAAAAGATGTTTGAAAACGAGTTTGCTAAAGATAACATCGAATTCAAATGGCATGATATTACAACTCCTAGCAACCAGCTTGAGGCCCTGGCTGCCAAATCACTTGATTTTTCCAACAGCCTTAACTATGTATCCGCTATTTTAGCAAAAGCTAACGGAAATGACATCAAAATTGTTTCCGCCTATTCCCGCTTTCCTAAAGGAATAAGTCTGGTCGTTAAGCCTGATGGGTCTATAAAAACAGTTGCCGACCTCAAAGGCAAGAAAGTTGCATTACAAAAAGGAACCATGTTGCATGAGATGCTCATCCGGGCTTTGTCTGAAGTGAATCTGACAACCCAAGACCTTGAACTAGTTGATATGGATTCGGCTGCTGCTGCCGCTGCTATCGCGTCAGGGCAGGTCGATGCTACCATTCTCCCTGAGCCTCTGCTTTCCAAAGCTATTGCAGCAGGCAAGGTTCAGAAATTACGTTCAGCCGAAGGCTTAATCCCAGGCTTAAGCGTCATTGCCGTTCGAAGCGACTTTGCTAAGAATCAACCCGAAATAGTGAAACGCTACTTACAAGTCCACAAGGCTTCACTCGACTGGTGCCAAGCTAACCTTGATGAAGCATTATCGATGACTGCCCAACAAAATCAAATACCTATTCAAGGAGTGAAGGCCCTTTATCCCGAATTTACCTTCGACATGAGTCTTGATCAAGTAACCAATGAGTTACTAAAATCTGCGGCTTTTTTACAAAAGGAAGGTATGATCCGCCCCAACGTAGACACTAATAAACTCGTGGACACACTAGTCGACCCCAGTTACCTGCCCGTTAAGTAATTCTAGGAGGATATTTAATCATGAAAGCTCCCGCCTATCCTAAGCGAGAAGAATTATCAACTTTGCCGGGAGGGATTGCTCAATTCGCTTTAAAACTGTCTTTCAAAAAGTTATTACAGGGATCCGTTTTGCCCTTATTAGTTATTGTCCTTTGGGAAATCTTTAGTAGCCTGGGCTGGTTAAATCTCTATCTCATCCCTCCGCCCTCACAAATTGGAGATCGGCTTTGGGTTATTACAGAGAATGGCGAACTCCTCAAGCATCTTGGAGCCAGCCTGTACCGGGTTGCTTGCGGTTTTAGCCTAGCTCTCTGTATGGCCCTTCCTTTGGGTTTTTTGTTGGGTTTGACACCCGGCGTCCGCGTCTTTTTGTCGCCCACACTCAGCTTTTTTCAACAAATACCGGGTATCGCTTGGATTCCTATGTTTATTCTCTGGTTGGGAATTGATGAAGCCTCCAAGATTGCCATCATTGTTTATTCAGCTTTTTTTCCGATATTTTTGAACACGTTGCATGGTATTGCCAGCACTGATCCGAAGTTAAAAGAAGTAGCCTACACCTACGGTCTTTCTCGCTGGGGCCTGATAACTCGTGTTTACCTACCATCATCTGCGCCTTCCGTCTTTGTCGGCATGAGACTTGGACTTAGCTTCTCTTGGCGTTCCTTGGTGGCAGCTGAACTACTGGGTGCTTCCAAGGGTATCGGTTATTTAATTCAGGAAGGTCGCGAAATGGCCCAGCCTGATTTAATGCTCGCGGGAGTCTTGCTTATTGGCCTCACCGGACTTTGCTTGGATTTTGTCTTCCGCCAGCTAGAAAAGAGATTTGTACCATGGCAAAAAGAGGTTGAAACTCATGAGGTGCCAACATGGCAAATTTCTTAGTCCTTGACGGAATTACCAAACAGTTCAAGTTAGACAAAGGACAGGTTCAAGCCTTAGAGGATATTCACTTTGAAGTTGCCAAAGGTGAGTTGATTTGCCTAATCGGCAGCAGTGGGTGCGGGAAGACAACCCTTCTCAGGGTCATTGCCGGTTTAGAAAAGCAGACGTCCGGTCGAGTCCTGCTTGAGGATAAGGAAATAGAGACTACCGGTCGAGAAAGAGGGATGGTATTTCAAGAGCCTCGCCTTTTTCCTTGGTTAACACTTGAAGAAAATGTTGCGTTTGGAATTAAAGGTAGAGTCGAAAAAAAGATTCTGCAAAGGATTGTCCAGCAACTACTGGAAATGGTTGGCTTAAGCGATTTTGCTAAAGCAACGCCGAAACAACTATCCGGCGGAATGGCTCAAAGGGCGGCTATTGCTCGTGCTCTAGCTGCAGATCCGCAGATTTTGTTACTAGATGAGCCTTTTTCTGCTCTTGATACTCAGACGCGCTCTAAACTACAAACCGATTTTCTAAAATTATGGCAATCTACACATAAAACCTGCATCCATGTCACCCATGATATTGATGAGGCCTTGATCCTAGGACAAAGGATTATGGTCATGCAAGCATCTCCGGGAAGAATCACAGCCATTTTTCCTGTCTCTTTTTCTTATCCTCGTTGCCCGGATGAACCTGACTTCATTGCTTTGAAAAAGAAACTACGAGACTTTATTCCTCCAGTTTTTTAGTAAGGCTGATTTAACATTTACCCCTTTAATTTCTCCTAATCCATGTTGCCATGGTGATAGGGTTGGCCGCCGCCCCCAATACATCCACCCGGGCAAGCCATAATCTCAATCACATCATAGTTGCTTTCTCCCGCCTTGATTTTCTCCAGAACAGTACGGGCATGCCCCAGGCCATGGATGACAGCAATCCGATAATTACCTACACCTGCTTAACCCCTCATAACCATGAAACTCCAGAATCCATGAAAACAACACGAATTTCGTCAATTAGAACGTAATATAGTCCAAATATTACAATATATTTTCAATAGGATAAATTGATTGTCATCATTTCTAATGGCTATAGACTTAGTGCTTGTAGTAATGACATTCTTTAATTGTAAGGAAATTACAATTGCCTTCTGGCCATAGAACCGTGGACGAAGAGCATCTCAAACATCTTCGCCACATAGCGAATGTAAACGCCGGAACCAGCAGTTATTTAACACCGCTGTACACTTAACTTATTAAGTGTAACTAGATTAGTGAAAGGTGGTATTCGGTTTGTCCAGCTTAACACATACTAAAAATATGCCATTAGATGAGAACATGCAAAGGGGAGTCGGGAGAACGAACCTTTCCAATATGGCTTACGTGATTTACCAGCTGATGTCGCTACACTGATGGTTAGGGTGTTGGGGGGAAATCCCATCGAAGAAAAATTTATAATTAAAATAGCCTGCCCAATTCTAAATGATCAAAGTCAAGAAGAAGTTAAGATAATTTCCGAATCATGGATAGATGGGAAAATAGATTTCAAACACTATTCAATTTTTACCGGTCGATTTGTTATCATGTCTTAGGAAAAGGGCATTTCTAGAATGACACGAATTCTAAGAAATGCCCTCTTCAAAACAAATTATTCACGCTAACTCCACTCAATGACTCTAGTAGTTAATATTATTCTACCAACATTTCCTTGATAGTACATTTCACATTGAGTATTGCCGCAGCCTCCAGGACTCCGATTTTCTCGCAAAGCCTTGCTTTGTCAACCGTCCGAATCTGGTCTAATACAATCCACCCATCAACATCACCAACAGTAAGCCTAACACGGGTCGGATATCCTTCCCTACCCCTACTTGTAACTGGAACGATCATAACCGTACGAAGATGCTCATTCATTTCTAGAGGGGAAATAACCACACACGGCCTTGTTTTATTAATTTCTGCTCCTTTTGTGGGGTTCAGATCAACCCAATATACAGAATACTGCTCAATGATTTGGTTCATCCCATGCCTCCAACATTTCATTGTCAATCTCCTCAGAGATTAACAAAACATCATCATTATTTTTGTGCATAAGTTCCAATGCCTCAGCCCAACCTTGGCGAGGGGTGCTCACCGGTTTTATGATGATACAATTGTCTTCGACTACCAATTCCACTTTCGAATCTATGCCACATTGTCTTAAAACTGCATGAGGAATCCGAATTCCTTTAGAATTGCCAATTTTAATAATGTCCATTTCCATTGCAATTCCTCCTTGTCTAGTAATTACATTGTATTTACATATTAACAGTTAGATAATGTTTATACAAGACCCTTCGCGCTATAGCACCCGCCCTCGGAGTTTTCAGGACAGTTCCAGTGATTCCAACAAACATTCCGCTATAAGAGGCATAAAGGAGTTGAGTTCAAGCTGCCCTGAACCATCGTAATAGCATAATCATTGGCCATGACTCTCATGCCCACCTGGCCGATCATTTCCGGTATTACCGGGTTCACCTTTCCTGGCATGATCGTTGAACCGGCCTGCATCTGAGGGAGCTCAATTTCACCGGCCCCCCCCTTAGAACCTGAAGATAACAATCTCAAATCATTGGATATTTTCAAAAGGTTCGTGCTGCAGGCTTTTAAGAGTCCGGAAACTTCTACAAATACGTCATTATTTTGGGTTATATCCATGGGATAGTCGGACCTAGCCAAACCTAATCCTGTTAACTCCTGGATGGCATCCGTAACCATAAATATGTATTTGTGAGAAGCATTGACTCCGGTACCGATGGCCGTACCGCCCAGATTAATCTGCCTCAATCGTTCTTCTACCTTGTAAACCCTCCAGCGGTCTCGTTCTATGGCCTTAGCATAGGCACCAAATTCCTGGCCAAGCATCATCGGCAACGCATCCATTAGCTCAGTCCTGCCAAGTTTGAGCACATCACTGAATTCGTTTTCCTTTCCCTGCAACGCTTCCTGAAGTTCTGCAAGAGAATTGCTTAATTTTCTGAGCAGATGGATCGCAGCAATTCTCAGCGCCGTTGGGTAAACGTCATTAGTCGATTGCGACATGTTAACATCATTCAGAGGACGTCAATGACGTCCAGAGGCGTCATGCTAAAAAGAACTTTCGCTAAAGCCTGATAGCCGTCAGCGGCGATATATTCAAGAATGTTTTCAAGCGCAATATAGCCGACGTTACGTAGTGCAATGCGAAGTTGTCCATCGTGAAAGGGAATGTTGGTAGCAAAACGCTCTTTGGTGTTGGGGTCCATAAAGAGAAGGTGTTCTACCTGATTTCTTTGAATGAAGTGTTCTTCGACGATAGTTGTCACGTCATCCTCAGAAACCTCGCAGTAGGCTTGTATTAGCAATAATTATCTGGCCGATGGCTACGCCACCGTCGTTAGAAGGTAAATGTGAATGAGTATAAACAACAAAACCTTCTTTTTCCAAATTACGAGAGATTTTTGTCAGTAAATAAGGATTTTGAAACACACCCCCACTTAAGACAACTTCATTGATACTTGTGTCATCTCTAAGGTAAATACACATACTTACACTCAAATTCACAATGGTATTTTGGAATTTTGAAGCCATAATTTTACTAGATACCCCGTTAAGTTTGTCTTTAATAATTTCTATGATCATTTCATAAGGTTCTACGATATACATATCTTGTTTTAGGATTTTATAAGAATATGCTTCTTGAATTTCAAGGTCTGATATGGCTTCAAGTTCAATGGCAGCCTGACCTTCATAGGTAACTTTATCCGTGATTCCAATAATATTTGATACTGCATCAAAAAGTCTTCCCATACTTGAGGTTTGAGGACAATTAATATTCGCATCGATAATATCAATGAGATTTTCGGCGGCTTCACCATATAGTTTAAATAACTCACCACAAGCTTCTTTATTAGTCCCCAAGGTTTTATATAAATATGAAGCTCCCATTCTCCATGGTTCTTTGATGGCCTTTTCCCCTCCAGGCATTTTAATATAATCAAGGTGCCCTACTCTGGTAAATTCTTTTCTATCAAAGACCATAAATTCCCCACCCCAAAGCTTGCCATCAGTCCCAAAGCCCGTTCCGTCAAAACAAACTCCAATCACCTTTCGTTCGAGATTATTTTCGAACATGCAGCTAACAAGGTGAGCATGGTGATGCTGCACAGCAATTTTAGGCAAATTATACTCTAGCGCGTACTTAGTTGACAGATATTCCGGATGCAGATCATGAGCGATATATTTAGGGGAAAAAGAAAAGACCTCTTTAAAATGTTCAACATTGTTCTTATATCGCTCAAAGGTCTCTAAATTCTCTAAGTCCCCATTAAACTGGCTCAAAAACAAAAACCCATCTTTACTGATACAAAAGGTATTTTTCATATTTGGACCACATGCTAAAATATCCCTCATATTTAATGCCCTAAAAGGTTCTGGTGCAAAGCTCCTGGCCCTCCTGATAATCGTTTGTTTCTCCTCCACCACCCTCAAGACAGAGTCATCAATTGGCAGATAGATTTCTCGGTTATGAATTAAAAAATAGTCTACAATCCCAGACAAACTCTTTCTAGCACCAGAATCCATATGTTCAATGGGAAGCCCATTCACATTGGCACTCGTCATAATCAGAGCTTCGACCTTATCTGAAAACAATAAACTGTGAAGAGGAGTGTATGGTAACATAACTCCTAGAGTTTTCTGATGAGGAGAAATAATTTGTGGTAAATCATAGTCTTGCTTTTGATCTAAAATAACGATAGGCTTGCGGATTCCTGTTAATAATTCTTCTTCTAGTTTAGTTACTTTGCAAAGTTTTTTTATAGTTTCGACATTTTTCATCATGACAGCAAGAGGTTTAAAGGGTCTTCTTTTCCTAGTCCTCAATTTGTGAATGGCCGCTTCATTCCATCCATCACAGGCCAGGTGATAGCCGCCTAAACCTTTTATAGCCAATAGTTTCCCTTCCATAATCTTGGATTGAGCAAAACAAATAGGATCCTCGATCTCTAATTTATTGCCTTGATTATCTTCAACCCAAAGCTCTGGACCACAGGCTTGACAGGCATTGGGTTGGGCATGGAATCTTCTGTTAGTAGGATCTGAATATTCTCTTGCACATTCCTTGCACATTTTAAATTCCTGCATGGTGGTTTTTTCTCTGTCATATGGAAGTTCTTTGATTATAGAAAACCTTGGCCCACAATTTGTACAATTAGTAAAAGCATAGCCCCTTCTCCGATCTGTTTTGCTATAAATGTCTTCCTCACAATCCTTACAAATAGCTATATCTGGTGATATTAAGGTTATCTTATCCAATGTCTTTTGACTTTCTTTGATTTCAAAAATAGTATAATTTAGCACTATTTCTTCTCTAATCGATATTTTTTCTATTCTAGCAAGTGGAGGAGGATTGTGCTCTATTCTTTGCAGAAATTCGCTGATAGTTTCTTCATGACCTTCAACATCGATGTGAACCCCTTCAGAGTTATTATTGACGTATCCTTTTAAATCTAAGGAATTTGCTAGATTATAGACAAACGGACGAAATCCTACACCCTGTACAATTCCTTCAACCACAATGAAATATCTCTTTATATTCATAATGCACATCCTTTTTTAGATAACCTAACTAAAAGCTATCGTCCTGTATATGTAAAGCCCTCAACCTAAAGCAAGGCGGAGGGCTTAAGAATATTTTGCTGAGTTAATGCCGTATGCCGTATGCCGTTTACAGTTTACCGTTTTAACATATCCTGGGAAGTTGAAGCCCTGATGGCATATCAACGATTCTTTTTCCTCCAACAACAGTGTTTAAATATACTTTTTTACCCAATTCTTCAGTCACTCTACCGATGATCACGGCATTCGTCCCTAAGGGGTGTTTTCTCATAGCAGAAAGTACCTGCTCCGCCTGAGCTTCAGGTACGAAGGCACAGAACTTGCCTTCATTGGCAATATATAAGGGATCCAAGCCTAACATTTCCGCAGCACCTTTTACTTCCTCTTTCATAGGAAGGAGATTTTCTTCGAGGGCTATGGTTACATTGCTAAAGTCACTGATTTCATTGAGAACCGCTGCGGCTCCCCCTCTTGTAGCGTCCCTGATCACGTGAATCCCGTCGTAGACCTCGAGCATACAATCGACTAATGAATTCAAAGAAGCACAATCACTGATCAAGTTTCCCTCAAAACCAAGGTTGTTTCTTTCACATAATATGGTCATACCATGGTCTCCTAAAGTACCATTGACTATGATGACATCTCCCGGCTGGGCATTGGAACAATTTATATGGACATTTTCATAAATCCGACCAATTCCTGAAGTGTTGATATATATACCATCGACGTTGCCCTTTTCGACAACCTTTGTATCTCCAGCCACAATTTTTACCCCAGCTTTTGCCGCCTCTTCTGCCATGGTCTTAACAATAGTCTCTAAGTTGGCAATAGAAAAGCCCTCTTCAATAATAAAGGCGCTCGTTAAATATAGCGGTTTTGCTCCGCTGACGGCTAAATCGTTGACAGTTCCACAAATTGCAAGTTTGCCGATATTCCCACCAGCAAAGAAAATAGGATTGACCACAAAAGAATCTGTGGTAAAAGCTATTTTTCTAAAGTCTATATCTATTTGTGCTGCATCATTCATCTGGTTCAAGATATTGTTACCGAAATATTTAAAAAATAGATCGTTAATTAATTTGTTGGTTTGGATACCGCCACTTCCGTGACTAAGAGTAATGGTACTCATGTTACTCCTCCATCTTTCTGGGTTCTTTGTAATATCTAAAATAGGCCGCACAAGTGCCTTCTGACGATACCATGCAAGATCCAATTGGATTTTCCGGGGTACAAAGTTGCTTAAAAAGGGGACATTGCGTTGGATTTATTTTACCTTTCAGTATCTCGCCACATCGACATCCCGAACCACCATCATATTCTTCATAACAAATTTCAAAATGCTTAAGGGCATCAAAATCTTCGAACTGACGATTAAACTCTAGGCCACTTTTTGGAATTTTGCCTATTCCTCGCCAATTAGCGTCGACAATATTAAAAGCTGTGTTCATGTATTCTTTTGCTTTCGAATTGCCATCAGTTCTGACAATTCTTTTATAGTCATTCGAAATTCTAGGTTCCTTTTGGCTTATTAAACTGACTAAAGTATTTAAACCTTGAAGTATGTCTACGGGTTCAAAACCGGTCACTACTCCCGAAATATTAAAAGCCTTACTTAGAAATTCATAAGGTTCAGTTCCAATAATCGCACTGACATTCCCCGGCAATAAAAAACCGTCCAAGTTTAAATCCTTATCAGCAACGAGAGCTTCCATAGCAGGGGGTACAATTTTATGGGCTGTAAAGAAAAATAGATTACCTAAGCCGTTTTTTCTTGCCTCTATTGCGGTTACTGCAGTCATCGGGGCGGTCGTTTCAAAGCCTACTGCCAAAAAAATGATCTGTTTAGTCGGATTGTCTGCAGCAATACTGAGACAGTCCATAGGGGAATACACTATTCTGATATCTGCACCTTCAGCCTTTTTCTTAAGTAGAGAGCTTCTTCTACCCGGAACTTTCATCATATCCCCAAAGGTTGCCACAATGACATCCTCTCGACTTGCAAGTTCTAGAGCGGTATCGATATAGCTCTGAGGAGTAACACAAACCGGACAGCCTGGTCCCGATATTAAAGTCACATTGGCAGGAAGGACGTCTCTAATACCATACCGAAAAATTGCCATAGTATGTGTGCCACAGACTTCCATAATATTAATCTTCTGACGAGAAATAGTTTGCAAGTTTTCTACAAGTCGTTTGGAATAGTCGCTCGATCTAAATTCATCGACGAATTTCACATTCAGCCAACTCCTTTAGTATATCAAGTGTAATTTTTGCCTCTACTTCATCTATTTCTTGAATAGCACACCCTGCATGCACAAGCACATAGTCATCGACAGATACGTCAGGTGTAAGATGCAAAAAGACATTTCTTTTTAGATTTCCAACTTCGATAATCCCCATATCCCCATCAATGCTCAACACTCTTCCTGGAACGGCAAGGCACATACTAATCTCTCCCTTTTTTACGTTCATTAAAGTAAATTATCCAAATAGAGGCTTCATAAAATATCAAAATAGGAGCTGCAGCAGTGGCGAATGTCAATAACCCTGCGCCAGGGAGAAACAATCCTTCAACCATAAAAGCCCCGATGATAACGTATTTTCGGTATTTTCTAAGAAGTTTTGAATTGATTAGGGAGGTTTTCCCCAGCACTACTAATACGTAGGGAAATAGAAAAATAAGTCCCGTATATAAACAGAATATCCCTATGAAATTGAAGTACATGATACCACTGAGCGCCGGCTTCAAATAACTATTACCATACGATATAAGAAATCCTAGGGAATAAGGTAAGACCAGAAAAAATCCAAAGACGACACCTAGAGCAAATAATACTGAGATAATCAGTACATTTTTATATAATAATGTTTGCTCTCCTTTTTTTAGCCCTGGTCTCAGGAAAGCTAAAATTTGATAAATTGTAATAGGACTTGTAATGATTAACCCTGTAATCAAAGATACTTCAAGTCTTGAAACAAAACCATCGGTCAATTTAAAGAACACAAGCTTCATTTGGAATTTTGAGATAGGAATCATAAGTATTTCGATTAAAACATGAACTTGATTGTAAACAAGGATCGTCATAAAGAGAATGCCGATCAGAGAAATTATGATTCTTTTTCTTAGTTCATGTAAGTGATCGACCACAGACATTTCTGTGGTTTCCATTAGTTTCACCTCTTTAAGATGCCTCGCTATTCTTAATGTGACTCAACCGCTTATCTCTTTTTTCAAGGAAGACAATGGTCCAGATACTGATCTCATAAAGCACTAAAATTGGCATAGTAACTAGCAAATAAGTAAACACATCTAGGGCTGGAGAAATTACAGCTATCGTAAGTAACGATAACATAATGGCGACTTTACGTTTGCCTTTTAGCATTTTTGAAGTAACAATCCCTATTCTAGACAAGGCAATGAGGATTAACGGGAGTTCAAATATCAAACCTATACACAAAAGCAAGGTGCCGACAAAGGAAAAATATTCATCTCCAGATAGTGTCGGAGTCATAAAACCACTTCCGACCTCCATGAGAAACTTTATAGTTGAAGGCAGAATGAGTCTATAGCCGAAAGCCATGCCCCCAACAAAAAGGACAAACGAAAATGGGATGATCAAAAAAATCAATAATCGTTTCGTTTTCTTGGCTAGTTTTGTCCCCGTTTGCCGTAGGATCAATAATAAGATAACTGGCGAAGCTAGAACTAGACCCCCTAAAAATGAAACCCTCATTTTTGCCATAAAGCCTTCTGCTGGCGTCAGAAAATATAATTGGACACCATTTAGTGGTTTAATAAGGATACTAATCAATAAATCTGCTTTAAAATAAACAAGGGAGACTGCAACTACTAAAGTAAGAACGATCCAGACAATAACTTTCCTCATTCTCTCAACCCAGTGCGCAGCCTCAACAATCAATTCACTCTTTATCATCGTTTTACTCCTAAGATGTTATTTAACGTCCTCACTTTTAACATCTTCGATTTTGGCTTTCATGTTGGTTTCAGCTTTTACTTCCGCTTTAGCTTCTGTACTAGCTACAGTATTGTTCCCCCCCGTCAACTCCCCTGTAGCTTTTTTAAATTCCTTTAATGCTTCCCCTACGGCTTTACCCATGGCTGGTAATTTTCCTGGTCCAAAGAGTACAAGAGCAATGATAAGTATGACAATTAATTCTGGAAAACCTATTCTTGGCATGATACATTTCCTCCTTTTTTATTGTCTATTTGCTGACATAACCATGAACATAGTTCATCAATACCCTGATCTTTAACACATGACGTTTCAAAAATATTGGCATGAACATTAAGAGAGTTCATGTCTTGGTAAAATTCTTCTTTATTGAAATTCGTAAGTTCTAATAAATCAATTTTATTTAAAATAACAGCCCCACTGTTCTCAAACATTCGTGGATATTTCAACGGTTTGTCATTGCCCTCTGCGGTACTTAATACCGTGATTTTTATGTCTTCACCAAGGTCAAAAGCCGCTGGGCAGACTAAATTGCCGACATTTTCTATCACGAGCAAATCAACGTCGTCTAGGTTTAAAGAATCCAGAGAGCCCTTGATCATCTTTCCATCTAAGTGACAGGCTCCCCCTGTGTTGATCTGAACCACCGGGACCCCTTGTGCTTCGATTCTTTCCGCGTCCTTCGTTGTGTACAAGTCTCCTTCAATGACTGCAATACTTACTTTCCCTTTAAGTTTAGAGATTATCCTTTCCAGCAGGGAAGTCTTTCCAGATCCTGGGGAGCTCATCATGTTGATAACATAGATCCCTTTTTCATCGAGCAATCTTTTATTCTGTGAGGTTATCTCCTCATTGGTGTGGAGGATGTTGGCAACCACCTTAATTTCACTCATCGTTTAGTCTCCTTCAATGGTATTGACATAAAGCTCATACCCACTAACAATACTAGTACAGAACTTGTTGCAATTTGGACACAGCTTATTGAAATGTTCTATCGGGAATTCCAGGTTACAATCCTTACACTGCCCTAGCGCTTTCACATTTTCTATCTCCAACGTACATTCTTCCAACATGGTACCTTTACTACAACTGTCGAAAGCAAAATATAATGATTCCGGCATTATACCGGATAGTTCTCCAATTCTTAGAAAAACGTTATTAATTTTGGTTAGTTTATTCTCATAGGCCTTCTGGGTAACGATTTCAATTACGTTTTGAATAATAGAAACTTCATGCATACGTTTCACCCAATGCTGCTTCCGAGTCTAATGCTACCTCTGAGCCTAAGAGTAGTTCTTTCTTAATATGGGCAATCACTTCAGGAATTTTAGCATTCATAAGATCAGTCATGTCTAAATTTACGGCTATATTTTTGGGTTCGATACCAAAGATAACAACCTCAGGATATTGACCCAACAAATTAGCCATTTTCACAACATCCAAGATCTGAACATCATGAATAGAAAGGTTTTCTTTTTGATAATTCTTAATGTCTTCCGGTTTTATTTTGTAGATCGTGCCCGGTTCTAATCCTGCTCGCAAGCAATCGACAACAATAACCTTCTTATAGTCCAGAAAGTACCCCAGGGTATCGAGGGTGGAAGTGCCTCCATCTACTAATTCAATAGTCGATGGAAGCTTTTCATTCTCAAGTTGCCTTATGACATGAACTCCCACACCATCATCCTGGAGAAGAATGTTGCCAATTCCTATGATGACAGTGTCTTTCATAATTAAACTCCTAGGGGTTGGACCACAAAGTTGGACATTTCAATTCCTTCTGGAGACATCACATGAACGGAACATCCGGTACATGGATCGAAGGAGTGAACGATTCTTAAAAGTTCCACGGGTTGTGTAGTATCTACAACGCGAGTCCCAATTAGAGCCTTTTCAATCGGCCCTACATTGCCGGTATCATCCATAGGGGAAGCGTTCCAGCAAGTAGGAGTAACGATTTGGTATTTAGAAATTGCCGAATTTGCAACGGTTACCCAGTGACCGAGTGCTCCTCTTGGGGCCTCAGTTAAACCTATTCCTGTTCCAGAAACGGGAGCTGCTATTCCTAAACGGGGAGATCCGCTTACACCAGTAACCACTTGGTTCAACCAGGTTTGCATATTGGTAGCAATTTTATTAGTTTCTGTGTATCTTGCTAAGTGCCTGTCCATGACAGAAACACCGTGACGATAATCTCCGCTGACCCAAGTTCTAGCTAAGCTGCCAGCTTCGTAAGCGGTTCCATTGTATCTTGGAGCCTTTAACCAGGTGTAAGCGCCTGATTTTCCAAAGCTTGGAGTCGTAGACTCAGATGCCGGATTATAGCCTGATGGTGAAGAATACCAAGAATGTCCAACATATTCTTTGATATTTGTCTGTGTAAAGCTTCCTACCGTTCCATTAGTAACTGTTCCAGCAGGGAACAGCTTACTGCCCGAAGCATTTGTATCAAAGACTCCATAGGATATAAGATTGCCATATCCTTTGCCAACCGTATAGTAGTCACTATAAGCTGCTGCTAATTTGTTGACGTCAGATGCATACGTAGTTTGGATAAACGTAGCAATAGTATTTAAATAATTACGGAAATTTGTTATGTCTGTAGAAGAAGGTGATGATGTAACCCCACCTGGCACAACGTTGCCGACATGAGGAAGCTTTCCACCAAAGATTGCGCCCATTTCATGGGCTTGTCTTCTTATGGATAAAGCTGCAACATAATTATTAATCAATGATTGACTGTCTGTCGCGTTAAATCTGAAATCCTGCGTATAGCCAGGGGTCCAAGGGTGCATTTGTGGGCCTTGAACATAATCCAATAAGGCTAATTGGTAAAAGTGCAAAACATTACTCGCGATGAAGTTAGATCCCTGAATCAGGTTTCTTAATAATAAGCCCTGAAGACTTGGCGTATAACCTGCAGCTTGTTCAATAGCCTTTGAGGAAGCAATAGCGTGAGAAACTGGACAAACTCCACAAATTCGTTGGGTTAGAAAAGCTGCATCCTTAGGTACCCTTCCGACCAACATATTTTCAAAATCCCTATATAGGTTACCGGTTGCTTGAGCTGCCGTTACATTATTATTGGCATCAAGGGTTACTGAAACTTTTAAATGCCCTTCGAGTCTAGTAATCGGATCTAATACTAATGTACTCAATTTTGCTTCATCCCTTCCTGTAATAGATTAGTCATCATAATGACCACTTAATAGAGGACTTGTTGGGAAAGTAGGATTGGAACATCCTATACAAGCATAGTTAGCATGAACACACCATGATTGTCCATTATTCCATTTCAGTGTAGAACATACATTTTGACAGCCAGGTCCCATACAACCTCTTTCTTCAAAACAACCGTCTTTATCCCTTCGCTCACATGTAGAATGAACCGTTGCTCCAAAAAATTTAGTAGGTCGGTTATTTGAATCAAGTGTCGGTATGCCAGTGAGAATTAAATCTAAAAGTGTTTGAATGAGCACAGTTGGATGAACCGGACATCCGGCTAGATTAACCACAGGTTTGGAAATCTTTCCGCTAAGTATAGAGCTGACGCTTGAATTACCCGTAGCATTCGGAGCGGCAGCCGAAACTCCCCCAAAGGATGCACAAGTTCCTGCTGCAACAACGTATTTAGCCATTGGTCCATATTTCAAGACAGCTTGCTGCATCGTTAAAGGAGTTCCATTAACTTCTCCAACGACACAATAGTTTCCATTGGCACCGGTTGGAACTGCACCTTCGACCACGAGAATGAACTGGCCATTGTATTGAGTTGCTGCTTGGTCTAAGGTTTGCATAGCTAGGTCACCGGAAGCGGTCATTATGGTGCTGTTGTACTTCATACTGATTTTGTTTAAGAGCACATTGTCAATAGTGGTTGGATTAGTAACATTTAACATCGATATTGTACAGCCTGAGCACCCCGCTCCTTGAAGCCAAATGATTGGGGGATCTGTTTCTGCCGCCAGTACATTGTTGACATGATCGAGATTAAATTCTACATTTAGGGCTACTGCTGCTACGACGGTCCATGCTAGAAAATCTCTTCTACTTATTTTCATAATGTCCCTCCTTAATATATTGAAACCGGTTAACGGTTTCCTAACTAAACTAACAAGGTTACTTGTAGCGCTGTGAGATATAGCAGAAAATTGGCTAGCAGTAATTTAACTGCTGCTTATAGAATTTATAAAGAAATATTTCACAAGTACGTTTGCGCAAATTTTCAATCTATACCCCTCACCTCCAAAATCTTTTCAACAGGGAATTATTTTTCGCCCTTCTAGGGCTTATTAATAACCGAGTAAAGTGGGAGACTTCTTCTATCTCGGTTGCTCCCATGTAAGTTAAATCTTGCAAATATCACAACTTATCTTTGGTAAAATATGTTAATACTGGTTTATTGCGCCCTCTAATCCAATGTGGATAAGGCGGAGGGTTTAAAACCCTGGCCAGTGACCATTGATTATGGTAAATTAGACTATTGTTGGTTGTATTGATTTATGTTAGTTAATGTTGCTAATTTTCAAGATAAACTTCTGGTCGTAACCAAGTATACCAAACATAACTCAACATAACCAAACTTCTTTGTCATTATAAACTAAACCGTGAGGAATTTGCAATAGATTATCGAGAATTAACTATTTTTTGGATTTGTTCAATCTGAACACCCTGCTCCTTTAAGCCAAATAATATGCGGATCTGTTTCTGCTGCAAACTGCAAGAACATTGTTGACATTATCAAGGTTACATTTAGGGCTGCTGCTACTGCGACGGGCCATGCTAGAAAATCTCTTCTACTATTTTCATAATGTCCCTTCTTAAACTATTGGAACCCGTGACGGCTCCTTTCAATAATAATAACACAATAGTGTTATTATTATGTTATTATTATATTAACTTTATGTTAAAAATAATAATAACATTGTAATTTACATTTGCAAATTGTTGTTTCAATATTTAAGCATTAGAATTAATTAAACATTAATCATTGTCATTTAATGTCATTAAATGCTATTAAATAATTTCAAAGATTTAAACAATTCCTTTAACCAGTAGTTAACTGATGTCACTTTAGAACCTCAAATCTCTCTCACCAGCTTCAATTCTTTTCAGTTTCTCTTTGGCCGCTTCTCTAGCTGCTTCTTTAGGAATATCCAACAAGCCCTTTTCGATAACTTTTTGACCTAATTCCTTCATCTCATCATCAGCATAGTCTAAAAGAAATTCTCTAAAGGTAAGTAACGCATTCGGTTGACAAACATTACCTATTTGTCCCGCCTTAGCCAAAGCCATAAACCGATCCCCGGTTCTTCCTTCTCTATAGCAGGCGGTACAATAGCTTGGTATATAACCACTTTCACATAAACTCTTAATGACTTCCATCGGCGAGCGATGATCGGCCACTTCAAATTGCGGCTTTTCCTCCGTGTTATCAATTCCATGTTCCTTCGAGTAGGCGCCGACTCCAGTACATGAGCCAGCACTGAACTGGGAAATCCCTAGGGCGAGTACTTCTTCCCTAAAACCAGCTTCTTCTCTTGTCGATAAGATCATTCCGGTATAGGGAACTGCCAATCTTAAGACCGCGACTAATTTCTTGAATTCATCATCCGTTACAAGGTAGGGAAGATCATTAAGATCCACTCCCTCAGCTGCCCTCAGTCTGGGGACTGAAATTGTGTGCGGACCAACTCCGAAGGCTTCCTCGAGATGTTCAGCATGCATTAGCATGGCTATGGTTTCGTATTTGTGGTCATACAAGCCATATAACACGCCGATACCGACATCTCCAATTCCGGCTTCCATGGCCCTGTCCATTGCCGTAGTATGCCAATTATAATTATGTTTTGGACCCGTCGGATGCACTTTTTCGTAAACTTCCTGATTATACGTCTCCTGGAATAAAGTGTACGTACCAATATCAGCATCTTTTAAGCGTTTATAATTCTCAACGGTCGTCGCGGCCACGTTGATATTAATTCGCCTTATACTCCCATTATCAAATTTCAAAGAGTATATTTTCTTTATGCATTCAATCACATAATCCAAGGAGCAATTAATAGGATCTTCTCCAGCCTCTATGACAATTCTTTTGTGTCCTAAGGATTCTAGTATTTTCACTTCCTCTTCCAATTGTTCCATCGTCAGTTTACTTCTCTTCAGACTCTCATTACAAGTCTGATATCCACAGTAGACACAGCCATTGACACAATAACTACTAATATAGAGTGGCGCGAATAAAACGATTCTCTTGCCATAAATTTTTTCCTTAATTTCTTTGGCGGTTTTAAACATTTCTGCCAGAACGTTTTTATCATTAATATTTAAGAGTACAGCTGCTTCTCTATGTGTTAATCCTTGACAAGTCTTTGCCTTTTCAAGGATTGCTCTGACTATGTCTTTTTCCTTGGCCTTTTCAATTCCTTCGTCCAAGGAGTTCCATATTTCTTCATCAATAATAAAATCCTTCGCTAAATACTCTTGCATGTTTATTCCTCCAATTTTTTTGTTAAGGCTGATTTTACATTTACCCCTTTAATTTTTCCTAATCTGCCCGTCATTGCGCTTATTTCATCCGAATTCCCCTCAACGATCAAGGAGATAATTGATATACCCCTTTCCTTACGTGGTATTCCCATTCTTCCGACTATAATGCTCGCCAATTCATGCAACGTTTCATTTACCTTACTCGCGCTTTCAAATTCTTCAATCACGATGCCTATGACGCCTATTCTCTTATCCATGTTTTTTATTTCCTCCAAATTAAGAAAAACCTCCTTACAACTGTAAGAAGGCATTAGCAATTTAACCCTTCTCCTTTTGCTCAGAATAATCCTTACAATCAGGTGTAATTTTATGGTTTATGAGATCCACTATGCCGGATACTTCCAACACAACAGATAAATTTAAACTTAAGTATTTTTTGCCAAATCTAACCGACACCCTTGCCTGTAACAGTAGCTATGGCTACTACTAAAGGCAAGCAATGCAATCACGATTGGGTTTTCGAACTTTTGTTCCATTGCCCTATGAAATTTATGCTTCGACTAGATTTTCTTTCGTCTCGTATAGCTAGTATGCAGTAATTGATGCGCTTTTTTCCCGTAGGGTTCGCCTAAAAAGTCTTTATACATACCAATAATAGCCAGATTTTCATGCGACTTACGCAAGGGCTTGGCACGGTCTTCGCGGTAAATGGCGGCAGCTCGATCTTTAAGAATCTCCATGTTTCCATGGTGATAGGGTTGTCCACCGCCCCCGATACACCCACCCGGACAGGCCATAATCTCGATCACATCATAATTAATTTCCCCAGCTTGGATTTTCTCCAGAACAGTACGGGCATTACCCAGACCATGGATGACAGCAATCCGATAATCGCGACCAGCTATTGGGATGACCGCCTCCTTGATTCCATCCATTCCCCGGAGAACCTCAAACTCCACTTTTTCCAAAGTTTCACCGGTTAGCACCTCGTAGGCCGTCCGCAGGGCCGCTTCAAGAACTCCGCCTGATGCTCCAAATATGACGGCAGCACCAGTCGATTCCCCCAAGGGATGATCAAACTCTCGGTCTTTGAGATGATCAAAACGAATGCTGGCTTCCCTGATCATGCGAGCTAGTTCGCGTGTGGTGATAACGATGTCCACATCCGCAGTTTCTGCACCTTGCATAAGTTCAGGACGCGCCGCTTCATATTTTTTGGCAACGCAGGGCATCACGGAAACAACGGTAATCGATTTGGGATCAATGCCCAACGTTTTAGCATAATAGCTTTTGGTTAAGACTCCCAACATTTCATGAGGAGATTTGCAGGTTGAAGGAATGTCTAAGAGATCTGGAAATTGATGCTCGAAAAATTTGACCCAGGCAGGACAGCAACTAGTGAGAAGAGGCAGACGCCCGCCATGTTTTATGCGGTGAACAAGCTCTGATGCTTCCTCCATAATCGTCAGGTCAGCAGCAAAATCCGTATCAAAGACGCGATCAAAACCAAGTCGTCGAAGAGCGGAAACCATTTTGCCCGTGACAATCGTTCCCGGCTCTAAACCGAATCCCTCCCCCAGAGCGACCCGTACGGCTGGTGCTGTTTGGACGACGACAAATTGGTTGGGATCGTTGAGGGCTTTCCATACTTTGTCTACTTGATCCAGTTCAGTTAAAGCGCCTGTTGGGCATACCGCCAGACACTGTCCGCAGAACGTACAAGCGGTTTGGTTAAGAGGTAAATCGAAGGCTGTTTTAACCACCGTCTCGAAACCACGCCCTACGGCAGAGTATACGCCAACCGTTTGTACATCGTTGCACATTGTTTCACAACGGCGGCAGCGAATGCATTTGTTAGGATCTCGGACAATGGAAGAACTCGATTGGTCAATTTCAAACTCAGATTCTACCCCTTCATAACTAATCGTCCGCACGCCTAATTCCGCTGCGAGAATTCTAAGATCACAGTCCATATTTTTGGGGCAGGTTAAACAAGATTTAGGGTGGTCAGAAAGTAAAAGTTCAACCATTGCTCGTCTGGCCTGGATAGCACGTAGGGAATCAGTTTTAATAACCATGCCACTTGCGACTGGAGTTGAACAGGCAGAGGCCAGATTACGTCGACCCTCAACTTCGACCACACAAACTCGGCAGGAAGCGATGTTATTATTAAGTTTCATTTCATGAAGATTGAGGTGACATAAGGTAGGAATGTCAATTTTCACGGTTCGAGCAGCCTCTAAGATGGTCATTCCTTCTGGTATATTAAGGGTTATATCATTAATGGTCAGCTGTATATCCATACAGGTTCCTCCTTCAGGGTAACTTAATGGTGGATGATGGCACCTACAACGCGACATTGCTCCATGCATGCTCCACATTTCAGGCAGTGTTCTTGGTCGACGACGTGGCGTACCTTAAGTGAGCCAGTGATGCAATTGCCTGGGCATTTCTTCGCGCAAAGGGTACACCCTACGCACTTCTCCGTGATTTCATACTTCAATAAACTCTTACATACGCCCGCCGGACAGGCTTTGTCGACAACATGGGCAAAATATTCATCGCGGAAGTACTTTAATGTGGAAAGAATAGGATTGGGAGCTGTTTGCCCCAGTCCGCAAAGGGCTGTGTCCTTAATAATGTTAGCCAGTTTCTCCAACTGAGCCAAATCCTCTAACGTCCCCTTGCCTTCCGTAATTTTCGTCAGGATTTCATGAAGCCGTTTGGTGCCGACCCGACAGGCGGTACAACGACCACAGGATTCATCCACTGTGAATTCGAGGAAGAACTTAGCGATATTAACCATACAATCACTTTCATCCAAGACAATGAGCCCTCCAGAGCCCATCATGGAACCAATGGCGCTTAAGGACTCATAATCAATGGGGGTATCTAAATACTTGGTCGGAATACATCCGCCAGCGGGGCCTCCGGTTTGTGCAGCTTTGAATGTTTTATGATGCTTAATCCCCCCGCCAATGTCAAAGATAATTTGCCGAAGGGTTGTCCCCATGGGAACTTCCACAAGCCCGACATTGTTGACTTTGCCGGCTAAGGCAAAAACTTTCGTCCCTTTGCTTTTTTCCGTACCGATCCCGGCAAACCAATCGGCTCCCTTTAAAATAATCGGGGGGATATTGGCCAATGTTTCCACATTGTTGACACAGGTGGGTTTACCCCATAGCCCCTGCTGGGCAGGAAAGGGAGGCTTAACGGAAGGTTCCCCACGGGTCCCTTCGATGGAATGAATCAAGGCTGTTTCTTCCCCACAAACAAAGGCCCCTGCACCGTATTTAAGCTCGATGTCAAAACATAAATCACTGCCCAAAATCCCTTCGCCCAGTAAACCGTATTCCCGGGCTTGCGCAATCGCAATTTGCAAACGATGAATAGCTAAAGGATATTCTGCTCGAATATAGATGAAGCCCTGGGTGGCCCCGATCGTAGAACCCGCAATGATCATGGCTTCTAATACACTATGAGGGTCCCCTTCCAAGATGGAACGGTCCATAAAGGCACCCGGATCCCCTTCATCGGCATTGCAAATAATATATCGCTGATCAGCCTGACTTATACGCGTCATTTCCCATTTTATACCAGTAGGAAATCCACCGCCACCACGTCCCCGGAGACCGCTTTTTTTAAGCTCGTCGATGACCGAGATAGGATCCATCAGAAACAGAATTTTTGCCAAGGCTTGATAACCGTCTGCAGCGATATATTCGTTAATGTTCTCAGGTGTGATCTTGCTACAGTTTCGTAAGGCAATACGAAGTTGACTATGGTAAAAGGGAAGCTCGCAGGCATACCGTTTTTCCGTGTTCGGATCCATATAGAGAAGGCGTTCTACTTGCTCCCCTTGAATAAAGTGTTCTTGGACGATGTCAACGACATCGTTGGTTGAAACTTCAATATAGAGGGTATTATCGGGGTGAATTTCAATCATCGGCCCCTTTTCACAGAAACCAAAACAACCTGTCATGAACACTTTAACCTGATCCGATAATCCGCGCCGATTAAGTTCTTGTTCAAGACATTCAGCGATTTTAGGACTTTCTGAGGAGCTACAGCCAGTTCCTCCGCAAACCATAATGTGCCGCGGCAGACCTTGAGCGTCCTTAATTGTGATAGGTTCAGTTACGTGTCGTGTTTTGAAAATTTTGCAATTTTGGTCTTTTAATGCATTCAATGCATCGGTATTATTGAGTTTCATATGGTTTTTCCCTTCCTTCGGTGACCGCTTCATGCATATTTCAAAGTACTTTGCAAGCGTTGATTGCTCGGGGCTTTACTTTCCGGGCGGTACTTTGCTAAGACCTCGTGAATTTCCTGTGCTGTGTTCAGGCAACCATGGACTTGGCCATCGACGATCATAACTGGAGCGAGGCCACAGGCTCCAACACAGCGCAGAGTTTCTAGTGTAAAGAGATTATCTGGAGTGGTTTCTCCAGCTTTAATTTTTAGCTGATCTTCAAGTTTATCTTTTAATTTATCTGCTCCTCGTACAAAACAAGCGGTGCCTGTGCATATGCTAACAACGTGTTCCCCCCTAGGGACCATGGTGAAAAATGAGTAGAAGCTCACAACACCATAGACTTTTGCTGAAGGTATATCAAGCTTCTGCGCGATATGCCACTGTACATTATCGGGTAGGTATCCATATATTTCTTGAGCGTAATGCAGGACCCCAATAAGGTTTTCCTTTTTGTAGGTCAGGCTATCGATATAGTCATCTAGCTTTTGGACAAACTCATTTGTCGTAGTGGTGTCACACATGGAAATCCTCCTTTATTAAAACATTAATGTAGGCTACTTTTGCACCTCTCAAATCACAATCCTGACACTGCCTAATGCACTCACGTTTTGGATAATGGAAGCTTCATGCATACGTTTCACTGAATGCTACTTCCGCGTCTAAGAGTAGTTCTTTCTTAATATTGGAAATCAGTTCAGGAATTTTAGCCGTCATAAAATCGGTCATAGTCAAATTCCACGCTATGGTTTGGGGCTCTATCCCAAAGATAATCACCTCAGGATATTTATCCAACAAATTAGCCATTTTCACAACATCCAAGATCTGAACATCATGGGTCGAAAGGTTTTCCTTTTGATAAATCTTAATGTCTTCCGGTTTTATTTTGTAGATCGTGCCCGGTTCTAATCCTGCTCGCAAGCAATCGACAACAATTACCTTTTTATAGTCCAGAAAGTACCCCAGGGTATCGAGGGTGGAAGTGCCTCCATCTACTAATTCAATAGTCGATGGAAGCTTTTCATTCTCAAGTTGCCTTATGACATGAACTCCCACACCATCATCCTGGAGAAGAATGTTGCCAATTCCGATGATGACAGTGTCTTTCATAATTAAACTCCTAGGGGTTGGACCACAAAGTTGGACATTTCAATTCCTTCTGGAGACATCACATGAACGGAACATCCTGTACATGGATCGAAGGAGTGAACGATTCTTAAAAGTTCCACGGGTTGTGTAGTATCTACAACGCGAGTCCCAATTAGAGCCTTTTCAATCGGCCCTACATTGCCGGCATCATCCATAGGGGAAGCGTTCCAGCAAGTAGGAGTAACGATTTGGTATTTAGAAATTGCCGAATTTGCTACGGTTACCCAATGACCGAGTGCTCCTCTTGGGGCCTCTGTTAAACCTATTCCGGATCCAGAAACGGGAGCTGCTATTCCTAAACTGGGAGAGCCACTTTGACCAGCAACCACTTGGTTCAACCAGGTTTGCATATTTGTGGCAATTTTATTGGTTTCTGTATATCTTGCTAAGTGCCTGTCCATGACAGAAACACCGTGACGATAATCTCCGCTGACCCAAGTTCTAGCTAAACTACCAGCTTCATAAGCAGCTCCATTGTATCTTGGAGCCTTTAACCAGGAGTAAGCGCCTGATTTTCCAAAGCTTGGAGTCGTAGACTCAGATGCTGGATTAATACCTGATGGCGAAGAATACCAAGAATGTCCGACATATTCTTGGATACTTGTCTGCGTAAAGCTTCCTACCGTTCCATTAGTAGCCGTTCCTGCAGGGAATAACTTACCGCCGGAAGTATTGGTATCAAAGACCCCATAGGATATAAGATTGCCATATCCTTTGCCAACCGCATAATAGTCACTATAAGCTGCTGCTAATTTGTTGACGTCAGATGCATACGTAGTTTGGATGAACGTAGCAATAGTATTTAAATAATTACGGAAATTTGTTATGTCTGTAGAAGAAGGTGACGATGTAACCCCACCTGGCACAACGTTGCCGACATGAGGAAGCTTTCCACCAAAGATTGCGCCCATTTCATGGGCTTGTCTTCTTATGGATAAAGCTGCAACATAATTATTAATCAATGATTGACTGTCTGTCGCGTTAAATCTGAAATCCTGCGTATAGCCAGGGGTCCAAGGGTGCATTTGTGGGCCTTGAACATAATCCAATAAGGCTAATTGGTAAAAGTGCAAAACATTACTCGCGATGAAGTTAGATCCCTGAATCAGGTTTCTTAATAATAAGCCCTGAAGACTTGGCGTATAACCTGCAGCTTGTTCAATAGCCTTTGAGGAAGCAATAGCGTGAGAAACTGGGCAAACTCCACAAATTCGTTGGGTTAGAAAAGCTGCATCCTTAGGCACCCTTCCGACCAACATATTTTCAAAATCCCTATATAGGTTACCGGTTGCTTGAGCTGCCGTTACATTATTATTGGCATCAAGGGTTACTGAAACTTTTAAATGCCCTTCGAGTCTAGTAATCGGATCTAATACTAATGTACTCAATTTTGCTTCATCCCTTCCTGTAATAGATTAGTCATCATAATGACCACTTAATAAGGACTCATTAGGAAAGTAGGATTGGAATATCCTATGCAAGCATAGTTAACTCCAATGCACCATGTTTTCCGTTATTCCATTTCAGTCATAATGACCATTTAATAGAGGACTTGTTGGGAAAGTAGGATTGGAACATCCTATACAAGCATAGTTAGCATGAACACACCATGATTGTCCCTTATTCCATTTCAGTGTAGAACATACATTTTGACAGCCAGGTCCCATACAACCTCTTTCTTCAAAACAACCGTCTTTATCCCTTCGCTCACATGTAGAATGGACCGTTGCTCCAAAAAATTTAGTAGGTCGGTTATTTGAATCAAGTGTCGGTATGCCAGTGAGAATTAAATCCAAAAGTGTTTGAATGAGCACAGTTGGATGAACCGGACATCCGGCTAGATTAACCACAGGTTTGGAAATCTTTCCGCTAAGTATAGAGCTGACGCTTGAATTACCCGTAGCATTCGGAGCGGCAGCCGAAACTCCCCCAAAGGATGCACAAGTTCCTGCTGCAACAACGTATTTAGCCATTGGTCCATATTTCAAGACAGCTTGCTGCATCGTTAAAGGAGTTCCATTAACTTCTCCAACGACACAATAGTTTCCATTGGCACCGGTTGGAACTGCACCTTCGACCACGAGAATGAACTGGCCATTGTATTGAGTTGCTGCTTGGTCTAAGGTTTGCATAGCTAGGTCACCGGAAGCGGTCATTATGGTGCTGTTGTACTTCATACTGATTTTGTTTAAGAGCACATTATCAATAGTGGTTGGATTAGTAACATTTAACATCGATATCGTACAGCCTGAGCACCCCGCTCCTTGAAGCCAAATGATTGGGGGATCTGTTTCTGCCGCCAGTACATTGTTGACATGATCAAGATTAAATTCTACGTTTAGGGCTACTGCTGCTGCGGCTGTCCATGCTAGAAAATCTCTTCTACTTATTTTCATAATTGTCCCTCCTTAAACTATTGGAACCCGTGATGGTTTCTATTGATAAATAATAACACGTTATAATGTTAATAGTGCTGTTTAAATATTATTTTTACGTTAACTCTACGTTAAATATTATATATATTATTTACTATCAAAGTTTAAGGTAATTATGCAGCAATTTGAGTTTACAAATGTTGTTTTATTGTAAACAAAGCGT
>NZ_MASS01000044.1 GCF_001707885.1 Desulfosporosinus cupriresistens | reverse complement strand
GATTATAGGGCTTCTCTCTTCGTTTTTTGGTGGATTTATTTTAATGCTTGACTTCAATTAATCTCATCTGCTGTTGAATGATAAAAAGCTAAAACAGTGGTTATACTTTAATATCGCTGCAATTACAGGAAGCTAACTACTTCCTCAATATTGACAGATAATCCATAACTAAAATGAAGAGGTGTTTTTAATGTTTACAGACAAAGTTTTAACTTGCAGGGACTGTGGTCGGGAATTTATTTTCTCGGCGTCAGAACAGGATTTCTTCGCTGAAAAGGGGTTTACTAATGAACCTGGAAGATGCCCTGAATGTCGCGCGGCTAAGAAAGCCCAAAACCGACCTTCTGGCGGAGGATATAATAACTACCGTACAGAGCGCCAAATGTATCCAGCCGTCTGCGCTGAATGCGGCAAAGAAACGACAGTACCTTTCCAACCATCAGGCGATAAGCCTGTGTATTGCCGAGAATGCTTCCATCCTACTCCGCGCAACAATTGGTAAGCTTCCTTCTGAAAAACCTCATCGGTCACATCCGGTGGGGTTTTCCATTCACCCTAACCTTTCACTTAATCCTACGCAACTTTGTTTGCCTCTCAGGTTTTGACAAAGGATACGATTTGGGTATTTTGGTTTTCCTTCTTCCCTCTGATCTAAGACGCCGTTTTCCCGACCAATAGCCAAATAATACTATAATCACCAAAGCAATAATTATCGGCAAATAGCTCATATGCACACACCCTTCTAAACCATACAATAGGATTTGAAATCATGCAAATGCCTTTAACAACCTTCGCCAAAGCAAATCTTACGTTTGTATTCAAACTATCATTACCGCTAATATATTGTCAACGCTAACTGAAAAGTCTGGTTTACATAATCTAGCTTTTGAGCTTGCCACTTGAATATATTTCCTTAATTTAACTCGATTAAATATACACCGATTCCGTAGAATAGTAACTGAAAACATAACTCTGAGCATAAAGGAGACAACAAATGAAACAAAGTAAAGTATTTTTCACAATCATTCTGGCAACCATTCTTATTTTGACTGCTTCTCCCACTTCAATTAATGCTCAAACTCAATTTAGCCGCACCAATATACCTGCCAAGATCTCCATTACCACTTCTGCAGCCAATGTAAGATCGGGCCCAGGAACAAATTTCCTTAAAGTTGGTTTAGTATACCGGGGTCAGATTGTTGAGTGTCTTGGTAAGCTTGGAACATGGTGGGTTGTTCATTTGCCAAATGATGTCGTGGGCTTAATCTCCGGAGATCTGTCCAAAGCTTACTATCCAGCAACTGCTCCAACTCCAGCACCAACGCCAGCTCCGTCACCAAGTCCTCCCCCTTCACAGGTCCAACTTACGGCTGATCAGCAACATATGCTTGACCTGATTAATCAGGAACGTTCTAAAGCAGGTGTGGTACAATTAAAAATTGACCCTCAGTTGCAAAAGATGGCTCAAACAAAATCGAATGAGATGGTCACCAAGTCATATTTCAGCCACACTTCACCTACTTATGGTTCCCCCTTTGACATGATGAAAACATTTGGGATTAATTATACTTCAGCGGGCGAGAATATAGCCGGAAATTCATCGGTCGATGCGGCACATACAGCTCTAATGAATGATCCTCCTCACAAAGAGAATATCCTAAATTCTTCTTTCAACTACATTGGTATTGGGATTACTACCAGCCCTGCTTACGGGAAAATATTCGTGCAAGATTTTATTGGACGATAGGAGGAATTAAAAACAAGGCTTGAACTTATTATATTCAGCCTTGTTTTTAACTTTTACCTTATATAAAAAAATAGAGACTACCTGCGTTCTTATACATAAATAGCTTCTATACTTTAATCACAATATCCCTTATGCCGTAATTTTGTAATATGTTCTTGCAAAATAGACTCCAAATCTATGCCATATTGCTCTTCCAGAACAAACATCATTGTCACAGCTGTCTGAGCTACATCTACCAGTTCGCGGGCTACCATCTGCATGGCTTCTTCTTCTTCCAGACGTTGTCGTTCCCCACTCAGTCCTCTAAGCTTACCTATAGCTTGAGCTAACTCTCCGGATTCTTCCATAATCTTCAGTGCTGTACTTTCCAAGGAAGGACTTAAGCGGTTCAAGCGAGGAAGTGTCACGGTCTTGGAAACGTGCAGGTCTTCGCCTAATTTATTTCTTGGATTCATTTTTCCATTCCCCCTGATTCGTGATTATCCATGAATTACACCGAATCGACTCAAAAGCAGGCTGAAAGCAGTGCCTTCAGCCCTTCATTTTTGCATCGGATTCTTATAAGTCTTCTAACTCCAACCATTTAAAGAATAATAGTTTTCTGAGTTTAATTTGAATTTTTCCAGGGTGACCATCTTTTATTTTAAACCTTGACGAACAGTAGATCTTAATTGCATCATTTTCTATAACTTCAAATCTGTCTTTTTCATCAGCAGGGGGCTCTCCGATAGAGATTTTCGGCACGTAACTACCTGTTACGTTTTTGGTCGAACAAGCTCATCCCCCTAAGGCTGGCTGCATTTTCATGTCAATTACCATCGAACCCGATTTGAGCTTGATATATTGCCTTGCATCTTCATCAATTATAAACACAATTATACCTCCCACCAGTTACGGAAATCTCGGGATATCCTAATAACTCTATAATGATTCTCATTATGATTTTTGCATACCTAAAAATACTTTTTCAGACGTAATGGGTAAATGATTTATTTTAACCCCCACAGCATTGTAAACCGCATGGACAATGGCTGGCGATGGGGTATTCGCCACCACTTCCCCAATGGATTTAGCCCCGAAAGGACCTGTGGGCTCAAAGCTCTCTTCAAACGCTATCCGAACTTTCCCGATATCCTTGCGGCAGGGAATTTTATACTGCATGAAGGAGTTGGTCGCCATTTTACCTAATTCGTCATATCTTACCTCTTCATAGAGGGCCATTCCAATTCCTTGGGCAATCCCACCTTCAGCTTGCATCCTTGCTAGGTTCGGGTTAATCACGGTCCCACAGTCTACAACCGCAACATAGTCGATCAACTCCACTTTTCCTGTTTCTTGATCGACTTCCACCTCTGCAAAGCCGGCTACATACGGTGGGGGTGAAACTTCACTTCCATGAGTGGCATAGCCCACCAATTGAAGTTTCCCTGCGCCTAGGATGGTAAGTTCAGCTAGTTTGGCCAGACTAATCTCTTGCTCTCCGCTGACTGAGCGGACGGCCAGTCCATTCATTTCGGCGTCTTCTAGAGAAACCCCTAGAAACTTCGCTCCCTGCTCCAGTATTTTTTTCTTTAATTCCGTTGCAGCTTTGATGGTCGCTGTGCCGGCAACATAGGTGGTACTGGAGGCGTAGGACCCTGGATCAAAGGGAGATGTATCGGTATCCCCTGCACTAACAATAATATTCTCCATCGGGACTTCAAGAATCTCAGCGGCCATCTGGCTGAGAATGGTATCACATCCAGTCCCCATGTCCGTTGCGCCCGTAAGGAGAGTGAAATTACCGTCATCGTTTAGTCTAATTTCAATCGATGCAGTACCGATATTGGCAATCCCCGAGCCCTGCATCGTGACCGCCATTCCTACAGCTCTTACTTTATTTTGACCTATTTCTCGAGATGGAAATTTGTCCTGCCAGCCGATCAGCTCTTTGCCCTTTTCGATACACCGATCTAGGGACGTGCTGCCTAGTAAAACACCTTGTCCGGTCAGGAAAGTTTCCCCTTCTTTACTGATATTTTTTAACCGAACCTCCGTTGGATCCAACCCTAATTGTTCCGCCAAACTGTTAACGGTCGATTCCAAGGCGAATGTTCCCTGAGTTGCTCCATACCCTCTGAAAGCCCCTGCGGGCATTTTATTGGTGTACACAGCATTTCCGGTAATTCGAACAGCCCGTGTTTTATTATAAAGCGGCAGAGTATAATGGCCCACACAACTTAAGACAGTGGCGGCATGTTCCCCGTACGCTCCTGTATCCGATAAAACCTGCATATCGATCGCTCTAATTAGGCCTTCTCGATCTGCTCCCAGCTTAACCTTCAATCTCATGGCATGACGACTGGTCGTGCAGCTAAAGGTTTCCTTTCTGTCATACGTAATGATCGCTGGTTTCCCTGTCTTCAAAGTTACTATAGCCGTGAAGACCTCTACTGCACCCGTTTGCTTCCCTCCAAAGCCACCACCGATTCTCGGCTTCATCACCCTGATTTTGCTCGCGGGAATCTGCAAAGCTCTCGCTAACTGTCTTCTGATATGAAAGGGAATCTGAGTTGAACTGACAACTACCAGCCGTCCTGTATGATCCAGGTACGTATAAGCACGGTACGTTTCCATCATGGCATGCGACTGAGCTTGGGGATAATAGACACCCTCGACCACTACGTCACAACGCTTAAATTCTTCCTCGACGTCTCCCACTTCTTCTGTAAAGGAGGAAGCAACATTCTTTTCCTTTTGTAACCCAATGTTAAAGTTACAAGACAAATCTTCTTCAGGATGAACGACTGTGGAATGTCCTAAGGCCTGCTCAAAATCTAAAACAGGTTTCAACACCTCATAATCCACTTTGATTCTCTTCAGAGCCTGAAGCGCTGTCTTCTCATCCACTGCTGCGACAATGGCCACTTCGTCTCCAACATAGCGTACCATTTCATCAAGAATCAAACGATCATAGGGCGAGGGCTCGGGATATGATTGTCCCGCTAAGGTAAATCGTCCGGCCGGAACATCCTTAAAGGTGAGAATACATTCTACGCCCTCCATCTTCTCTGCTCGGGATATATCAATCGAATTAATCTTAGCAAAGGCATGCGGGCTTCTTAAAATTTTCACCACTAAAGCATTGGGTGTTGCTAGATCTTGGGTATACACTGGTTTTCCGGTGGCGATAGCCATTCCATCGATTTTACGAATGCTTTGACCGACACTTTTCATCCTTCTACCACCCCCAGATAGGTCTTAACAGCTCTTAGCTGTCCCATATAGCCCGTGCAGCGACACAAATTGCCTGTAAGATAGTGGATAATTTCATCTTCTGAAGGATTAACCAATTCGTTTTTCATAGCCAACACATTCATGATGAAGCCCGGGCTGCAAAAGCCACACTGCTCTGCCCCTTCTGCAGTGAGTATCCGAGCAAATTCCTCCGCTTGCTTGGGAACTCCTTCAATTGTTGTGATTTTTTTACCATGAACTCTCAAGGAAAGGAGCGAACAAGACAGCACTGACTTATCATCAACCCAGACCGTGCAAAGTCCGCAACAGCTTGTTTCACAAGCCTTCTTAACACTCAGGAATCCATGGGATCTTAAGGTATCCGCTAGAAATTCGTCCTTTTCTACATCCCAGGTCACCAATTTATCGTTAATTGTCACTTCGATTTGCATGTAGTACCTCCATTATTCCCCTCTTGACGAGTACCTGACAGAGAACCTTGCGATACTCCGATGTCCCTCTCGTATTCGTTCCAAAAGATAACTCTTCTGATGCTTTTTGCGCTGCACCCTCGATCTCCTCAACACTAAGTTTACCTTTTGATAAAGCTGCAGAAGCTCTTACTGCTATCGCTGCTTTACTTGGCCTAGCTCCTACAACGATTGTCCATTGATTTTCGAGCATAGAAACTGCGACGTTTATGACTGCATAATCGCTAGCTGATTTCCTTAAATTCAGGTATGCTGCTTTGCGGTTGTTTTTCTTAATCCATACTTTCACTAAAATGTCTTTCTCATGGGGCTTGTTTAGAAAGTCTACTAAGGGCATTCTCCCCCCCTTATATAACTCAACTTCAGTGTCTAAAGCTAATAAGGCCGTGATTAAATCGGAAAAACCGTATTTAGAATAAACCGAAGCACCCACTGTAACGCCGTTTCTAAATTGCACTCCGATAATATTATGAACTGATTTGGGAAGCACCCCATTAAAATACTCTCTTAACTGGGTGTGAGTCTCAATCTCTCTTAGGCTTGTCATGGCTCCAATTTCAATAAAACTAGCCTGCTCCCTAATATAGCTTAGATTCAGGTTAGTCAGGTCAATAGCTGTGCCGATTCGTTTTGAACCCATTTTTAAGAAAGCACAGCCCCCAAGAATTGTATTATTTCGTTTATCAGACAGAATCTGATAAGCTTCTGCTAGGTTGTCGGGTTGAACTAAATCCACTAATGTAAACACCCTAACCCCTCCTTACATATATACTCCGGAATATCGCACTAAAAACGAAAAACCAAGCGGACAGCCTTCACCTCAAATGAGTGAGAGAAACCTGCCCGCCTGGATTTCAGTCCTTTCGGGGTAATCCAAAAACGAAGTAAAGACTTACTCAAAAAGCCTTTGGATCTGTACCACTTGACTCTTAATCTTAGGTACACTTTCGCTCATAGTCGGACCATTTACGGCAGTCCGGTAGAAACTTGCAGACCTTATCTCTGCTACTATATGAACATTAATTTATTTATTCTATCGTGTTTTCATTTTACAAGAAGTTCCGACATAGGTCAACACTTTTTCGAACGTTTTCTGCTGTAATGACGAAATCGTTCGAAGTCTCAACGAGTTTAGGAGTGCTTATCATTTTTATTAATTAATGTATAGAGTATCTCCAGTCCTGAGATTATTTTTTCTATATCCTCTTCACTGGCCTCCTTAAGGATATCAGCAAAATATTTGTTCATTAACTCTTTCAGCACATTATTTGTTTCAAATTCCGGCGATAACGAAAGTCGCACAATGCGCCGATTATTTTCTGGAATTTCTCTGATGATTACCCCCTGCCCAACTAGCCGATCCACAATCCCTGAAACTGTACTTTTAGACAGACCCAAATAGTCACTTAGTTCATTCAAGGTTGAAAAAGGGTTCTTGTGCAGTCCATGAATCAGTCCAATTTGAGGACCGGTAAAGCCATATTGCCTGGATTTTTCACACATCTGATTCCTGTAGATTTTATGAATGGATTTAAAAAGGAATATAACTCGTTCAGAAGGATTACTCCATAAATCCAGCAATTCTAGTTTCTGATTCATGTGTTACCTTCTCCCCTACTAATCTCTCTAACTCTCGTTTCTTAGTCGTTTTCTTACTGCTCATCATTAGAACTAGGATAACTCCAACCAAAATCGCAGGTACTGTTGATGCAATCGCATAACCGATGGCATCCAGATAGGCCTGACCATAAAGCATTCTCCCAATTGTTGATAAGGCCGACCCGTGAGCATTCCCCTGGGATAACCCAGATTTCATAAAAACCCCCTGTAGTACGTTGGTGATATAGCTCGACGTATGATTGAACGGGGTTATCTGCTCAGTGAATCTGGCATAGTTAATATTAGACTTATTTGATATTTCTGAGGTGATAAAGGTTATTGCTAGAGCTTGAATGATACATCGGACGGTGCTGGACAGTGCCGTTCCATTTCCGTACAGATGTCTGGGTATGGCATTCATTCCAGCGGTAGCTACAGGCATCATTGAAAATCCAAGTCCAATTCCCCGAATTGTAGAAATTAACGTAATAGTCGTTGCTGGCGTATCCATGGTAAACATCGACATTTGATAGGTTGTTGCGGCAACTAACAAGAGTCCCGGAACCGTTACCACCTTTGCCCCAAACTTGTCAAAAAGAGTGCCACTAATCGGCATCATGAACGCGGAAGCAAGTGCCGAGGGAAAAAGTATTAAGCCTGTTTCCATTGCTGTGTATCCTCTTAAATTTTGCAAAAACAAGGGCAAGACATATATGCCGCTCATCATAGCCAGCATCGTTACACCTGTAGAAATCTGACTGAGCGAAAAGTCATATATTTTAAACAACCGTAAATCCAGCAAAGGGGCGGGATGCATCAATTCGTTAACAGTGAATATGAGGAGACTGAAACATCCTAAGGCAAGAATTAGCGGAAATTTAATATTTCCCCAGTCAATAGAACTACCTTCGCCGAGGACATACAAGAGACTGACAATTCCTACAATGACCGAAAAAAATCCAATGTAATCAAAATTTCCTTTATAGGGCTTAAGCGTTGTCTCTTTCAGTAAAAAACCCGCAAAGAAAATACCCACGACGCCTATTGGAACATTAACATAAAAAATAAAGCGCCAATCCATATATTGGATGATGTAGCCGCCTAATGTAGGTCCGATGGCGGGTGCAGACATTGACGCAATACCCCAAAAACCTAAGGCCTTACCACGTTCACTGATCGAAAATATCTGCATAATGTAGGACATTCCGACAGGCATAATAGCACCGCCGCCCACTGCTTGTAAAACTCGAAAGACGACCATAGCATTATTACTCCAAGCAAAGCCGCACAAAAAAGAACCTAAAGTAAAAATTGCCAAGGCACCTATAAATAGTTTCTTAATCCCAAACGTATCACTTAGGAACCCTGTAATAGGGATAATTGCTCCCATTGCCAAAGTATATCCAGTTAAAATCCACTTTGCGGAATCCAAATCTGCTCCGAAAACATTCATCATCTTGGGAAGAGCGATATTTACGATACTGCTGTCCAGCATGACCATAAATGTACCTATCACAACAACAAACAAGGCAGACCACTTATAGGCATCGTCACCTGCACTTTCTTGAATGTTATGTTGTTCAGTCATATTCATTTCTCCTCATCACTTTATGTGAATATTGACGATGGCATTCGTCCCTGGCAGCAAGGTATTATCGCTTTTATCAAACTCGATTTTCACAGGTATTTTCTGAACTACTTTGGTAAACGTTGCACTTGTTGAGGAAGGAAGTAAAGCAAAGGTAGAATTTGATGCTTGACCTACGTATTTTACTTTGCCAGTGAATTTCTTATTGCCAAATTGGTCAATGGTGATATCTACTTTTTGGCCCTGCCTTAAATTTCCCAGTTTTGTTTCTTCAATATTAGCAGTGATATACAGCTTATTAGGATCGATCAGCATCGCAACGGTTTGTCCCGGGGAAATAACCTCGCCAACCGTTCCTTGCTTTTTTATAACAATACCACTGATAGGCGCCCTGAAAACGGATTGGTCTATATTCGTTTCCTCAGGATTACTCATTCCCTGGCGACCTAGGATCTGGTCTTTAATAACGGCATCTCCCTCTTCAACATTTAATTCCAAAAGCTTGCCGGAAATCTGTGGACCCACGCTTACTAGGTCACCCATTACTTTTGCATCCTCGGTTGAGACGAAATAAGTATTTTCGTACCAATAATACGCTCCGATAGCCGCGAACGCAGCCACCATCACGGCAAGGATTATGTAGATTATCTTTTTACGTTTTTCAATCATTTGATCCCACCTACCCTTATTTTTTAAGTCCTATTTCTGCCAGCATTCCAGATTTCAAGACTGAATCCGGATTATTTAATTTGATTTTTACTAAAACTGTTCTGCTGCGAGAATCAATTACAGGATCCACAACAGAGACTTCCCCTGAAAATTCTTTATCCGGAACTTCTGATACTTTCACGATAACTGCCTGTCCAGCTTTCACACTACCAATAAGTCCTGCCGGTAGAGAGGCATTGATGTATATGGAATCAAGATTTACGACTGAAACCAGATTTGCTCCAGGAGTAGCCAATTCTCCGACATTGATATTTTTTTCACTAACAGTTCCAGAAACAGGAGAGAGGATAGTTCCATAGGCAAGTTGAGCTTTGGTCAGGTCCAACGCTGCTTGGGCCTGTTTGACCTGGGCTTGCAATACATTTAACGATTCTTGGGTTTCTCCTTTAGTTAGGATATCCAATTGGTTTTGTGCCGAGTCGTACTGAGCCTGTGCACCGGCCAACTGCGTCTGAGATGCTTCAAATTGCGACTGTGATATTCCACCAGCAGCAAGAAGTTGTTGGTTTCGATCAAAATTCGATTTGGTATTTTGATAACTTGTTTTCGCGCTGTCTAAAGCAGCCTGAGCTTGGGCTATTTGCTCAGGTCGCGCTCCTGTCTGTGCCTTAACCAAATTGGCTTGAGCGGTATTAACTCCAGCTTGAGCCTGAGCTACCTGCGCTTCAATATCTTTCGTGTCCAGCGTAATAATTGGGTCACCTTTTTTCACAGCAGAACCTACTTCGATAGGGATAGTAGTTACCTTGGCAGGAATCTTAGTCGTAATTACAGCTTTTTCATTGGCGTCAATTATTCCCGCCATCACAAAGACCGACTTACTCGCTTGAACATTGGCCGTTGCTTGCGCCTGTGTTTGGCCTGTCGTACTGCAGCCTGTAAGCCCCACAACCATTGTTAAAATAATGACAGCAATTCTTTTCATTACAATCCCCCTTGTGTTTGCTCGACAACCGTTCGTACACGTACGATTATAAAGTATGGTTAAATTTACATCGAAATTTATACTCTGTCAATACCTTATTTCAATGTTTGTTCCATTCATTTAAGCTTCCTAATCTAGAAGCACGGATTGTGGAACCAGACAAATTGTATACACCATATAATGAGATCATATATTGGTATTTAATGGAAAATACAGAAAATATAGCAGTAAGCTTTATTAGGAGTGATTAATATGAATGGCTGGAATCAAGGAAATAAATGGAGCACAGGGAGCAAAGAGAACCATTGGGATCGTTGGGACCATAAAGGCCATTGGCATCGTTGGGACCATAAGGGCCATTGGGATCGTTGGGATCGTTGGGACCATCGAAACCATGGAGACCACTGGCCTCGGGACCATCGGCGCCCTAGATGGCGACCTGATGGCGGAATTCATCATAACTAACCCTCGTACGGAACTCTTATGACCATGAGAGCCCTCAGCAAAGCCGAGGGCTCTTTCCTAATATAAACTTCTTTATACCCTTTGAACTCTTCCAAGGGTGGTACAAGTTTGTCCTGTTTAGTGATTAAAGGTAATTAATCGGATACCGCCTGCAAAGTCCGCTGCATTTTGACATATTCGGCTTCCGCCTCATCTTCATCAATAAACCAGCGAAACCCCTTTTCCGGAGACTCACTGTTAAATGTATGAATCAAACCACCGGTTAAAGCCCCCTTGCCCCAGGCCACAAAAAATTGAGCGGGAGAATTAACCGGATTAACCCCCGAACCAAAATAGATAGGGATCCCGTTAACCTCAGTGTGCTCAAAGACATTAGCCTTGGTCGTTCCACACGGATTATCCATCGTCCATCTTCCTTCCGCGCTAATTTTCCGATGGCTAGCCGCCACTGAGTGCTCCCTATTTTAGTGGTTGCTTCTCGCCATCATGACTCTTTGACTACCAGAAAAACTCCACTCAGAATTAATATCGCTCCGATCCAAAATGTAATTCCAACACGTTCTCCAAGGAAAAGCCAAGCCAATATGGTACCTGCAATAGGCTGAAAGAAAAAGTAAAGACCTCCACTGCCTGCATCGACCATTTGCAACCCTTTGTTCCACAGAAAGAAAGCAGCAGCTGTAGCAACAATACCTAGATACAAAACTCCGCTCCAAATAGCTGGTTGTGAGAGAGCATAGATCTGGGCTTGGTCTAACTGGGAAAAAGCAAACGGTGTTATTAGCACTGTCGCTATTAAAATAGCGTAAGTGGTAACGACAAGTTGAGAATAACTACTGGGGATTCGTTTTATCAGCACAGACATTAATGCCCAAGATAAAGCAGCTATCCCTAACACCATACCACCAAGCTGATTTGCATCTCCTATATCTCCAACTCCTACTATGCATAATACACCAATCATAGCTATGCAAGTTGACAACCCTTTTCGAAAAGTGATCTTTTCTTTCAGTAAAAGACGAGCAAATATAACCATTAACGCTGGTGTAGCCGAGGTAATCATAGCTCCCATTTGAGCGGATGAGAGCTTCGTTCCAACAAACTGAGTCCAGATTGAAATGTCATAACCAATCACTCCGATTGCTAGAATATGGGGGAAATCCTGCCTACGAATACGCCAAGATTGGCGAGTGACAATTCCGACCATTATAAGTGTGATAAGAGCCACTACATAGCGAAGCCAAACTAACTCTATCGGCTGGATGACTGTAAGCACAACTTTACTAACAACATACATGCCACCCCAAATTGTTGCAGCTGTAGCTAGGTATATTGAACCCAGATGTTTTTTTGTCATTTATTTTCCTCCGTACTTCAATCTGTTCAAGACCGAAGTTCAACAGGAACATCATTTTCAAACAATGGTTTTAAAAACACCTTCATCACCTCCACAATTACAATTCAATTTGTGATAGCATTTTTCCTTCACGACAATCTAAAAAGCATTGATTACATACCCATAGCTATATTCCATTTGAGGAACTAAGGCTAAGGCAGTATAACGTACTATTTACACCAACAGACTTTCAAGAGTAAAACAAGTAAGCTATAATAGACAACACAATATTACTTTTTTTCGAGCGGGTAAAGATAATTTTATCTAGAGGGGGATTAAGATGTTTACTCAAGCTTACACACCTGAACAATCAGCCTTTGGCAAACTTGAAAATGGACGCGATGTGCTTATTCTATATGTAAAGGAATTTAGTAAAGAAGTTAAAGCGATTAATCAATCCGGTCTGTCAGGGTATACCTATAATTGGTTTGCAACTGAACACAAGGATGCCTATGTCCTCCAAGTAACTTGGGAGAATGAAATCCACATTACTATTCGCTTCAACTCTCAGCATTTCGGCCTTATTCACCAATTACTTCAACCAAAGGACGTTATCCTTACTACAACTCCGATATCTGAACTTATGGAGAATGCCCAAAAAAACGCTTATAACTTTCTTGAGTTCAATGACGTGCTCACGTTTAGTGATCTATCCTTTGCTGTTCCTAGTCTAGAGTACTTATCTTAAGCTCTGTAGTTGCGTTTCTCCTCCAACGAAATCTCTTTTCTCGGGAATATCCGCTAAAAATCCTTAAATTAGTCGGGCAAAAAGAAATATGTTGCAATTTCCTACGTCTATCATATAATGAAAATCAGAATTGGCAATGAAGCCTACCTGAGTTTGGGTAGGCTATGTTTATTTTTAAGAGGTGATGTCTACATGTCAAACGACAAACTTGTTATTGATTCTTCCATTCTACTTAGTGAACTTAAAGACGCTAACCAAGAAATGGGGCAAGTCATCGATTCCATCCGCCAAATCGCCCAGCATACCAATCTTTTGTCTCTTAATTCTGCAATCGAAGCGGCAAGAGCCGGCGAAGCGGGTCGAGGCTTTAGCGTGGTAGCGGATGAGATAAAAAAGCTGGCTACGCGCAGTTTAACTTCAACTAAAGAAAGTACCAAAATCATCGAAAATATCCAGAGCAAGGCCAATGAAATAATGGCTGTACGTACAGCCGATGTCGCTTATGACACAATCGATAAAATTGATCGGAACCTTTTTGAACGTAATTGTGATGCCCAAGCATGGGCCGGTTTTGATAAAGTGAAAAACTGCTTTTGCACGACAGATTCCGATCGCTTTTCTGTAGCTAACACGTTACTTAAAAAACTGGTTGACATTTATGAAGTTTATCTAGACCTTTATGTGCTGGATACTGAAGGCACTATCGTCGCAGCTGGTGTCCACCATGAATTCATCGGACAGAACATGGCAGATAAAGTCTGGTTTAAAGACGCCAAAGCTGCAAACGCTATCTCTGTAAGTGATCTTTATCTTTCCAATATTGATAAATCGCATACCGTGGCTTATACATGTCCGATCCGCAGTGACGAAGGTCAGTTATTGGGGTATTTCTCCACCAGGTTTAACTGGAATTTTATTTATGACATTATTGAATCAGCTCGCATCGGTAAGAATGGGGACATATTCATTATCAATAACGATGGCTACGTCATTGCTTGCCGAAACCGCAAGGGTATTCTTTCGGATAATTTGAAGCACCTTAGTGCTGCCCAACTCGCGATGAAAGGCGAAACTTACGGATATATCTTTGAAAAGAATACTTCCGGCACTAAGATTTACGGTTACGCCCATACTCGAGGTTATAACGCTTATAAGGGGAAAAACTGGTCTGCTCTTGTAAGTGAAACTCTCTAAGGCATCTCTGCACCGCAATCAAACCCTTTAGAGCAAGTATTAAGGTGTCGCCTTTTTCCTTCTTAAAACAACAAGCAAATTATTAAAACGGCTTGTCAGCCGTTTTAATAATTTGCTTGTTTGCAATGTTCAACTTTCGAAAAAGCTATCTCAGTGTCAACTTTCCGCCATTGCATGTTTAGACATGCTTTCGTCCTCCTCCAGGTTTTATGAACGACAGGTGGCTATATTTAAGGAAAAGTATTACTAAAACAGCGTCAATTACAATAATAGCAATGACACCTAAAACCATTCACTTTCACTCCTTTTTTTATAATTCATAGATCTCAAGTAAAGATTAACATCGTGTTATCGCCAAGTCTATAGTTGATCTGTATGATCATAATCAATTAATACTATTATTCCATTCCTTAGCTAGCATATAAATCATGTCGTATTATTCAGATCTGTGCAGAATAACTGCAATTCATGATCGGATTTACACCTTACAAATGAATTGTTTTTACAATTATTGTTTTAATTGTTAAACTATTATTATTGGGAGGTAACTGTATGCCAGAAATAATTGAAGAAAAGAAACCTGTAGGTCTTGGTAACCGCCGTGTTCATATGGCAAATGAAAGAACATTTCTTGCGTGGATTAGAACAAGCATTGGGATAATGGCATTCGGTTTTGTTGTGGAGAGATTCGCATTGTTCATAAAACAAATGTCCTACATTTTAAAACAACCAAATATTGAAAGTGCACTACCTCCTTCTCATGGGTATTCAGCAATTGTTGGAATCTTCCTCGTCGGTCTCGGGGCCTTAATGAGCGTGCTTGCTTATATCCGCTATAAGAAGGTCGAGAGACAAATAAACGAAGATACATATCATACATCATCAATACTTAGCATACTGCTTACCATTTCAGTTCTTGCAGTCGGGATCTTCCTTGTAATCTATTTGATTCAAAGCACTTAAACCACGTCTGCTAACCTTATAATATTTGCCACAAGTCTCCCATTAAAACGAAAACAGGTGGTAGCTTAGCTCCCACCCTTGTTATTGCGCCAAAGTATCTGTTCCTTTATTTGACATACGTGCTCAAATAGATTTTAATTGTTTTAGAAATAATAGATTAAATAAAGGAGGTTAAGTTTTTGAAGTTTCTCAATCTGTTACTTTTGGCGATTCCCGCCAGTATTTTCCTTCGACTGTCTGATTATTCGCCTGTCTTACTTTTTGTCGCTGCGGGTTTAAGCATAATTCCACTTGCCGGCTATATGGGGAAAGCCACAGAAGAAATAGCCATCTTTGTTGGTCCCAGAATTGGAGGCTTACTTAATGCTACCTTTGGCAATGCGGCAGAACTGATCATCACCATTTTCGCCCTACAAGCCGGCCTTGTAGAAGTTGTCAAAGCCTCTATAACAGGCTCCATCATCGGTAATCTTCTTCTAGTGTTGGGTTTAAGTATGTTCCTTGGCGGTTTTAAGTATAAGTCTCAAAAATTCAACAGAGCAGCCGCTGGTATGCATACCTCAATGCTCCTTATGGCCGTTACGGGGCTGATCATTCCCGCTGTCTTTCTAAACACACACTCTAATCCTGCTGCAGAGCCCTTAAGTCTTGGGGTTGCTTTTGTCCTGATGCTCGTCTATTTATTAAGTTTACTTTTCTCTCTTCATACACACAAGGATGTTTTTCGGCCTAGTCAAGAACATTCGGAAGATCCAACATGGTCAAAATCGAAAGCTTTGTTGATTTTACTCATTGCTACTTTATTCGTAGTCTTAGAAAGCGAATTTCTGGTGGAAGGAATTGATTCTGTAGTTAAAACTCTGGGGATCAGCGAACTCTTCATTGGAGTTATCGTTATTCCGATCATCGGCAACGCCGCTGAACATTCCACCAGCGTAATAATGGCCCTGAAAAATAAAATGGAAATCAGTCTAGAAATAGCCATTGGCTCAAGCACACAAATTGCGCTCTTTGTTGCCCCTCTGTTAGTATTTCTAGGCTACTTTATGGGCCACCCTCTTGACCTCCTCTTTACCAGTTATGAACTTATAGTCATCATCATGGGGATCGTTATTACCGCAATGATTAATTTGGATGGGCGCTCTAACTGGCTAGAAGGAGCACAGCTTTTGGCAGCGTATGCTATAATGGCTTTAGCCTTCCTTTTTGTGTAGCACGTTTATTAAGTTTAACTTTTCAATTTTAAGAGGAGACGCTCAGGCGTCTCCTCTTAACCTAACCGTCATTTATTGTTTTACTGCTCGCCTAATACCTTACTAAGCATCTTGCCCCCAGTACCCCAGTTATCTAACTCATTTTCTTTAAGCAACACAATAAATTTGTCTTCGGGAATACCTAAAGTCTCACTAGCTACCTTAGTAAAACCACTAATCAGTTGTTCCTTTTGCTCTTTTGTGTATTTGCCTGCTTCCATTTGAATAAATGGCATTGGAATTCCCCCTTAAATTTTCAGAATTTGATATACGCTAATTATAAAATTAAATACCCTGCTTAACAAGGAACTACATAGAACTAGATAAACAAAATCGTTGTGGATTGCTTGGCCTCAGAAAGCCTTTATCCACGGAATCGTAGCTGTACATCTCAGAACTGCCATTCGAAAGAACTTTAGAGCAGGCGTTCCTGTCCGTCATAGGCATACTGCATCTGTTCCCGCATGACGCCGTGACAGTGAAGGGTTGACCATACGGATTGTCCCAGGGGGATGTGTGAAAACTCAGTCTCCAAAATTTCAAGTGGTTATAACAATCAATAAGCGTCCTCATTTCACTATTAAAGTGGAGTGAGGACGCTTGTGTTTTGATGATATAGAAGCAAAAGTGGGGATGTGAAAAATATAGTAACAAGTTTTAGCACAGCCCCATAGTAACTTGATAAATGTTACATTGCCTGCTTAAGATTCTGAGTTTGAGCTGAAGGAGGAGTCGCCTTTTTGATAATATTCCAGGGCTTACCCAATGGTAATATTTCACGGCCGTAGAAGTTCTTGAAAAATATTGCCCCTGAAGCATAGAAACCAACGAGGGAGATAATTAATTCAGACCAGCCAGCTAGTTGGGCAAATGTGGCGACGGGACCCATTTTAAACGATACAGCCGCTAGAGAAATAAATAACACGTCGATGAGCACTAGCATTACAATAAAAGGGAAGTTCACTTCGAAAGCCGCTACAGTAATAAACAGAGAAAAAATCAGGTAACCAACATATACTACTCCCAACATTTTAGGATCAACTGCTGCTTGCATGCCTGGACCAAGCATCCCATTCATAATTGCCATTGAAAAAGCCATACCTACCCAGAAAAAGCCATATGCGCCTAGAACTGTGCCACCGAATACATTACCTTTTTTAAAGTCAATGTTTGCAGCCATAATCTGAACAATTCCACCCAATAATGCTGCCCAGACAACAATTAAAGCAGTTGATTTAGGGTTAGTGAAGCCTAATTTAGCAGAGGATGCGACGAAACACACCAACGATAAACCGAGAACTCCAAACGCTGTAGGATCTGCACCGCTATAAGTAATTTTTACTTCTTGTGTACTCATTAAAATTCTCCCCCTTAGTTTGGACAATTAATACTCCAAATAAATTATAATAATAAATCCGCACAACTTAAAAAACTCTATGCTCCTCCCTCTCAAATTTCTCTTCCCTAACAACTTGGCAATTCATAGCTTAGAATTGCTCTATTCTGAATCTACGGAATAATCTTGCAATTCTTATGCCAAAAAATCATCTTAGATTCAAAATCCTCTGTTTTAAGCAATGACAAGGCTTATAGTTCTTTTTTCCTCATAAATCTCTCATCAAATTTACTTAAGCTGAATGTATATGATTATTTACACCTTTAAATATTAGGCCTTATAACCCGCTTCAGCTCTGACTTCAGTAGTATGTCAACGATTGAATACATGTACCAATTAGTTGGCAGCTTGAATTATCGATTATTTATGAACACGGACTGAAGCTTTCTACACTATTAAGCTCAAGAAGGGAAAGTTATAACCGTCAGTTATGCGTTCTGACAAACATAAAAAGCGCCCCCTTAAAGCCAATTAAAGGGGGCGCCATCAGATCAATTAAGATTTGCGAACGGAATTATCTATTATCTTACCAATATTTCCAGTTCACAAGCGGCGGGCTTGCAGACGTTCCTTGACGCTAGGGTAACGGTCAATGTCCGTGTGGGGCAAGAATTTACTGCCACTAAATTTCTCCATGAAAGCGGGATTGGCATTTAGTTCAAAATATGTGACCTTTGCGGCGATAGCCTCTGCTTCCAGACGTTTGGTGCGAGATAGGAGAACTTGACGGGCTGCTTCTCCAGAACTATTGCCCAAGCGCACAATGGCAGCGCGCGGCAAATCAGGATATAGTCCAATTGTAACGGCTGACTCGATCGGCAAATACTGACCAAACGCTCCGGCAGCATAAAAATGGCTCATTTCCTGCCAAGCACATCCTACATTTTCCATCAAGAAATCTGTTGCCGCGTTGACCGCTGCTTTCGTAGCTATGAAGTTAGTTATATCTATCTGCGTTATGACAATGTCTTCTCCCGTGGCCGATTCTGCAGCAGGGACTACAACAAACGAATCCTTCCCAGTCTGAAAACGGGCAGTCCTATTAATGATGCCGTTGAGGAAAAGTTCGGCAAGTGTGTCCACCAGGCCAGAGCCACAGATGCCGCGGGCAGGGGCATTGTCTATCGTTGTATACTCCACCTTACCCGTCTTCGGATCTATTGAAACACGATCTACGGCTCCTGGTTCCGCCCGCATACCGTAGCTTGTGACACCGCCTTCCAGAGCCGGTCCGGCAGCTCCAGCGCAAGCAACAAGCCACTCTTCGTTGCCCATCACGATCTCACCATTAGTGCCGATGTCAACAAATAGCGAAACGTCTGGCTGTTTGTGCATCCCACTCACTAGGATTCCACCGATGACGTCCCCACCAAGGTAACTGCCTATGCTTGGCAAGCAATAGATAGGGGCTAAGGGATTAATATCCAGCCCTATTTCTCCAGCAGGAATCAAGCCTGGGTTGTTTACAATCGGAGTATAAGGGTCCCGACAAATAGAAGCGGGGTTCAAACCTAGCAAAAGATGAACCATGGTTGTGTTAGCCCCAATGGCCACAGCAGTAATTTTTCCTGTCTCCATTGGCAACGGACAAAGGATTCTAATTAAACCGTTTAGGGTGTCTACTACTGCTTTTTGGAGGCGGGCTAAACCGCCTGGTTCGGCAGCATGACGAATGCGGTTTAGAATATCCTCGCCCAAGACAATTTGAGCGTTATAGTCGGCTGCATGTTTAAGAACCGTGCCGTCACATAGATCAACAAGGTATACAACCACCGTTGTCGTGCCAATATCAATGGCCAACCCGAATTGTTCCTTGGTGGTGTCGCCGGGTTCCAGATCAATTAATTTCCATCCTTGTCCAGTGTCCGCAAGGGTCGCTGTGACTTGCCAATCGGCGCTGCGGCATATGACAGGTACCCTGGGCATAATTGCCAGGGGCACATTAACAGAGCCGTAGCTACGTACCAACGCATGACGCACTTGGTCAACATCTGCCCTATTATCCTGTGGGCTAGGCGGATTAAGAGACAGAAAAACCTTCTGGGTGAGAGGATCTAGATTAGAAAGAGATGTCTGAACCTGATCCGACAGGATAATAGGTTTCGTTTTATCGTTTAACATAAGCTAAACCCTTCTTTTAATTTATTTTCCATAACTGAGCTAACCTTAATTACCCTTATTCCATTATTTAACTAAGTATACTACTTGAGTTCAAAGTTGTAACTACGAAAATCTAAATATTCTAATAATATTCTTGAATCGTATTGTTAATAACCATTATCGTCATTATTGCTTTTTCTGAAATTAATAGCGCAAGAATTTTAAGTTCCGCAGTACATTGATGTCTTGAAATCATATCATTATTTATATATTTCACTTACTTTTTTTCTATAATACTCAAAGGCTACTTCTATTTGAAAACCAGATTTTTTATAAAGTTCTAAGGCATGTGCATTGTCGCTATTGACATCAAGCATTAGTTCAGTTTTTCCCGTTTGCCATAAGCGATCGATGATTAGATGTAATAATTCCTTTCCGTATCCTTTACCCCTATATTCGGGTACTATCCCCAACCCAAATATTAAGGCTTCATCTCTCTCCTGGTTTATTGAACTCATGCCAACAATCTCATCGTTCAAGACTGCAAGATAAAGTTCCCGAGTTTCTGATTGAAGACAATTTTCAATTATACTTTTGGAGTCTTCATAGCCATCATTGAAAATCTTCATACTTATATCAATTAATTGATTGAGATCCTTAAAATGGGTAGGTATAAGGGATAGCCGAAACATGTCCTTATATTCATATCTAGTCTTGTTGAATCTCATAGAATACTCGGTATGATCATACTCAGCATTGAGGGTAGTCAATACCCCTTTACCAGAAATTGATTGCTTTTCACATACAAACAATATATTTTGAATATCGAATTTCCTTAGTTCTTCGACTGCTTTTTCTAACAATGCTTTAAAGTATCCATTACGCCTGTACTCAGGCAAAGTAAATGCTGATATTTCAGCTTCCTCTTGTGTGGGGATAAACATGGATAAGATACTTATTAGCTCACGATTTTCATATAGGAGAAATGTACTCTTAATACTCTGATCAAAATTCAAAGAAGTATCTAAGAATACGCTTCCTTTAAGCATGTCATGTTCTTGGCAAATCTTTTCGAGGTTAAGAACTTCATTAATAGTCTTTTTATTTAATTTACTATAAGACTTAATAATCATTAGGGCCTCCTTCAATTCAACGTATGCCGCCACAGTTTCGAGTTCTCTTCAGGCTCTACAGTTATTATAGGCTTTTTCGACTTCTTAGGACAGTTCTCGGGTTTATCCTTTGCCAAGACTACCAGTTCCATAATTATCAATTCCAAGTTCTTCCTCGTGGGGTCGATTCCTTTTCGTGAAAGGTTTCATTTAATCAAAAAGTCCATTATCCATCAAGTGGATAACGGACCGTTTGTTGCTTCAAAAAGCTATTCCCAAAATTGCGTCTAGATTTTCGTTCCTAGCGTTAAGCTATGTAAGTGTGCTGTTTTTCAAACCGCATAAATTTTCAATAACACGACAACCAAAGCGGATGTTACTGCTGTTAATATTAATGAAAATACAAAGGCAATTCTTATTACCTTAGTCTCTTCACCCATTTTATCGATTGCTGCTGCAGCGTTCTGTAATTTTGCTGGAGATATGACGCTCGCTAGACCACCACCAAAGGCCAATCCTGCTGTTACTATAAGCATTTCTTTTAGTCCCATATGGAGCAAATTTGCAGTCTTCATTGTATAGATTGAGAACATTGCTATTGTAGAAGCTTCACTGCCTGTTATAAATCCTCCCAAAAGACCAATGAAAGTAACCACTGAACCGTAAGCGTTACTGAAGATCTGGGATGAAAAATCCGCCAAAACCTGCACCATGCTGGCCACCGCAAACTTTTTTGTGACAATATTATAGCCGGACATATTCATAATCTCCCCTATGCTAAAGAAAATGGCCACAGCAAAAACTGGCCTAGGAGCCCTCTTCCACCACAACCTAAAGGTTTCTTTCAATTGGGAAGACGTCGGTTTTATGAAAACCATAGAAAGAATGGTGCTCACCAAAATCCACGTATAAGCATTCCATAATGCTCTTGTCATAATTGGTTTACCGTCAGCAGACAGACCGACGATTGGAAGGGTAACCTTCCTGTAAAGAAAGTTGAACATATCTGTAGGAACATTAAGGAGAAGTATTAGGACAATAAGAAGGACCCACGGTGTTAAAGCTTTCCAGAGAGGATATGTTTTTTCATAATCCAGCTCCTCAACAGTTAAGCTACTTTTATCGATAACCCTTTTTCCCGTAGCCATTAGATAAAGTACCATAGCAATAATAACCGCGGCACCGCACATGATACCGGTTAGAACCACTAGTCTATCTACTTTGTTTGTATAATAGGAGACAATTGTGATGACCGCTCCAGTAATCACACAAGGAAGCCAACCGTCTTTGATACCCTGCCACTTTCCTACAATCCAGAGCATGCAAAAACCGATTAATGTGGAGACAACCGGTAGAAACATAAAAAACACGCTGCCCGCCTGAGACAAACTAATTTCATGACCCTTGCCGAGAAATGAATTGGCCATGTCCACGAAAACAACTACAGGTGCTCCCAACAAAGCGTAGGTGCAGAGAGCATCATACCCAATACACGGAAGAGCAATAGAAACGTAAGTTGAATAACCCAGGGCCAACATAATAGGCGGAAGTAGGGAGACAGGGGTTGCCCCAACTGATACCATAAGCGTGCCGAAACCAATATTGATAAGCATAATTTGTACGGCCCTATTATCACTGGCGATCGTTTTAATTAAAATAATAACTCTCTTCAGTGCTCCTGTCTTCTCCATATAAGCCATCTGTAACAAAGACGTGGCAACCACTAAAGACACAGCAAAAGACTTTACTCCTCCAGCTACGGTAGACCTGAGGATTACTTCACCACTCGTTTGAAAAAATAGAAATGCGATAACAGAAACTGCAATCCATCCTACGATACCACTGATATCTGCAGGCTTTTTCCAAACAACGAGCATCAATATTATTACGGTAATAGGAATCAAGGTTAGTAGAAGTGAATTAACTGACATATAGTCTCCACCTTCACCTTTATAAAATCAAAATTAGCAATAAAAACGAGAAATTGATGCTGAATATTGTTAAGCCTATTCAGCAAGCTGGCGACGGTAATCGAAGACCCGCTTTGCTTTACCGGCGCTCCGTTCCAGAGTTCCAGGTTGGACGATCTTCAAACGAACGTTGATTGAGAGAACGCCGTGAAGCTTCTGCCGAATGTATCCCTTAAAGTCTTCTAGCCTGGAATAAGGTTCGAGCAGATCTTCACGGGTGAGCTCAACGACTACCTCCAGTTCGTCCAGATAATTGCGCCTGTGGACGTTGATTAAATAATGAGGACCTATGCCCTCGATATTCATGAGAACACTTTCAATCTGGGAAGGAAAGACATTGACACCGCGAATGATCAACATATCATCCGTGCGACCAACGACCTTACGCATACGTGCTGTGGTCCGACCACACTGGCAGGGTTCCTGGGTAATACAAGAGATATCTTTGGTCCGAAACCGGATCACCGGAAAAGCTTCCTTGGTCAGAGAAGTAAATACAAGTTCCCCTTCTTGGCCGGGTTCCAGCGCTTCACCTGTCTCGGGATCGATTGTCTCTATAATAAAGTGGTCCTCTGCAATATGATGACCACACTTATATACACATTCCCCGGCGACACCAGGACCCATTACCTCGCTTAGACCATAGTTATCCGTGGCAATAATATTGAGCCTAGATTCAATCTCCTTACGCATTTCTTCAGTCCAGGGTTCACCTCCGAAGAGCCCGATCTTAAGCTTCAAAGAAGAGATGTCAATCCCCATCTTCTCAGCAGCTTCAGCGATATAAAGCGAATAGCTCGGAGTGGCGATAAGCACAGTAGTACCAAAGTCCCGCATTAACATGATCTGCCGTTCTGTATTCCCGCCTGAGACGGGAACAACAAGGGCGCCAGCTCTTTCCAGTCCATAATGTAGACCAAACCCTCCGGTGAAAAGACCGTAATTAAAAGCAATCTGCGCAACGTCATCGGAGGTGACTCCGGCCAACGTGACCATCCGAGCTGTCAGATCGGTCCAGGTATTGAGATCGTTACCCGTATAGCCAACGACCACTGGTCGGCCAGTGGTACCGGATGAGGCATGGACACGAACCACTTCCTTCTGGGGAACAGCGAAGAGCCCAAAAGGGTAGTTGCTCCTTAAGTCATCTTTCGTAGTGAAGGGCAAACGCTTTATGTCGGCTAAGGATTTGATGTCCTCAGGTCTAATACCTAGTTCCTCAAATTTCGCTCTATAATGCGGCACCTTGTTGTATACCCTGTTAACCGTCCACTTCAGACGTTCTAATTGCAATTCTTCCAGCTTACTGCGGCTCATACATTCTTGCTCTATATTCCAGATCACAATTAACCAACCTTTCTTCAATTGCTACTTCGCGGTCCCTTCTCGCCATCCATGGCTACATGGACACTCGGTCATCCATGACCAGCGGCTGCCTAGTTGCCCTTATACTTTCTAAATAGTACAAAAAAAAGCTACCACAAAAAGGATAGCTGATAAATCAAATCACTTAATCGTCATTCTACCATCCTTCCATGCTCGTAATTTTTGTTCAAATTGGTCGACCTATCTGTCTGCCTTACTACCAAACCTGTGAAACAACTCACAGATTATCTACAGTATCCATTTTAACCAACTATTCTGTAATTGTCTATTGAAAAATGGTTCATTGATCTCATCGCATTTGTTTCAGAACGGAATCATGAAAATTCCCAAGCGATACAAGCGAAATAACGGCACCACACAAAGCCATAAACATATCCCATTGTGTATCCCATACATCCCCTGTGTGCCTTGAAATGCGTCAGCAGCACTCCCTGTAGCCTCTGCTACACCCCACTCAATTAATTCGTACGAAGCGCTAATCGCCAGACAAATGCAAATTACAAGGAAAGATAACAGTTTCCCTCTCTTTAATGGAGATTTGCGTAATAACACTTCTCGACAAATAATTGCCGGCACAAACCCCTGGGCAAAATGGCCCAAGCGATCATAATAATTCCTGGCCAGGTGAAAATTATCTCGCAGCCAATTAAAAAAAGGCATTTCAGCATAAGTGTAATGGCCGCCGATCACAAGAATTAAAGCGTGCACTAATACCAAGACATAAACTAAGTTAGTCAATCGAAATCGATGATATGTAATTATTATAACTGCCAACCCGATCAGTGCTGGAAAAACCTCCAGAAACCATGTAAATAAATCCTTTGGATTAATGACAGACCAAATGAGGGTTAACGCAAAAATTACTAACAAGCCCAGATGTAGTGGTTCAGTAGTTTTGCTCGTTTGCCCTTGATTCATTTATGAACCTCCTTCATAAAGTTACACTCAATATTTGACTATAAAATCAAGTTCATGCAGCATTCAGTCGCTACTAATCAAGTGAATATTGTTGTTCATTCCATTACTAATTATTAAACTTTTAGGAACGCGTATATATACAACTTTATCTCCAAAAGTTGTTGACAACCCATTCTCTTCTCCTGTATTTTGATGTTTAAATTGATTAATAGTAAAGTCAGCACTACATTGGATAAAATCCAGTGATTGGTGAGTCGATGTAAACGATAACGTCCCGTTTTGAAATGTAATAATGGGAGGCAAAATAAACTTTGTATAATCAATCTCTCCAACAAATTGAGTTGCAACGTAAGTGCAAACGTCAATATCTCCGTCATCAATGTTCTTTCTGGCGACCAAAATGGGATATAACCCCACATTGGATGGTACATTAAAGGACAGATTCTTGGAATCGACTTTAAATGTATGACTACTATTTTTATAAAGTCCTGGTAATTCATCTAAATCTTTCTCAGCAGATAAATCGTGACTATACAAATCTGAGATAGTGTTTTGAGATAACGTTATAGCTCGATCTCTATTTTCAATAGTTTGGCTATAACCTTCTTTCGGCAGCAGATATAATATCGGAACAGCCACAATTAAAATTCCAAGATATAAACCTGATACCATTAAACTCCCTCTCCATGATATCCGAGCAAGCTTAAATCCTATTTTCGGAACAATAAATGCTATGGCTATGATTATCACAATGAGCAATATAAGGAATAACTGTGCTGAAGCTCTACTAATCATTTATTAACCTCCATTCCGTTCGAAAGAAATATACTAATGCCAAATAAAAAGGTTGAAGTAATAATGACTTTTAGCACAAATATGGTCAGAGAAACCTCAAAAGCAAAAAACTTAAAAACAGATTGGGAAAAATCGGTATATACTCTTAAGACCCCCAGAATTACTGCCGGAATAATTATTATAAAAGCGACATTCAATTGGGCTAATACCCCTATAAAATAACCAAACGCAGAGAATAAGAGCATATATAAAATAGCAACAAACATACCGAGAAGCAGATCAGTGAAGAAAAATGTGTTGAAAACAATTTGTGACCTGTCAAACGTAGAATTAGTTATTAGCCTTAGAAGCACACCAACAAGTGATGAAGTAATCCCCCCAAAAAGACAAGTGGTCACCAAGCAACCTATGTTTGATAAATTCCCTGACAATCTATTGGTCACAAGTGGAAGCTCCACCTTTTTATAGGGCTTCGAGTTTAGCTGTACGGCTATAAACATTATCCACAAAAACGAGAATACTATAACTATGTTCGAATTATAACTCTTCACCGAAACAGATAATTCTCCATTACCACCCGACATTCTAAGCACTCCGCCCATTGAGAAAAGCAGCGCAATCAGTTGTACAATTATAAGGCTATGGACCAAACTAGAATAAGCTTTAAGCTTGTAGAAATATTGTTTACACGAAATTGATAGCAGGTTAACTTCTTTTGAAGACATCCTCAATCCCCCCATTAGTTTTTGCCGTTAAGTAAACGCACAGATCATCCGTTGAAACCGGGACAACTTCTAAGTTACTTTGCTTTACTTGGTCAAACTGATCTCGCAATAACTCCTTTTTTAAAACAACGTATAAGCTGCCTTTAGAAAATTCTTCTCGATAGAGAATCTCCTTACCTTCTACCAAATCCTGCACGACTTGGGCATTTCCCCTAATTCCAACTGCAAATTCCCTTAACTCAATCGCCGGAAGATGTAATCTCTTTGTACCTTGATTGATCAAGAGAATATCCTCTAATATTTCTTCAAGTTCACTTAATAAATGACTTGATAGAATGATCGTTCGGGGGTATTCAATATAGTCTTTCAGCAAGGCCTTATAAAAATCCTTTCTTACTGCCGAATCCATACCTGTTGTTGGCTCATCGAAAATAGTAAGCGGGCAGCGTGAGGCCATACCGAGAATACTATTAAATGTACTTTTTGTTCCCTTCGATAAATTACTGTGCGGCTGTTTCGGATTCAATGAAAAATAGTCAAATAAGCCACTTGCCAAGCCACTATTCCAATTGATATAAAAGTGAGACACCTCTGTTAATATGTCCTTGAGGGTCAGTGAATTGGGAAATGTCATATTATCATCGATAAAAATTGTATGTGCTGAAACTTCCAAGCTGTTGAACGGATTTCGGGAATGGACCATGAGATCACCACTTGTTGGCCTTATATATCCCGCAATCATCTTTAACAAAGTTGTTTTTCCTGCACCGTTTCTTCCTATTAAACCCGTTATTTTGTTTTCTTCTATATCAAAGGATAAATGATCTATAGCCTTAATCTTGCCGTAGGACTTTGTAACATCTCTGGCTTGAATTGTACTCATCTCAAGTTTTCCTCACTTTCTGCTCTTGCTTGTTGGATCATCCTAATAAGCTCGCTTTCGCTCACATCTAACCGTTTTGCTTCGATAACTAACGCTTCAATCATTTGCCCTAAAATCTGATTTCTGCGCTTAGTTAAGATATACTGCTTGGCATTGGGTGATACAAACATACCTAGGCCACGTTTTTTATAAACAATGTTCTCGTCAGCTAGAATATTTAGCCCTTTAGCAGCTGTTGAGGGGTTTATAGTAAACATATCCGCTAGCTGATACTGCGAGAAGATACGTTCTTCTTCCTTGATGTGATCATTAAGTATTTCTACTTCCAGCCATTCGGCAATCTGTACATATATGGGTTTCATACTTTTGTTATTTAGGATCATAATTCCACCTCCTGGCACAATCCACACCTGTACATTAGTACTGTAACGCACTATACTATAAATGTTATAAATTGTAAAGCGCTTAATAAGGCTCAAATAAACAAGCCCCCCTGGAATAGGCGGAGCTTGTTACATTCATTCTATAAAAAAGGTGGTCAGCAAAACCCGCTACCTTTAATTTTATAATTTTATATCCGTTAGGTGAGCAATATCATTTAGCTTGGAGACTGTTTTTTCTCCCCATTTATTAATCCTTAGATAGGTAAGACTACAAGGTTCGATATCAAATGATACTTTTTTAATATAGTCTTCGGAGAATTCCAACCACCAATGAATTATTGCTAAAATTATCCTTCTGTGAGATACAATAAGCACGGTCTCCATAGATTCTTGTTCAATTACATTCATAAACCTATATACTCTATTATTAAAACTTCTCCAACTTTCAGCATTAGGATAATGTATCCAATCCATTATAGGTTCTGAAATCGGAGAAGATATTTTTTGGGCTTCTTCAGTACTAAGATTTGCTGCGTCACCATTATTCTGCTCCCGCAATTCCATAAATGCTAATGGCTTTTTGGCTATATAACTACCGATAATCTCCGCCGAATCTTTTGCTCTGCGCAGATCACTACAGTAAAATCCAACATCAATTTTCCCCAAAAAGTTTAAAATTCTTTTGCCTGTTTCGTGTGCTTGCATTCTTCCTTTTTCTGTTAAATCCGAGTCTGTCCATCCTCCAGTTAACCCCTTACCTATCAGGTGTTCTGCCTCACCATGTCTTACGAGATACAAATTCTTTATCAACTTTTTCCCCCTATCGTATTTTTACTTAGAAACAAGACTGGAGCATTAGCTTCCAGCCTTATTTCTCTAAATTATAATTGTTAAATATGCCCATCGATCAAAATATCTAGTAGTTAGCTATAATTATGTCTCACTTATAAATATAGGGCCGCTAAATCCACCTTTGGTACCAGACCTTCTTGCGCAGCTCTACTTAGCAAGGAGGTAACCGCCTTATAACCCATCTCACCGATATTCTCAGTAAACTCGTTAACGTAAAGCTTAATGTGGGCTTTGGTTACTTCAGGGGACAACTCTTGGCTATGGCGCAGAATATACTCCTTTGACTCCTCTGGGTGTCCCCAAGCGTATTTGACTGACGCCTGAATCCAGCCAGTGATTGCCGAAAGATCCAGTGACCTACGAGCCATAATCGCACCTAGCGGGATTGGTAGGTTAGTATCTTGCTCCCACCAACTACCTAGATCAGCCAAGAGGGTTAGCCCATACGAGGGATAGGTAAAACGGGCCTCGTGGATCACAAGCCCAGCATCAACTAAGCCGTCACGCACTGCAGGCATAATCTCATGGAATGGTAAGACAACAATCTCACCCACTCCCCCCGGCACATGCTGAGCTGCCCATAACCGAAAAAGCAAATAGGCGGTTGATCGTTCACTCGGAACCGCCACCCGTCTGCTTGATAGCCTTGCCGGATCATTGTTACCAGTTTCTCTATTAGAGGTTAGCACCAATGGTCCGCAGCCTTTACCCAACGCACCGCCACATGGCAACAGGGCGTACTCCGACAATACCCAAGGTAGAGCTGCATACGAAATCTTAACGACATCCGGCCCATTGGATCCAGCTGCCAAACTATTCGTGATATCAATATCAGCATAGGTTACTTCAATCTTTGGGGCGCCTGGTATTAATCCGTGTACCCAGGCATGAAAAACAAACGTGTCATTGGGACAGGGAGAAATGGTAATATTCATCACAAAACCTCCGTCAATACTGAGCTAGCTGCTTCTAAAATGTCTAAAGCCTCCTTGATTCGCCATGTAGACCGCTCACGAGGACCAACCATGTTCGAGATTGCTCGAATCTCCAGAACTGCTAAACTGCGGTCAAACGCCGCAAATCCAACACCATAACCCTCCATAGCCTCAGCAGTGGCTCCCGGTACTCTTGCAGCCAGCTCATCTGCACTCGCAACCGTGCCTGTAACCGTTGAGACCGTGAGCACTGGTCCAGTGATAACGGGCAACTTAGCTGCTAGCAGTGCCCCAGTAACGCGGTCCAATAGGCTAGCCTCAATCTGGACATGACTGCAGCCAAAACCTAATTCATCCACACTAGCAAACCCTTCTGCGGTCTCCGCTCCCAAGTCAGCAACGACAATCTGGCTCGCCACTACGAGCGAACCTACCTCAGCTCTGCCAGGAAAACCTCCACCAATACCAGCACTTATTACCAAACTGTATTCGTTAGTAGCTATTGCCCTGACCGTGTTAACTGCTGCAACGACTGAACCAACACCTGCCACCAAAACGTCAAATCTTGGATCGTGGTTTAGCCCACGCAAGACTGCGTCCCGCTCAGCCGCCACTGCGGTCATCACAAGGACCCGTAGTTCGGATTGCTGTTTACCTAGAATTAAACTAGTTGTATTTTTTGCTTCTTTACCTAAATTCAATATCCTACTCCCTTGTTTAATATATCCAAACTTATATTTTTCTTGATCACATTTTTGACACTACCGTTCGATAGAACAAAACTAGGTGCGAAAACCCTTGCGCGACAAGAGTTTCAACCCCTAGTTTTTATTGATAGCTTTATCTGATATGTACAGAGAACCAACAGCGAAGAGTTATCAACTCTTTGTTTTTAAAGATTGTTAAATTCTGAAAGAGCTAGACCAGTGATGGCGCTCCCTACTGTTCCAAAACCGATTCTTTCAATAGTTTTGGCGAGTCGTTCACCCTGTATACCGTTTTCTCGATAATAAGCTATTGTTTTTTCGCAAATATCCAAGGCCTCATTTATTGAATACAAGCCAGGCAATTCTCTTCCAATCGATTGCTCTTTGCCAAATTTTCCTCCTAGAGAGATTGCGACTTGGTCTGATTTTCTGCCTTGTAAACCTATACACCCGAGGCGAGGCTTTGAACAACCATTGCCACACCCACTAACGATAATTCTCAGCTTATTAGGCAGTACTTGATCGTATTGTCCTTTATAAAATCGCTCATCAATCATTTTAGCAACCTCTTCTGTATCAAAGAAGCTCATCTGACAGACGCTCCCCTTACAGACAAGTGCAGGTCTTGGTCTCATCCCTGTACCGCCGATAGATAAGCCCACTTCCATAAGCTCTCGTTTGACATTATCCAAGTCCTGATACTGGATCCAAGGAATTTCAACATTCAGTCTCTGAGTTAGACTAAAAGAACCTTTTCCATATTTCTCACAGACATCCGTGATCTTGCGCGCTTGTTGGGCATTCATTCTACCTGCCGGAATTACAACCCGACAAGAAAAATGCACGCCATCTTTATAGGCGATATAGCCCTGCCCTTTTAAATATTTCTTCTGTGCATCGGTCAATTCCATTCTAAATACCTCCTCTACTCTTACACCTGATTCAATAATATAACAAAATGTTAAATGATGGTAGTCTTAAAAATCAGAATATTCATTATAGTCAAATCGAGTGATGTATTATCCCAGAGTTAGCTTGTGAAGTTCCTGCCCTTGGAGAAGTTTCTCCAGTGCTTCATAGCTTTGAGCGCCAAAAGCCTTGCGACCTTCTACTATAAAACAGGGAACCATTTGAATGCCCATCAGGTCAGCTTCTTCTTCATCCTGAGATACAGCTTGTTTATACTTTCGAGAAATGAGAGCCTCCAAGAATTTCTCCTGATCTAGCCCTATCCGGAGAGCTAAATCAGTCAAAATATTTAAGTCATTGATGTTTTTTTGTTCTTGAAATTGCGCTGCAAAAACTGCGTCATGATATTCGTTTCCGAGTCCGTTTTCCTCAGCGAATTTAGCGCCTTCTAAAGCTAACCTAGAGTGTTTACTCTTCTCATTAAAGGTCATGTGGAGTCCATATTTTCGGCTCAAATTTTCGATACCCGCTTTGGCTCGGGCCAGATACTCAGCTGGTTTTGGAGGGATTTCCAAACCTTCTGGTCTAAGTTCAAAGGCTTTCCATTCTAAAATTAAATTTTTATCCTTGGCCAACTGGTCAAGTGGGACTTTCCCAATCATACAGAAGGGTCATAAGAAATCTGAGTAGATCGTCATTTTATTTGCCATGAGAATTACAACTCAGCATAGAAAGGCAGCTGTTCGCCCATCACCACTGCGATTCCCCAGAGATAATCATTACCCATTCCCTCGCGCTTGTCTTCTTTGAACCCTTTAGCCTTAAATAGCTCTAAAGTGCTTTTATTTGCTGCATAACCCGACAAGTATTTAGCTCCCTGATCTTTAGCAAACCTCCGCAAATTATTAAGTACCTCATCAAGGATGCCATCGCTTAATGAGTCGAATTCAATATTTTTTACTAAAATAATATCATTAATAAAAACCTCTTGCTTGTTAAGCTTAGTTATATGGAGACTAATTAAGTTTTCTTCAAGACCTAACGTATCAACCCACATGATTTGCGGTAATTGTACTCCTAATAACTCTGCAAGCTCCGGTTTGTATCTATAATCTTCATAATACTCATGTAAAAGCTCAACTAAAGACTGATTATATGCTCGAGCTTGCACAGAGATATTATATTGAGCGGGAAACTTTAATCTTATTTCATCATCGGTAAAGACCTTTATCCCAGGATCCTTTCCAACTTCAGATATGATGTCATCAATTGGAAATAAACTATTAATCTGTTCCTCCGATGGACTCCACTGTTCTGAATAGATACGCATTGGCTTAAGTGGCATCTCCTAGTTCACACCTTTCATGCTCTGTTAGTTTCATTTTATACTTCTTTTACCTAATCAATCAAGCTAGCCTTTACTAATAAACATCCCTCTTTATTTTCCTTTAACTCTTTTACTTTCGGCAAAGTCCCATAAATTCCTCCTATCCTCGTGAAAGAAGTTTCAATTTACGTAGAAACAGGCTGCATCGATATTTTGTCAGACCTTATTCCTAGCTTGTGAAAAATCCTGATTCGCCATACCCATGCTGACTAACTGACTTAATTACGGGTGTATAAATGTATCATGTACAGAGCAGAGTACCCTTAAGCGCTTTCATTATACCTAACTAGGTCGGCCCAACATATATTGGTTTCAGAACGAAGTGGCTCACCAAATTCAAGGAGGCATGATTACCATTAATAAAGACAATACGCTTCGTAGAGAAATTGAACGAACCTACGAACAACTTAGTCCTTTTGAACTTAAGGACAAATTAATTAGTCTAGCCCATGATCGAGGCGATCACAGCATTTGGTCAATGCTCAATGCCGGAAGAGGCAACCCCAACTGGATTGCAGCAACACCACGCGAGGCGTTCTTTACTTTGGGCCACTTTGCCATGGAGGAATCGCGCAAAATATGGAAAGATAACGACCTGGCTGGTATGCCTGAAAAAGAAGGTATCTCGGCTCGGCTAAAGGCTTACACTGAAAAACATCACGACGCACCCGGAGTCGGCTTTCTCAGCGCTATCCTTGATTATGGGACGTTCAATCTAGGTTTCAACCCAGATGCTTGGGTGTATGAACTTGTCGATGGGATTGTCGGAGATAACTACCCTGTACCGGATCGAATGCTCGTACACTTAGAACAGGTTGTCCACGAGTATCTCATTCAGGAAATGTGTAATAAGGTTTCTCCCCCTGGCAAATACGACTTATTCGCTGTTGAGGGCGGCACTGCAGCTATGTGTTACATTTTTGACTCCCTGATAGCTAATAATTTGCTTTCCAAGGGGGATACGATTGCACTTATGGTACCAACCTTTACCCCTTATCTTGAGATTCCTCAGTTATCTCGTTATCAATTTGAGGTAATTGAGATTTATGCTTTAGAAATGGATGAGGCAGGTAGCCGCACTTGGCAATATCCAAACTCAGAAATTGATAAATTAGCAGATCCCAGCATTAAAGCTCTTTTCGTTGTTAACCCAAGCAACCCACCCTCTGTAGCCATAAAAGACTCGTCGAAGCAACGTTTAATAGAAGTTGTCAAGAACCATAATCCGGAGATAATGGTCATCACTGATGATGTGTATGGCACATTTGTGGATAACTTTCGTTCGCTCATGGCTGAGTTGCCATTTAATACACTCGGGGTTTACTCCTTCTCGAAGTATTTTGGGGCTACGGGTTGGCGTTTAGGAGTTATTGCTGTGCACCAAGACAATGTATTTGATCAATTATTGAGAGAACTGCCGCGCGAAAAAAGGGAAGCTTTGGCAGAACGCTATGGAACAATAACTTTGCGTCCCAACCAAATTCGTTTTATTGATCGGATGGTGGCCGACAGTCGTCAAGTCGCTCTTAATCATACGGCGGGTTTATCAACGCCTCAGCAGGTACAAATGGCGCTTTTTGCACTTTTCGGCCTACTTGACAAAGAGAACCTTTATAAGAAGTTGACACAAGGAATTTGTCACCAACGACAAAAATTATTGTACGAAGGTTTCGGGCTCGAGCTCCGTAAGGATGCTTATGACGCTGCTTACTACAGTCAAATTGATTTATTAATTTGGGCAAAGATGAAGTACGGCGACGAATTCGTTCAGTACTTACAAGCCAACTATGAACCCATAGACATCTTATTTCGTTTAGCTGAAGAATCTTCAATCGTACTTCTAAATGGCGGCGGGTTCGAAGGTCCAAAGTGGTCAATTCGCACATCTCTGGCAAACTTGAATGACGAAGCTTATAAAAAAATCGGGGAAACTGTTCAAAGAACGTTTGAACAGTACGCCGCCTCTTGGAGAGCATCAAAGGCATCACAGGAGTAGGTTTGAATGGCAAACTATTAAAGGGGGTATTTCAATGAAATGTAACGTTGGGGGAACTGAGCGAATTATTAGGATTGCAGCTGGAGTAATTATTCTGCTATTAGGTCTGTACTATAAGAGTTGGTGGGGCATAATTGGATTACTCCCACTTATCACCGGTGCAATTCGTTATTGCCCAATTAGTTCGCTTTTAGGTATCTCCACTTGCAAAGTTGAAGACAAGATTGATAACTAATTCTTTTTTATAACCATTCATTAACCGTGATCAAAGTATGCAATAAAGAACTACGCGAAGTAAGCAACTAGTTTACAAACTGGTCTTATGAGTTGACCATCAGCTAGGATAGAACTATAATATTTAGTGTTTATAGAAAATTTTAAACTTTAGGGGGTACCTATGGAAAACACCGTATTTCTTAATTCTGCAAAACTTAACTTTGACAACAGACTCGATTTTTCATCGATAACCAAACTCACTACTTTGACAAACTACGAGGAAAGTAGCGATAAAGAAATTTTAGAACGAGTTAAAGATCAAAGTATTATCATCACGAAAGAATTACCTCTAGGTAGGGATTTGATCTCCCAATTTCCTCCCTCCGTTAAACTGATCTGCGAAGCTGGAACAGGTTATAACAATATCGACATTGTTGCCGCAAGAGAAAAGAATATTACCGTCTGCAACGTACCTAGCTACAGCACTGAAGCCGTTGCTCATCTAGTGATTACCTACATCTTAAATTTCAGCTCTTCGTTGATCCAGAGACAGATGATGATTAAACAGAAAAACTTTGATGATTTTAACAAACACGTAGATTTTCCCCATTTCGAGTTGCAGAACAAAACACTAGGAGTCATTGGTGGAGGCGGCGCTATTGGACAGGCGGTCATAAAAATCGCTCTGGCTCTGGGAATGAATATTCTCATCTATAGTCGAACTCCGAAACCATTGGATAACCCCAACGTACGCTTTGTTTCGCTAGAAGACTTACTCAAACAAAGTGATTTTGTCACCCTCCACTGCCCTCTCACCGCTGATACATTACAGCTTATCGATAAGGATCGTCTGAATCTGATGAAACCTTCATCATTTATCATCAACACCTCAAGGGGATCGATAATAAAAGAAGTTGATATAATCGAAGCCTTACAAAACGGGAAAATTGCTGGTGCAGCGCTAGATGTTCAAGAACAAGAACCACCGGAACCGACTAACCCCTTGTTTTACATGGACAATGTCATCCTCACTCCGCATATAGGATGGCGGCGTTTTGAGTCGAGACAGAGACTTATTAAGCTAATGGCTGTTAATATTGAATCATTTATTCAAGGAAAACTGATTAATGTTGTAAATTGAGTCCCGATATTCTTAAAGGAAAACTTGGCTGGCGCCAAACCTTGGCGAGGCGGCTACCTTAGTTGCACTGATGCGCTGGCCATGGATGGCCGAGTGTCCCTGTAGCCATGGATGGCGAGAAGGGACCTTCCAGAAAGTATGGAACGAAAAGTTATACTTTCTGACTAGTAAAAAATCCTGTCCTTGTTTATTAAGGACAGGATTTTTTGCTGAATTGATTGATTCAATTGCTTCATTTATTTAGCGGCACTTGGTCTGATCTGATTATTTGATGAGGCACTTTCTTTCTTCGAGACATTTTTGATATACACAAACCAATAGACACCAGCTACAAAAAGTGATCCCCCAACAATGTTTCCAAGGGTTACTGGAATTAAGTTATTAGTAATAAAGGTTCCCCAGTTTAATTCCGCAAGTACTTCTGGAGCAACATGGGATTGAGCTACCCAACTTGGGTTTGCTTTTGCCAATATTCCAGCAGGGATATAATACATATTTGCTACACTATGCTCAAATCCGGAGGTAATAAATAGCCAAATCGGAAAGAAAATTGCAAATATTTTACCTACCATGTCCTTTGCTCCGTAGGCCATCCAAACTGCCAGACAAACTAACATGTTACACATAATTCCTAAATAGAAAGCCGACATAAACGATAATCCTACTTTATAGGAGGCTATTTTGATAGTCATCCCACCCAGAACATTGGCGCCACTGTTGAATAATCCAGAATGTACCATCATATAGGCAAGAAAGACGGAACCAACAAAATTACCGCCATAAACAAAAAACCAATTCTTAAGCATTGCACTTAATTTAATTTTTCCATCTAAGACTCCGCTTAAAATCATTGTATTTCCAGTGAACAATTCTCCGCCTGCTAAAATAACTAGCATAAGACCTGTTCCAAATATTGAACCTGCTAAAGCTTTCCCGAGACCATAAGTTTCTGGCTTTGCAAATAAATTAAAGGCTGCCATATTTGATCCTTCGGCTGCAAAAGCTATAAATGCTCCTGCTAAAATTCCCAATATAAACTGATTTGAATATTTCATACCTACTTTTTTAATCCCTGTCTGGATAGTGGTATAAGTTATCTCTGAAGGTGTCGAATAATTATTTGTCTCCAAATTTATCATTCCTTTCTAATTTGGATATTGAAGCAGGGTCTTTGTGTTGTATTCGGTTATCAAGCTACACTTTATGAGATCTTAAGCTAAATATTCTTACCTCCTTTCTTAGCCATTGGCCACCGACAACCCACGATTTCGAGATCTCGTAAGCAAGGTGCTTATGCTCTTAGTTTATCTTCCTTCATTCTGTCTGTCGTGTTTTTGAACATTAATAAAGTATTTTGTCAATAAATAAAATGTTGAGAAAGTTTAGTAAATTGAAAATAGGTGTTCATATTTAGTAAATAAAAAAAAGG
>NZ_MASS01000043.1 GCF_001707885.1 Desulfosporosinus cupriresistens | reverse complement strand
TGCAGAAGGTCAAAATGCAATATATTTTCAATGCCCGGGAGAAAGCCCGGAAGAAATACCGGATTCCATCATGAATTCCCCAGGTGTAAGTTTCGACCAGGCTTATAGCGATAAAAGGGTTATGGCTGTCATTGCTGAAAATTTAAAAGAATATAAGGGTGATTGTCTTTGCCGGGTTCCCTTTTGTCTGACGGTAGAAGCGGAAGCCTTGGGGGCTAAAGTGATTATGCCAGCTAAACAAACAGGGCCGAGAATTGCAAGTTACAAATTCAACAAGATAGAGGAACTGGCTGAAATCGCCGAAATGGATCTGCGCAGGGGCACGATCAAGGAAGTCTTAAACTGCGTGGAAATATTGGCCAACAAGGGGAACGTCGTGGCCTTAAATGTGGAGGGCCCCTTTACAATCTTAGGGCAGCTAATCGATCCCACAATATTGTATAAAGGAATAAACAAACATAGAGAGCTGATCGGCCAAGCCTTGCAAGTGATAGAAAATAGCGTTGTGCAGTATATTTTGGCAGGTATCAATCAAGGTGCAGGCATAATATCCTACGCCGATCCCACTGGGGCTCTGGAACTGGTGGGCCCTAAACTATTCAGGGAAATAAGCGGTCAGGTGTCCTACAATATTTTACAAAGGGTCGCCGGAAATTTAAGCGGTGTTATTGTCCACCTCTGTGGCAAAACTTCCACCGCCTTTGCTAAAACAGGTTTTTGCCGGATTAAACCGGTTGCTGTGCCAGGTGGTTTGACTTATGGCGAAGCGATCTGTCAATTGTCTAAAGATGAGAGGATAAACTATATCGGACACAGCTGTATGAAAAGCACCCCCCTGAAAATGCAGCAACCGGTGGTCTGGCAGGTAGAATTGATACCTTAATTTAAGATGGGAGGCAGAGTCAGGTGGCATTTTTTTGGACGACGGCACAAGAAAAGAGGTTAGGTGAGCTAAATGCTGCTGAATCACAGCGGAGCATGAGCTTTTCCGCCCTGGTTGACAGGGAAGCCGCTTTTAAAAAAGTGGAACAGCAGCTTATTAATGAAGGCAAGCAGCAGCTCAATAAACTGAGAAATGAAACAAAGAGACCGGCTATATGTCTTCTGGAAGCACGTCTGGTGGAGGCTTTAACCGGTATGGGTTTTGTTCAGGTAGCGACACCTGTTATTCTGGCCAAAAAGTCGCTTGAAAAAATGACCATCACCGATACGCACGCGCTTTTCTCCCAGGTATTCTGGATAGAAGAGAATAAATGTCTGCGTCCGATGTTGGCGCCAAACTTGTATTACATTTTGAAGGATTTACTTAGACTATGGGAAAAACCCGTACGTATTTTTGAAATCGGCTCTTGTTTTCGCAAGGATTCCCAGGGGAATAACCATTTAAACGAGTTTACCATGCTCAACCTGGTTGAATGGGGTCTGCCGGAAGAACAGCGTCAGGAAAGGATTGCCGAGCTAGCCCATGCTGTGTTGGAAGCGTCCGGTATTACCGAATACCATCTGGAACAGACGGATTCGGTGGTCTATGGTGACACTATCGATGTTATGCAGGGAGAGATTGAACTGGGCTCGGGTGCGCTGGGACCTCACTTTTTGGACGGTCAATGGGGCGTGGTTGGCCCCTGGGTAGGTATTGGCTTTGGGTTGGAACGTCTGCTGATGGTTAGGGACGGCGCTCATAATGTCAGCAGCAGGGGGAAAAGCCTGACTTATTTAGATGGGGTAAGGCTAAACATTTAAGGGATTCGCAATGCTGTCGAAAGTATAACTTGTTAGGTTCTCCAAAGCTATAAAGTCTTGCGCTGGGATTCTAATCCATCCCTGTGAATTGCAATTCATGAATGTTGATACTGATTAAGAAAAATCTTACTTGCGGAAAGAGGTGTTTGATGGTGGTTGCTCAAAAACTTGACACGATACTGGACAAAGCCCTCCAGGAAATTTGGCTTTCCCGGGAAGAAATTAAATTTCTGCTTCAATTAGCTGATCCGGTGAGCCGGGAGAGGGTTTTCTTAACAGCCAGAGAATTGCGCCAAAGGTATTTTGCAGATAAGGTATTTCTTTACGGATTCGTATATTTTTCAACCTATTGCCGGAATGATTGTACTTTTTGCTATTACCGGAAATCGAACGACCTTTGTCAAAGGTATCGCAAGACAACAAGGGAAATTGTTGATATCGCCTGTGCCTTAGCCGAGGCAGGAGTGTATCTTATCGATTTGACGATGGGGGAAGACCCGCAGTATCTGGCCAACGGTTCCGAGGGATATGAAAATTTGCTTGAAGTTGTGCGGCTGGTTAAAAAGAATACCGGCTTGCCGGTCATGATCTCTCCCGGGGTTGTGCCGGGGGCTATTTTGAAAGAGTTGCAGCAGGCCGGGGCAGACTGGTATGCCTGCTATCAAGAAACTCACAACCGCCTGCTGTATAAAAAACTTAGACTAAATCAAAGTTATAGTGAGAGATGGGCAAGCAAGATTTATGCCCGATCAATCGGCATGCTGGTTGAAGAAGGGCTGCTGGTTGGGGTCGGAGATTCGCTGGAGGATATTGTGAATTCCTTGCTGGAAATGAAAAACCTGGGAGCGGAACAGGTCAGAACGATGAGCTTTGTACCCCAACAGGGTACGCCTTTGTCGGGCAATGGTTCATCGGACGATAGGCTGGAGCTGAATATCATTGCCGTTATGCGTATTTTATTTCCAGACAGACTGATCCCTGCGTCTCTGGATGTCCGAGGAATCTTTGGCCTGCAGCAACGACTTAATGCCGGTGCGAACGTTGTTACATCCTTGATTCCGCCGGACCGGGGGCTGGTGGGAGTTTCCCAAAGCACCCTGGACATTGCGGAGGGGCACAGGACGGTTAAGGGAGTTATGCCGGTTTTGCGGGAGTGCGGCTTAGCTCCGGCTACCCTGGCAGAATACCAAAGATGGCTGCAGGAAAAGCAGGGCCGAATAAAAAATAGGGCTATAGGAAAGGAAATTTTATGCAAGTAGCTGTGTTGGGCGGCAAGCTGCAAGGAGTGGAAGCGGTATATCTGGCGCATAAAGCCGGCTGGCAGGTTATCCTGGTTGACCGGGACCAGACTGCTCCGGCTGTGGGAATGTGTGATCAATTTTTACAATTCGATATGCTGGAAAAAGATAAACTAAGGCAATTGTTTAATGAAGTACAGTTTGTGATTCCGGCCCTGGAAAACAAAGCAGCTCTGGAAAGCATCAAGCAATGTGCTCTGGCGGCCGGTGTCAAGACTTTTTATGATCCTGCAGCTTATCAGCTTTCATCCTCAAAAATCAAGTCCGACAGGCTCTTTGCCGACCTTGAACTACCTGTACCAAAGCCCTGGCCCTGTGGGTTTCCCCTTACCGTAAAACCTTCCGGCGCAAGCGGCAGTGCCCATGTTTATAAGATTGACAACCCCCGGGACTTTAAGGAACTTATGAGGAGGCTGGGCAATTCAGAGGAATGGGTTATCCAGGAATATTTGGCGGGACCTTCTTATTCCATCGAGGTTGTTGGTTGTCAGGGAGCTTATCGTACATTTCAAATCACGGAATTGGAGATGGATGATGTCTATGATTGTAAAAGGGTGCTGGCGCCTGCCGAGCTGTCTCCGGAAAAAGTTCAAGAATTTGAAGACTGTGCGCTTAAAATTGCTCGGGCAATTAATCTGCACGGGATCATGGATGTTGAGGTCATTTTGCATGATCATCAATTGAAGGTGCTGGAAATAGACGCCCGCCTGCCCAGTCAGACACCTACGGTGGTATACAAATCCACGGGGATAAACCTGCTGGAAGTTTTATGGTCAGACTGCGCGGGAAAAAATGAGGCGATTGAGGCGGGCCAAAACAGAGGAGCTGTCTATGAGCATATTAAAGTTGCAGGGAAGCGGCTTGAGGTAAGCGGTGAACATATCATGTCCGGGGCAGGCCACTTGCATATTTATGAAGACTTTTTTGGTGCCGAAGAAGCCATTTCCAATTTTAGTAAAGATAAAGCAGAGTGGGTGGCTACCCTGATGATTACGGGCCAGGATCGTAACGAAGCCTGGGCCAGGAGATGCAGGGTGCTCCAAAAAATCATGAAACGATATGGTATTAATGATTACATGGACACCCGTAGGTTGGAAATTCAGTGAGATGGCGCGGTGAAATATTTGTACTATCAGAAAGCATAAACTTGCGTTACTTTCTAAGCATAAGGGAACTAGGCAGCCGCTGGCCATGGATGGGCGATTGTACCGGTAGCCATGGATGGGCGAGAAGGGACCGCCTGCCCCGGAGGCTTCTCCGCTGTGCTAATCCGTGCGAAGACAGTGTCTTCGCGGGCGCCAGCCAAGTTTTCTTTACCTGAAGGGGGAGTGATTGGTTGACTAGATTAAGGGCGGAAGACATTTTGGACATGGCTGAGAATTTAAAAGAATATAATAAACAATTGCTTAATAATGTTGGTAAAGCTTTGTGGGAGATCGCAGCCCATGCTAATGGGCATAGGCAAGCAGAAATTAATGATTTGGTTCAGTTCGGGCCGGTGGCTGTTATCCCTGTTTCCAGTGGCCAAGGTATTATTAACGGCTTTTCCGGATCGGTGCAAAAGATTATAGAGTTCTTAGGTTTTCCTGCCTTTGTTACCGGCGGGCATGACGTAGGGGGCCTGGCGGAAGCTATTGAAAAGGGCGGAAAGGTTATTTTTCTGGCCGATGACGACCATTTTGTGGCGATTAATCTGGCTAAGGGTAAAGTGGTTGACAACGGAAAGGCCACGGGAAAAGGGTATGCGGCAGCATTGGATTTAATGTCCGGCGGGCTGCGGGATAAGAAAGTGTTGTTGCTTGGTGCTGGTCCTGTGGGAATGGGAGCGGCAGCTTTTATGTCAGCCCAGGGAGCAAAGGTTTTTGTTTATGATATTAACCGGCCGCAAGCTGAGAAGCTGAAAGATGTGGTACCCGGTGTGCAAATAGTGCAAGATTTTTATCAGGCTTTGTCTGAATACAAGCTGCTGTTTGATGCAACACCGTCAGCTGAAATAATTGGTAAAGAATTTATCCGGGAAGATACAATGATTGCTGCGCCGGGCATACCCTTGGGCTTGAGTCAGGAATGCCTGCCGCTGCTTGCAGGGAGATTGGTTCATGATATGTTGGAGATTGGTGTCGCTACTATGTTGTTTGAGGCCTTAGCTTAACCAACGAAAGAAGGTTTAATCATGAGTTCGAAAAAGAACGTGGATATCACGAAGACCCTTCAAGATGCTGAAAATAGTCGTAAACAGAAATATTATAGAAAAAATGTTGGATTTTTTAAGTTATTAGAAAAAATTAAATTATGGCCGGCCCGTTCCGGCGTGCTGCATGGTATTAAATCAATAAAGATTACCAGCAATACGGCTGAAATAACCACTTTTTGCGGTGAGTCATTTCTGGTTTGGAATTCCCGCAACAGCCGGGCCTCCAGATGGCTGCGGAATAAGCTGAGTTTCAGTGCTTGTGGAAAATGTAAAATACCAGACTGGAAAATAGAAAAGTATACTGCTACCATGATGACCCAAAAGTGGGGTTCCGGTTTGTAAAATTAATGAATCATTAGGCGCACATCGTTGAGTTCAATTTCTTCTATCGTTTTCTGGGGGATATTGAGACTGGCTATCAATACGGCGACTTTGCCGGTTTCCTCTGCGAACAGGGCGGAGAGTATTATCTTTTGCGATATCTCCCAGGCATGTGGCAGGGTTATTGTACATATTCCTATACTCTTTTCACTCTGGAGGGCGGTGTCGAGCATGTTGTCCGCAGTAACACAATCGGGTTTGACGCAGCGTTAAGAAATTCAGCGAGCCCTGCATTTTTTGTTTTCATCAGCGGTGTTGATTTAGGTGTTGGGCAGCTTGTCGAGGAAATGGGCTCAATCTGCTGAAAATTGAAGAAAGCGAATACCCAATTATCTGAGTATTCGCTTCTAGCGAGATGATTTAACTGGTTTAGTTTTCGTTTCTTGGTCATTGGCCTCGATGTGTAAAGCCTCCAACCCAACGTCAATTAGAATGATTTCAATGATACACTTTTCTTGTTCTGTCATACTTCCCTCCCTCAACTTTTTTACTGGTTTTTTGGCCTGTTTATTAGTTAACCTGCTAGAGGTTACAATAAAGATAACATAAAGATAAGAAGTTAATTAGAAGAACATGTTAAAATAAAGTAAAAGCTTTGTAAAATGTGTAGGATCTGCATGTTATGTATATAAATATCTCCTCTAATCAACAATTAACGGGGGTGTATCGCGATGGGACGCCCCGTTTCATCATTAACCCCGAGATTCAAGCAAATTATTTCACGTTTATAAACACAAGGTTGGAATAAAACCACAGATCGCAAAAATTAAGTGGAAGTATCGAAATAAGAAAGGCTATGGATTTAAGATGGAGGAACCAATTAACATTAAGACGGATAGTCTTATTCAAACGTATGATCATCTCAAACAGCTTCTAGCGGAGGAAGAACAGGTTATTCTTTATTTCAGTTCTCGAGACTGTAATGTTTGCCATGCTGTTTTACCGAAACTAATGAATCTAGTCAATGATCATTCAATCAAGGTTGTAAAAATAGATATCAATGAGCATGTAGAAATCGCAGGGCAATTATTGATTTTTACAGTACCGACCATTCTCATAATGTATGATGGTAGAGAAGTTCTTAGAGAAAGTCGATTTATCGATTTACAGAAAGTTGAAAGGATGTTAAATTCGTTTTAGATTCCACATTACGAATTCAGATTGCAGGATCATTCACTAACCCAGTGTTGATTAAAGCAGTGGAAGAATGGGAGAAATCAAGTGATGAATTGGCTACGGTTAGGAAGCAGAATTAAGGTTAAGGGAGGCAATTCAGCAGAGCAAAAAAGAAAAGCTATCCCCTACACTCTGGAAGTGTGGGGCGATTTTTTGTCCGCACTTCGCTTTTCCGCCAAAGGGGATTGTCCATAGATTAAAGGTGTCAATTGCCTGCTTTCTAGTTGAAGTTTCACCAGTGAGTCATAGGCTTACACGGCCTAGTTTTTTTGTTCTATGGGGATGGTTTCATTAGGAAAAAAGATTGAAAAACAGACTTACATGTGTAATAATAACTACAAGCGTAATTGAGATGAGGTGAAATCATGTCGGAGATACCTAAGATTTCAGAGGCTGAGTGGGAAGTAATGAGAATATTTTGGTCCAAGGCCGTTCCATGTACCGCAAATGAAATCGTTGATGCTCTAGGGAGCTTTTCGGACTGGAAACCGAATACTGTAAAAACACTCATCACAAGATTGGTGAAAAAAGGTGCTTTGGGGTTTAGAGAAGAACGTAGAATATATTGGTATTATCCACTGATAACCGAAAATAAGTGCATCAGGTCGGAGACTAAATCATTTGTCAAACGGGTTTTTGGGGGAGCAATAAAGCCAATGTTGGTTACCTTCCTGCAGGAGGAGAAACTTTCCCAGGAAGAAATCGAAGAGCTTAAACGTATCCTTGAAGAAAGGAAGTGGTAAAGATGTCCCATATTTTTAGCTTACTTCCTGTATTCGATTGGGTTGTTTGGACCTCTGCCAAAGTTAGTGTCTTCATCATCTTTTTTTTGCTCGTAAAATACCTATTTAGAAACAAGCTGGGAACAACTGTGAATTACCTGCTCTGGTCCATTGTCATTGTGGGTTTACTATTACCTTGGACACCACCAAGTTCGTTTAGCATATACAATTTAGTCGGACTTTCAACACAAAACTCAACTGCAGTAACGATGAGTCCTAATCTTGATCAAAACTTTGGCCAAAATAGTACTATCCCCTCTAAAACCAAGGCTACTGATGACAATAATCTTGATTATGCTGTCGGTAAATCCAAACCACAAAACAAAATAAGCCTGCGGTCCATAGCTGCCTCTCCCTTAACCCATCAAGGTTTGTTCCTTTTATGGATTTCAGGTATTTCTGCCTTCATTGTTTCCACAATTGTTGTGAATAAAAGGTTTTCTCGCTCTATTAAAGGTCATACCATTAATAATTGGTATTTACTGGCTGGATTAGAAGGCGTAAAAGAAAGACTAAGCATAAAGAGAGATATTCCCTTAACTTTAACGCAGGCAGTAGGGACTCCCTCTTTGTTTGGGTTGTTTAAACCGAGATTATTATTGCCGGTATCCCTTCTAAACCATTTTAGCTCGGAACAGCTTAAGTATGTTTTTGTTCATGAGTTGTTGCACTTTAAGCACAGGGATATTATTGTAAACTGGCTGGTGCAGGTGCTATTAATTCTACACTGGTTTAACCCCATTATTTGGTACGCCTTTACCAAATTACGAGAAGACCAGGAAATTGCTTGTGATGCAATGACTGTAAAATACTTCGGAGCAAATAACTCTAAGGAATATGCGGATACCCTCATAAAATTGCTGGAAAGCTATGTCAGGCCCCCCAGAAAGGCAAACCTTGCGGGCCTTTCCGGTTCAAAATCGCTGATTAAGCGTAGACTTACCAGCATCAGCAATTTGCGTCAAAGCTCTTTAGCTTTTACGGTAGTCATTGTTGCAATTGTAATTTTAACCGGCTTTGTGACGTTCGCTAATGCTAAAATACTTCCTGCAACAGAGAACATTCGTTTACCGCTGCCCGCATCGGCCAAGCAAACAGCCGCAGAACAAACCAATCTTCAAGCATCAAACAGTTTGCCAGCCTCAATACAATCGATTAGCATCAGTGATGATTCGCCGGCAGGTAGTTACTGGAGCCCCGATAGTCAAAATGAAGTCTTATCTCAAGTGTCGTCTTGGTTAAAGACAGCGAAACAATATACTGCAACAGTTCCGAATACGGATTATGTTGATAATGTCGTTCATTACAATATTGGACCATCCGCACTGCATATTACTGGTTCAGAGCAGTTTGAAGCCCTGATTTATCCTGCTTGGTACGTCAAAATCGACGGACAGGAAGTCGATGCTGGTTCCATAACCCATAATATACATTACATACAGGATGTAGTCGTCATTATCGAGGCAAGAACCAACTACGTAAGCTATTTAGAATCAGGGCCGTTATATAATTGGTTGAAAAACGAGGAATGGAAGACGGAGTTTAGTCAAAACCCTGCCCTCACTCCTCTTTACCAGACCAACGAGAATGGCCAGACGTATGGTTCAGCTTTTGCTTCCAGTATTATTGGCAACCCACAGCCGGATCTAATTAGTGCCGGAAAGGATGGTACCTCGGGTTACGTAAAATATGAGGACCTCATGGGGCCACAGCCCAAAACACCTGAGGAAGCGATTGCAATGCAAAAAATGGGTAAATTTGAAAAAAGAGAAATTCCGCTGTATGCTGCAGATGGTAAAACAGTTATTGGTTCATTCTAATGATAACCAGGATATTTCTGAGAGTTCGGATAAAAAGTGAGCGTGTTCGGGCGAAGAAACCTGCCAATAAAGGTGTAACAAAAAGCCGCCTACTTTCGTTTATTTGGATGAAGGGATAAATGGAGGAGGCGAGTTCATGAGAAAAAGAGCATTTGTGCTCGTCCAAAGTCTTATTAAATAATTTAAGGGAGCAGAATCATGAAAAAATGGATATTACTTCTCAGTTTCATCGTACTATTATTCTCTGTGATTGTTACAAATCATTACTTGAAAGATATTGATGATAGCCTTAGTTGGGCTAAGAATCTTTCTGTAAACGATGTGCAGTCTATTGAAATGGTTATATCGCCATCAGATAGGGAGAATCATTACAAAAAATTTTCACCCGAGGAATTTGGCGCAATCATAAATATTATAAACGCAAGTAGGGGACAAAAGGCTGACGCACCTGCTGAACTTGGAAGCACCATAACACTGTACATCACCACAAAAGAAGGCAATGTCCATACCTATCAAAATCTAAGAAACGCTTATCTTGTCATTGATAACGGATATTTCAGTGCAGATAGTTCATGGCTTGCAAGTAGTTTTAAAGATTTTAAAGGCGATGCTTTGCTTCCCGATGGTTTTACTGAACGTGTTACAGGGATTACTACCACATATGGTTTAATGAAACTAGGTAAAAATGGCAAGATGTTAAGTCCGCTTTTCCCGTTGGAGGGTACATATAGGCAGCTTGCGGAAGAGACAGTATTCAATCACTTGATAAAGTCTACCCTATATCCTCCACAGGATATTGATTCCTTCGATGCGTGCTATATGCTGCGAGTAATCTATAGCAGCAAAAATTCAAATACGGCGCATGATTATTATCTTTTCATAATGAATGGCGACGCTTATATGCAAAGTGGCAAAGGCGGGTTGAATGCAAAGGTAGACACAGAATTGTATAATCGTATTGACACTCTTCTAAATTCCTTTAATTAGCCTTTGATGCCAGCAATTCCAGAGGTGGAGCGGTAAGTAAAATCTTGATGAACTCGAGAGTATTGTTGCTAAGCTTGAGCACATGATAGCCCAAGAAAATGCCAATCTAGAAAGGCTTGAAGCAGAAATCGGAGAGCTTATTGTCAAAGCATCGCTGTTCTCGAAAGAAAATAAGGCTCATGTTATGGGGGCGCAAATGGAAAATAATTGCGCTAAACTTGTGATTGTATAAGTACTTTGAATTTCTGCAGAGCATTTTTGCAATTTTCTATTGATCCAGCAGGTATCAATTCCTGACGTTAGACCGCCTTTAATATCGGTATTTAAGGAATCCCCGATAATAAGCGCTTCCCTTGCATTAAAATCCTTAATATGACTCATCACATAATCAAAGAATGCTTTTGATGGCTTTTGAAATCCAATGCTTTGAGAATCAAATATGTCTTCGAAAAATTCATATAATCCTGCCTGCTTTAATCGCTTTATCTGAGTTTTCGTTATACCATTTGTGATAACAAACAGTCTATGCGTTACAGATAAGCTCTGACACACTTCCAAAGCTCCGTCAATCAATTGATATCCATTACCCAAAAATTCTCGATATTGACTTTCCCATTCCATACCATCCACAATTTTGCCCAATTTCAACATGGTTTCTGAAAACCTTGAGTTTAATACCTCATCTAATGCAACGTTTCCATTTTCATAATCAGTCCACAGTTGTTTGTTTACGGAATTATATACTCGAAAAAGTTCATCAGAAAAAGTATATCCATTTTGGTGAAACAATTTGTTTAACGAATCAATTTCGTTAGCACTGAAATCTAATAATGTATCATCTAAATCAAATAGTAATATTTTATAACTCATTTTCGCTCTCCACAAAATATAAATTGTCAATAGCTCATGAATCCTATTAAGACGACCGATATCTGTCGCTATCACAAGTACCAGATCATTTTTCAGTGAACTTCACAAAATCATATACCCATTATGCTAATCTATACAAAGTCCATACTGTGTTAGAAGCACAGCCAATTTTCGGCTGTAAACTTTCTTTAAGATTTTGAAGAATAGGCTGCAAGGATTTGTTGGATGAGCTCTTGCCTACTTTCAGTCGTCTCGATTTTGAAGTGCTCAAGATAATCAGATACTTGCTTAGAAGAACCTCTTCGGCCAACGATGGCATAGGCCAGGTAGAATAAAGAAGTCCCCCAATTGACCTTCTCGCCCTGTTTGTTTTTGAGTCCATTGCGAGGGAAATTTAAAACATCATCTCCAATGTCTTTAACGATTTCATCGAGTTCCCCAATGGTCTTCACTCCCAGGTAACTAAAGACTGTCGTTAGATAGCCAAAAAAACGATCCTTTAATTCCAGGTCAGCGTTGACGATGTGACTAATCTTCTGGTCGAGGATACGGATATGTTGAGATTTTTGAACATAAGATTTTAGCGATGCCTGATTGATAAGTACCGTAGTGGGGGTCTTCTCGATTTGAGCTTCAACTTCGGCTTCGTAATTAGCGAGGTTGGAACGAATTTTGATAAACTCTTCGTCCGCCAATTCCAGTAATCCAGCTAGTCGCGAGAAGCTTCTCCGGATTTCTCGGGGAACGGCGTGTTCATTTTTATAACCCAAGTCATGTTCGATTTCAGCCCATGTATGTTGAAGGATGGAGCGAATTTGAATTTCCACCTTACAATCTTTAAAGCGTTGGTACTCAATAAGCTGAAGTCTAAAGGGGGGAAGTTTGACGACATAGTGAAGGGATAGATAGCCAAATTTCTCAGGGTCAATCAATTCTCGCTTGTCCACGGAGTTTGACTGATCTACTTCAAATTCCTCCTCTACGAAACCCGCGATAAGATCCACTTGGTCAGCAAAATAGGTGATAATCCGAATCCCGGCTAAATCGGTGATGTCTTCTAGTTTTGTGTATTTATCATCTTCCCGATTTGCTTTTCTCTTTAAGCTTTCTCGGCTTTTTACCCGGGAAGTGATTGAGTGGACGTTGATGCCCTTAAGCTGAAGTATTCCTTTTAATAAGTTTTCTGTGACATTTGTGAAATCGGAATATACTGGATAAACTTGATCGAATTTAGCGATGATGTCGGCTGAATTTTGATTGGTCATCTTAAATTTCCCTTCGGCTTCTAAGTCTTATTTTAGTTATTATGTTATCATATTTAGTTTGCCATATAAAAGTCTGTTGATTCTTGTATGTAAAAGAGCAAGCCACCGTTCACAATGAAACGAATGAAGAAGACTTTGAGCCCATTATACTGTAGGGCTTTATTTTATTTATTTTGGCAAAGATAATTATACATATATAATCTAGGAAGACTCGTATGTGCAGGATTTTGCCGGATAATCTCGAAGAAGTGAGAATTACTAAATCTAAATATAGAATCAGATAATACGTCAAACAGGATGCGTTAAGAAGGGATAGATATGAACAAATCGAAAAACTTCTGAATTATGTCAGCAAAACGGTTACCGATCTGGAAATCCAGCAGATCCTCGGGGAGCCGGATTATCCTCGATTTCAGGGTGAAGTGGAAAGGCGGGTAGAATCCGGAGTATTTGTTCCGGTAAAGGCTGCACGTTGAGTATCCGATCCGGTGGTTAGAAGTGCGTATGTCTTTTGAAGAAGACTATGTGAAAAAGCATAGCAGGAAGATAGGAATCGAATCTTTAGTAGAATTAATTATAGGAGGACATGTATGAAAATTTCAAAGAAAGATGCGTTATTTTGGTTTGAATTCTTTTCAATATTGCCAGAGGATGAGGAAGTTATGACAAAACAACAAGAAATCATTTACGCTACCTTTGCACAAATTGAGGCTGCGATCGATCATAGAAATGATATGTTAATGTCGGAAATTCGAGGCTTGAAAACTTTGGAGAATAGAACTTTTTTTGTGGGAAATGAAAGCAAATTCCCCAAAGGATGTCGTTCTTGTCTGTTGGGAACCGGTTTGAGTGCAATCAGGAAAACGAACAAATGTAACTTAGAGTGTAAGTTCTGCTATCATTATGGAGAACTGGATGATATTGTTCCAGTTGGCGAAGGTATGTGGGAAATCGGAGACACAAAATTTTATGAAAAGGACATTGATTTACTGCTTTCCATCCAACAGAAGCCCACGGGCATTTCCTACGTTTATTTAGAGCCATTCATGGAAATTGAAAAATACTATCCGGTTATAAAGAAATTCAGTGATGCAGGGATTCATCAACATCTCTATACAAATGGCACATTAGCTACGGAAGAGACGTTGAAAGCTTTAGGTGAAGCCGGTCTTGACGAGTTGCGTTTCAACTTGGGTGCCTCGAATTGTTCGGACAAAGTGATTAAAATTATTGCTATAGGGAAAAAATACATTAAAAATGTAGGGATTGAAACGCCAATGACTCCTGAGTTCTTCGAAACTTTTTTCAAGAAGAAGCAAGCGATCTTAGAGACAAAACTCGATTTTATCAATTGTGCAGAATTGCACTTAAATGCCAATAACATAGACAATTATTACGGGGAAAACATGTATATTTTCAGACATGGCTATATATCTCCGATTTGGAGTAGGGAATTAACTCTGAAATTCATGAAAATAGCCGTTGAAGAAAGCTGGGATTTAGCAGTTCATGATTGCTCAAACTATACGAAATTTGCCAGAGGTTTGAATTTTAGTGGCAATGAAGGTAGGTGGGTCGGATCCAGTAATTATACCTGTGAGTTTTCCAGGATACCCTACGAAGTATTTTTACCTATACTGCGTGATGACAATTTCAAATTTTTAAATGAAGAGGAATTGCCTGCCGGCTATAAACCAGGAGAGCTGGTTTTTTAGTGAGGTAAGATGCCGAATGTTGCAAAAACAAGGTGCTGACAAGCCAAGATCATTACATTGTCGCATTACCGCCAAGTGGATTTATGGATGTGAGGAGGGGCAGAGAATGAAGAAGATATTAGGTTTGATAGCTTCCCAACGTAAACTAGCCAATGGAGAGATTCTGACCAAAGAGGTGGCGGCTGCGGCAGGAAACGATTGTCAACTGGAATTATTAAGGCTGGCAGATTTGAAGTTGGACATGTGCCGTGGGTGTTATGCTTGCCTGACACCAGGTAAGCAATGCCCAGTGGACGATGACTTATATTTTTTGGTAGAAAAGATTAAAGCTGCAGACGGAATTATACTTGCCGCTCCTTGTTATGCTCTAGGGCCTGCAGCTGTGACCAAAGTGCTGGGTGATCGTATTATTGCTCTGGCTCAATTGATCGACGATTTGTGGGGAAAGCCCTGTGTCGTTATTGCCACTGCTGGAATCGAGGGTTGGGAGGGTTATACTTTGTCTGCTCTTAATGCGATGGCCAGATTTATGGGTTTTGGCCTAAAAGACAGCCATATGTTTATGGGAGCTTTACCGGGTGAAGGGATATTAGGAGAAGGAGCCTTGTTCAGAGCAAGAGAGATGGGACAGGCTCTGTTCGGGCAAGCCCGTCGGGCCGGGGAAGGCGAGTGTCCTACCTGTTGGTCTGAAATTTGGAAGTTTCCTCAGCCCGGAACTGCAGTTTGTCCTATCTGCGGTCAGATTGCCAACCTAGTTGCAGGGGAAAAAGGTATTCAGTGGGTATACGGCGATTCAAGCAGCATGTTTAACAAAGAGCAGTTAAAGCATCACTTCCAGGGATGGCTGCGTGGCAAGGTTCAGGAATTCATTTCCCGCCGCAAGGAGTTGGCGGTAGTAAGAGACCGTTATAAAGGGAATGAACCCTGGCTTATTACTCCCAGGGGGATTAAATAGTGGGGCTAATTGTTACAAGTATGTAAAGGGTGGATTCTAACGGAGAATGATGCGGTAAAAAAAACTTCTGTAAAACTTAGTCCTTGGGAATACTAAAGTAGAACGTCGCCCCTTCATCAACTTTTCCAGTTATCCAGGCTAAACCATGATGTCTCTTTAAGATTTTTTGAACTATCGCTAACCCTACACCGGAACCTTCGAATTCATTTTGAGAATGAAGTCTTTGAAAGACACTAAATAACCTAGAGGCGTAACGCATATCAAAGCCTGCCCCATTATCTTCTACTGAGATAATGAATCTGGTTTCATTGTCAATGAATGTAACTTCGATATGCGCTTTCTTCTGATTACGGGTGTATTTTAAAGCGTTAGTGAGGATATTTATAACGAGAAGCTTAATCATGACTGGGTCACCTTGAATAAGAGGAAGTGGTTTTATAATAAATTCTATATTTCTTTCTGGTTCAAGCCTGATTAATTCATTAAACACTTCTCCAAACAGTTGCTCTAAATTAATGTGTTCTATGTTCATTGGCATTTCGCTCATGCGTGAAAGCTCAAGTAAATGGTTAACAAGTTGGATAATTTCTGTTGACTTATTCTGAATGTTATCTACTAATTCACGACCTTCAAAGTCTAGTTTGTCCGAATAATCCAAAGCCAGATATTCTGTGAGCTTACTGAGAGATAGCAACGGCGCTTTTAGGTCGTGGGCAACAGTATAACAAAAGCTGTCAAGTTCGTGATTGGCTTTTATTAAGGACTCTGTCTGTTTTTTAAGTTTAATATGGGTGTGCACGCGAGCAAGCAGCTCCGAGGTATTAAAGGGCTTAACCACATAATCTTGGGCCCCTAGATCAAATCCTTTTTTAATACTTTCTGCATCATTACTGGAGGTTAAAAATATTATAGGGATGCTACTATAATCACTTTCAGTTTTTATTATTCGACAAATTTCAAAACCATCCTGCTCCGGCATATAGACATCTAGAAGGATGATGTCAGGTTGATGTTGCTCGATTAATTTAAAAGCAGTACTTCCTTTGGTGGCAATCCGGACGCGAAAATTGTTTTCACGTAAAACTGTAACTGCAGTTTCAATATGTTCTGGCGTATCATCCACCAGTAGTATTTCAGGCTGGTTTATTGACTGGGTGTAATCCAAAGAGACCAACTCCATAAATCATTCTTTAGCGTACGCACACAACGTATAAATTGTATAGGAGTACCTGTTTCAAAACAAGTATCAAAGGAAACTAACTTTTATGGAGTGCTAGATTAAATTAAAGTATTATTGGAGCTAAACCCGGGGATTAGCATAATTTAGTCTCCCAAGTACTACGAGTTTTAGTGGCAGTAGGCATACGATACGATATTAACAAACCAAGTTTGTGTTTTGTATAAATGTAGAGTACCCGTTGTAAAGGCCTAGAATTTATCCTATAATAAATAGTAATAATCTTGATCGACAAGGCAGCGGAGCCAGTTTGATGTGTCAAACTGACCCCGCTGTCTTTTTCTTACTTGTCAGAAAGTACAAACTGACGTTTGTATACTTTCTGGAAGGTCCCTTCTCGCCATCGTTGGCTACAGGGACACTTGGCGGCCATCCTTGGCTAGCACATCAGTGCAACTAGGCAGCAGCCTGTACTAAGCTAACATGAAGGCTAATACGTGCGAAGACAGTGTCTACGTGGGCGGCGGCCAGGTTTCTTTATTCTGGAGGTGATTTAAACTGCCACCGAAGATCGTAATTAAACAATCTACGATAAGTGCCTTGATGTTGGGAATCTTCTTTTTTATTTCTATTCTGCTGGGCAGTAGTATTTTATACATGAGTTCAAGTCTTAAAGATGAACAGACTGCTGAAAAGAGAAGGACTGAATTTAAACAACTTGGCATCGATCTAGCAAATGCTTCGGATTATTTGACTGATGAAGCACGTAAGTTTGCGGTAACAAGAGATGAGACTCATATGAATAAATACTGGAAGGAAATCAATATTACCAAAACGCGGGACAATGTAATATCCCGATTGGGTGAACTAAATTCCCCAAATGAAGAGATGGCTCTATTGGCTGAGGCTAAAAAGAACTCAGATGCGCTTGTGGAGACGGAAAGACGTTCGATGAGGTTGGTACTTGATGCTTTAGGGGCGAAAGAGGAGAAAATGCCGCCTGAAGTGGCTTCCTTTCGATTGAGTACAGAAGATCTAAAGTTAAGCACTGAGGATGAACTTACCAAAGCGCGGGATATCATGTTTGATGATAAGTATGATTTTGATAAGCGCAGTATTATGGATCCCATAGCAAAATTTCAACAAATCATGAATGCTCGCTTGGAAGCAGAACTGGAAATTGCCCGGAATGCTACCAGTAGGGCTGCTATCTTGCAAGCAGTCTTAGCGGCCATTATCATCGGTGCAGTTGCGGGATTACTACGCATTTTATTTACCCAAGTAACGTATCCGATCAAGAATTATACAGAACTGTTGAAAGTGTTTTCTTTTAGCAAGGACAACTTTAGCTTAGTGCCGGAGGGGTCTCTGGAACTTAGGTTACTTGCCAAAACATTTAATGACTTATATCAGTCGTTTCAGGAGGAATTGGTTAAAAGAAAACGTGCCGAAGATAAGATGAAAGTTGCTAAAGAAGAAGCAGAGAAGGCCAATAAGGCCAAAAGTGAATTTCTGGCCAATATGAGTCATGAGATAAGAACCCCCTTAAATACGATCATTGGTTATCACTATTTGTTGGAGAGCACGCAATTTGCACCTAAACAAAAGCAATATATGCAAAATGTTGGTTTGGCGGCTAAAAGTCTCTTGGGGATCATCAATGAGATCCTTGATTTTTCTAAAATCGAAGCTGGTCGCATGACTTTAGAGACTGTTGAATTTAATCTTTATGAAGCAATCAAGGAACTCTGTAGTATGGTTCAAATTGAAGCCCACCACCATGGCTTGGAGGTGCGCTATGTAATTCAACCGGGCGTTCCACGTTATGTAAAAGGGGATGCGACGAGATTAAAACAAGTCCTTTTGAATCTCTTGTCGAATGGAATTAAGTTCACGGATCAGGGTGAACTTGAAGTTATTGTTGAAGTTTTAAAAAATGATGACACTCAGGCTCAACTACGCTTTAACGTTTCAGATACCGGAATCGGCATTTCTGAGGAACAAATGAAACATCTGTTTGAGGTATTTACCCAAGGTGATGCCTCAACTTCACGAAAATACGGGGGAACCGGCTTGGGACTTGCTATTTGCAAAAAAATTGTCGGTCTTATGGCCGGGGAAATTAGTGTCAGAAGTAGCATAGGGACAGGGTCAACCTTTAGTTTTACTGCGAACTTGGAAATTGTCGATCGTGCACCGCTATCGTTGAAAGAAAATAAACTCAACCAAGACATTTTTGCTACTAAAAAAATCCTTATAGTTGAAGATAATCAAATCAATTTGCAAATGACCAAAGATATTCTGGAAAGTTTAGGGTTTGCTACTGATACATCTCAGAGCGGTTATACAGCTGTTCAGATGGTTAACAAAATGCGCTATGATGCTATTGTGATGGATATTCGCATGCCTGAAATGGATGGGTATGAAACAACTCGTCGTATTTTAGAGCTCAAAGGGCTGAAGGCTCCGCCCATTATCGCCTTATCAGCGGATGCTGTTGAAGGCGTAGCTGAAAAAGCTAAATTGGCAGGAATGAGCGGATATTTAACCAAACCGTTAGATCCTTTGAAATTGGCTGAGGTTTTGCAAATATGTCTAGGTCTTGAAGCGCTTGATGTACCTCTGCGAGAAAATAATGGTTCAGTCACGGGTCAGCGAATATGGCTCGATTTCGAAAGCGGCATTGAGCGTTTGGGTGGTCGACAAGATAAATACAGATATATCCTCGAAAGATTCATCGAAAACCACGGAGAAGACCATATTACTATAAATCAGTTTTTAGCTAGTAGTAATTTTGCGGAAGCAAAGAATCTATTGCATGTCCTCAAGGGGATTTCGGCAAATATTGGAGCAATCAGGCTTAACGAAGCATCTTTCCGTTTAGAAAATGCTGTAGATAACCTGTATGAAGAGGAGATCTGTAAGGAGAAGCGTCAGTTTGAAATAGTCCTCATAGAAAGTTGTAACCGTGTGGCTCAGTTCGTAGCTGCCTTACCAGTAGAACCTGAAGTAATGAGTGTAGAAAATCAGGATATTCAAAATCAGTTAATTAAATTAGTCAAGCTCTTGGAAGAGGGAGACTCAGAGGCATCCTTGGTTTATGAGGCATGTAAATGTTTTCTCAAGCAAGAGTTGAGTGCTCTTGACTTCAGCCAACTGAATGAGAAAATTACCAAATACAATCTTGGAGAGGCTGCTGAAGACATTATAAGACTTATTACCGCAATGAAAGGAACCAGTAAGCCTAGGGGGGTTAGGTATGTTTAAAGTGCTAATTGTTGATGATGACAAAGTAGTAAGGTATATGTTAAAGAGATATAATAAATGGTCTAACTATGGATTTAGTGTGGAAGAAGAAGCAAGTGATGGTAAAGAAGCATTGAGAAAGCTTACAACTGGTCACATTGACCTTGTTATAACGGATATTAAGATGCCGGGTATGGATGGGATAGAGTTTTTAAGTGAACTTTGCTGCAGAAAATGGGATGTTTGTTCAATTTTACTAAGTACACATAGCGATTTTGAGTATGCGAAACAAGGGATACGCTTAGGAGCCTTTGATTTTATTACTAAACCTTTAGAAGATGATGTTTTGAGTGAAGCCTTGGAAAGAGCCAAAAAATATTTAGATGAAAAAAATCATCAGAGAGTAAGAGGAGAAGAAGAACGAAAGCTGATTGAAGACAGTCTGACGCATTTTTATCCGAAAAAACGAGAAGAAACAATAGCAGGTCTCATCTTAGCAGGCAATTTAGCGGCCATGACTGAAGCAGAAGCTGCCTTTTCTGAATTGGCTAGGTTGCTGGATCAAGATCTGTTTAAAACCGCAAAGTTGTTGGAAATCATGCTTTTAAACCTAAGCGGGGCATTGTATAAGGAGTTCTCCTGGCTCCAAAAGGTTGAAGATACAGAGTTTAGCAATGTTCTTCAGAACACTGATTCCATGCAGGGAATGAAGTCAGAGTATCTCAGCCGTGTTAGGGGTCTGATCACAGTTATTAAGAATTATGAGCTTCATCGAAGTGAAAGTATTGTCAGAAAGACGTGTCAATATGTTACTGATCATATTGACAAGGACATCAACCTTGAATTGGTTGCTAATGAGGTACATATAAGTAAAGACTATCTCGGGAAATTTTTTAAACAAAAAACGGGGATAAACTTTAACGATTATTTGACAAAAATCAAAATGGAATATGCCAAGCAGCTCCTTGGAACCGGTGAGTATAAGAACTACGAGGTAAGTGAAAAACTTGGCTATAGTAGTCCGGATTATTTCTGTCGTCTATTTAAGAATTATACGGGCTATACGCCCTTGCAGTACAGAAAATTAGGAGTATGAGAGTAAACTCGTTCAGCATTTGGAGGAGTTTACACCGGTTTTTTAGGGGAAAATAGCTTCTTTTTATGGTTAATATTTTGGGGCATAAATGGCATAATGGTTACAAATAGAGTAACTCAATTTTGTAACCAGCAACGGCGCTGTGAGGAATGAACAGTATCAATGAGGATACCGAACATTCTTTACAGCGCTTTTTTTTGGTTAGAATGTTAGCGCTAACGAAATATTTCAACATCGGTCCTGGCCAGTCATGTTGGAAAAGATTAAGGACGGAGAGGGGTAAGTTATGAAGAATTATTTTTCACTGAAGATAAGAAAACGGGCAACTGGGATGATCTCGGCAACCCTTATGGCAGGGTTACTGTTGACCGGCTGTGGAGCTACTCAAACAACCAAACCAGCAGAAACGGCTAGTAGTTCAGGAGATACCATTAAAGTTGGAATCTTGCATTCGCTAAGTGGAACAATGGCCATCAGTGAAGTATCTGTTAAGGATTCGGAAATGATGGCGATCGACGAAATCAATGCCGCTGGAGGGGTCTTAGGTAAAAAAATTCAGCCGGTTATCGAAGATGGTGCCTCCAACTGGCCTAACTTTGCGGAAAAAGCTAAGAAACTGCTCCAACAAGATAAGGTGGCAACCGTGTTTGGCTGTTGGACCTCAGCAAGCCGTAAAGCCGTACTGCCGGTGTTTGAAGAAAATAATGGCTTACTTTGGTATCCAGTTCAATATGAAGGGATGGAAGCATCACCCAATATTTTTTACACCGGTGCCGCTCCTAATCAGCAGATTGTGCCAGCTATAGATTGGTTGTTTAAGAATAAAGGCAAGAAGTTCTTCCTGTTAGGGTCTGATTATGTGTTCCCAAGAACAGCCAACAAGATTATTAAAGCTCAAGTAGCCGCTCTGGGTGGCGAGGTTATGGCTGAAGAATACACACCGCTTGGACATACCGATTATAGCACCATAGTTAATAAAATCATCGCCTCTAAGCCTGATGTCGTGTTCAATACCTTGAATGGGGACAGCAACGTCGCCTTCTTCAAGCAACTTAAAGATGCAGGTATTACTTCCAAAGATCTGACAACCCTTTCCGTAAGTGTTGCTGAAGAAGAAGTTCGGGGTATTGGTGCAGCAAACATGAAGGGTCAGCTGGTATCCTGGAACTACTACCAAACGACAGATACGCCTGAGAATAAAGAATTCGTTAAGAACTACAAAGCAAAATATGGTGCAGACCGTGTAACCGATGATCCTATCGAAGCTGCTTATGACGCAGTGTACTTATGGGTAGCGGCTGTAAAAAAAGCAGGTTCGACAGATGTAGCTAAGGTTAAGGAAGCTGCTAAAGGAATTGAATTTAAAGCTCCTGAAGGTCTAATTAAAATTGAGGGCGAAAATCAACACATTTGGAAACCTGTAAGAATTGGTGAGGTAACTGAAGATGGATTGATTAAAGAGATCTGGAGCACAGATAAGCCAGTCAAACCGGATCCGTTCCTGAAATCCTATGATTGGGCTAAGGGTCTTAGTAATTAGTTACTGACATAGTGGATTATGGTTTAACGGTGCAGGTGAGATAAAGCCTGCACCGTTGCTACTAATACACTCAGGAAAAGGGGTGGAAAAATGGGAACGTATATCCTGCAAATATTTAATGGAATCAGCGTCAGCTCGATTCTTATGCTAGCCGCCTTGGGATTGGCCATAACCTTTGGTTTGATGAAAGTGATTAATATGGCTCATGGTGAGTTTATCATGATTGGTGCCTATGTTACGTATCTCGTCCAAAATCTATTTATACATCTGGATAAGAGTCTTTTTGGATTATATTTTGTCCTTGCTATCCCTGCTTCGTTTGTCGTGGCTGCATTTATAGGATTTGTGCTGGAAGGGACAGTGATCCGCCATCTTTACAATAGACCATTGGACAGTATCCTGGCAACCTGGGGAGTCAGTTTAGTGTTGCAGCAACTAGCCAGAAGTATTTTTGGGGCGCCTAATGTCGATGTCAAAAGTCCGGGCTGGTTGGAAGGCGGGCTCGTTTTACACCAAGGACTGCAGCTGCCCTATAAGCGTCTTTTTATTATCGCCTTAGTCATTGCGTGTATCCTGGGTATGTTCGTACTTCTATATAAGAGTAAAACCGGTCGGCGAATTCGAGCGGTCATGCAGAATAGAGAAATGGCAGAGAGTATGGGTATTAATACTAGAAGAGTCGATGCATATACATTTGCCATCGGCTCAGGGCTGGCCGGAATTGCCGGGTGTGCTTTGACCTTGCTGGGTTCAATCGGGTCCACCTTAGGAACTAATTATATTGTCGATACGTTTATGGTTGTAGTTCTGGGCGGCGTAGGAAAGCTGATAGGAACTGTAGCTGGTGGACTATTTATCGGAACAGCCAACACTACCCTTGAGTTTTATACCAATACCTCGCTTGCAAAGGTCTTAGTCTTTCTCTTAATTATTACATTTTTACAATGGAGGCCCAAAGGTCTATTTAACATCAGCAGCCGTTCATTAGACGAGTAGTAAAGTATTACGGGAAGGAGGGACAAAACGATGATTCGATGTTTGAAGTTCGATGCTCGAAGTTTGGTGAATTCAAAAGAGAAATTAGTATTCTCGGTTATCATATTGGGTTTAGTCTTAGCTCCCTTGTTTTTGTCCGATTTCAGAATAAATTTACTTGGAAAATTTATTGCCTACGCTATTTTGGCAATTGGTTTAGATTTGATCTGGGGATTCACGGGGATTTTAAGCCTTGGACACGGGGTGTTCTTTGGACTTGGGGCATATTGCATGGCCATGTATCTGAAGTTAGAAGCTGCCCACGGAAAACTACCGGATTTTATGTCTTGGAGCGGGCTTGAAGGACTTCCTTGGTTTTGGAAACCTTTTTCCAACAGTATTCTTGCTCTTGTTATGGCAATCTTAGTGCCGAGTATATTGGCGTTTTTTATAGGGTTTTTAACCTTTAAGAACCGCATCCGGGGTGTATATTTTTCCATCTTGTCTCAAGCCTTAGCTATTATATTTGTCACTCTTTTTATTGGTCAACAGGCATATACCGGTGGAACGAACGGCCTGACAAATTATAAAAGTATTCTGGGCTCCGCTTTATCGAATGGTTCAACAAAGCTTGTTTTATATTACATCTCGATAGGACTTCTTGTTTTGGTCTATGTATTTTGTAGTGTATTGCTTAAACGAAGATTAGGCAGGATCCTTGTAGCCATCAGGGATGGGGAAAACAGAGTCCGATTCTCAGGGTATAATCCTACAACATATAAAATATTTGTTTACTGTTTATCTGCAGGAATAGCAGGGCTGGCTGGTGCAATCTTTGTACCTCAGGTCGGTATTATCTCCCCAGCCGAAATGGGAATAGTGCCATCTATTGAAATGATTATTTGGGTAGCTATCGGTGGACGCGGAACATTGATCGGCGCTGTTATTGGGGCAATACTGGTAAATGCCTTGAAAAGTGGGATCAGTGAAAGTTTCCCGGATGTCTGGTCTTACTTTATAGGCTTGGCCTTTATTTTCATAGTCTTGTTCATGCCTAACGGTATTGTGGGACTGGCCAAGAAAATAACAAGGAAGGTTAGTAAACAAGCCCTACACACTAATCACTAAAACGCCCAGTGAATTAAACTAGGACAATGGATATTGATAAAATCAAGAGGCGGTGGAGATATGGAATCGATTTTACAGATTGATAATCTAACAGTAAGCTTTGATGGATTTAAGGCGGTTAATAATGTGAATACCGGGATAAAAAAAGGAGAGATTCGTTTTTTTATCGGACCGAACGGTGCCGGAAAAACAACCTTACTGGATGCTATTTGCGGGCGGGTTAAGCCGCAATCAGGCCAGGTTAAGTTTTTGGATAGAGAAGTTACTCGTTATGCGGAGCATGAGATTGTCAATGTCGGAATCGGAAGGAAGTTTCAGGTACCCTCCGTATTTACCAATATGACTGTGTATGAAAACATGGAACTTGCAGTTGTGAAGGATCGTTCCCTGTATTCTTCCTTGTTTCAGAGGCTTAGGAAAGAACAGATCGAGAGAATTAAGGATATCTTAGTCACGATTGGTTTATATGAAAAAAGATATAACACCCCGACAGCCTTATCTCATGGTGAGAAGCAGTGGTTAGAAATCGGAATGCTGCTCGCTCAGGAGCCTAAACTTATGCTGCTGGATGAACCAGTTGCCGGAATGGGTCGGGCTGAGACCGACAAGACTGGGGAACTTCTGAAAAAAATAGCTCAAAATTGTACCATTGTTGTCGTCGAACACGATATGGAATTTGTAAGGGATTATGCAAGTAAGGTTACGGTTCTTCACGAAGGGGCAATATTGGATGAGGGCAGTGTTTATGACGTTCAGAATAATCAAAAGGTAATTGATGTCTATCTTGGGCGGGGTGGGGAACGCGATGCTTGATGTTAGAAACCTTGAGGCTTTTTATGGGGAAAGTATCGTACTCAATGATATAAATCTGCATGTGCCAAACGGGCAAATTGTTTGCCTTCTCGGCCGTAACGGGGTAGGCAAGACAACTTTTTTAAAAAGTGTTATGGGTTTGGTTAAGACCCCTAAGGGGAGTATCAAGTTCAATGGCGGGGAAATCATGAAGAAGCCTACCTATTATAGGGCTCGACAAGGGATCAGTTATGTTCCGCAAGGTAGAGATATTTTCCCACAGTTAAGCGTCCATGAAAACCTTTTACTTGGCCTTGAGGCATCTGGAGGGAATGGAAATATCGATGAAGAGATCTATGAACTATTTCCGGTTTTGAAGGCTATGCTGAAAAGAAAAGGTGGTGATCTGAGCGGTGGACAGCAGCAACAACTGGCTATCGCCCGGGCTCTGGTGTCAAAGCCCAAATTGCTGATCTTGGATGAACCTACAGAAGGAATACAACCCTCCGTAATTCAGGAAATCGGTCGGGTAATAAAAAAATTAAATTCAGAAGCAAACTTAACAATTCTGATAGTTGAACAGTATTTGGAGTTTGTCGTTGAGGTTTCTGATTATTATTACGTGATGGAAAAGGGGAGTATTGTGACAGAAGGCTTCACTATGGAATTAAATCAAGAAGAAATTCAGAAGCGCATGTCTATATGATCAATAACGAGTAAAAGGAGGTTGGGTTATGCATCTAAGTCCGACTGAAAGAGATAAACTGCTGATTTATACTGCGGGACAGGTAGCACGTGAACGTTTAAAGCGCGGCTTGAAGTTAAATTATCCAGAAGCAGTGTCCTTGATTAGCGCTGAATTGCTGGAACGAATACGCGACGGGTATACAGTTGCCCAACTCATGGAGATGGGCACAAACATCCTGATGCGTGACCAGGTTATGGAGGGAGTCCCTGAAATGATAGAGGAAATTCAGGTTGAGGGAACCTTTCCTGATGGTACGAAATTAGTTACAGTACATCATCCTATCAGGCTTATCCGGTCGCTGAGTGAAACGGATAACAGAGGTCGGGGGTCGGAGGTCAGAAGCCAGAAGTCAGGTTAAGAGTTTCAATCCGAGCATCGAACTCCGAACATCAAATATCGGACATTGCAGGGGGTAAGAGGTATGATACCTGGTGAGTATAAATTGGCTCAGGGAACAATAGAAGCGAATCAAGGCCTGTCTACAGAAACAATAACGGTTGAAAACACTGGCGACCGTCCTATTCAGGTTGGATCTCATTATCATTTTTTTGAAGTAAACAGGTATTTAGTCTTTGATCGAGCCTTAGCTTGGGGCATGCGTATAAACATTCCCTCCGGTACCGCTGTTCGTTTCGAACCGGGCGAAAGCCATACGGTTAGTCTTGTTCGATTTTCCGGTCCGGGGCCTTGGTTTGGAGCAAATAATTTAACTGCTGGTTGTCAGGTTAAGACGACATGTATTGAACAAGCTAAGCGGCAAGGATTCATAAAACCAGAAGTCGGAGGTCAGATGCCGGAGGACGGATCGAGTTGCGTGGATCAATGTTCTAGAAACGAAGTACTAGGTTCTAGGTGTTAGATTTGAAGAAGGACTTCGAGGCAGATAGTCTCCTTAATATTCAAATTTAAAGCTTGCTGAAATAAGGGGAGGAGGAATTGAACTGTGAGTTTAAGCATGTCACACCGTCAACATGCTGATATGTATGGACCAACTACTGGCGATAAAATTCGCTTAGCTGATACAGAGTTATGGCTAGAAGTGGAAGATGATCTTACCCATCCTGGTGATGAAGCAAAATTTGGTGGTGGTAAAGTCATTCGGGATGGTATGGGGCAGGATCCCCAGGCTTTGGTTGAAGCTATGGATTTGGTCATTACAAACGCAGTGATAATTGACTACTGGGGTATTATTAAGGCTGACATAGGTATCAAGGCAGGACGTATTTATGACCTGGGTCACGCAGGAAATCCCAAGACGATGGCTGGGGTTAACCTTCCCATAGGGGCAGGCACTGAGGTGATTGCAGGAGAGAACTATATCGTTACGGCAGGCGGAATTGATAGTCACATTCATTTTATTTGTCCGCAGCAAATTGAAACAGCGATTGCTTCTGGTATCACAACGATGTTAGGAGGTGGAACCGGCCCAGCAGCTGGCACAAATGCTACTACCTGTACTCCGGGAGAATGGAACTTATACCGGATGCTGCAGTCTGCTGAAGGGTTTCCGATTAATCTTGGTTTTTTCGGAAAAGGGAATAATTCTTGTCCTGAACCGCTGATAGCCCAAGTTAAAGCCGGGGCAATTGGTCTTAAGCTGCATGAAGATTGGGGGTCTACTCCTGCCGCAATTGACTGCTGCCTAAAAGTAGCGGATGAATATGATATTCAGGTGGCCATCCATACGGATACCCTTAATGAAGCAGGCTTTGTTGAAGACACAATTGCTGCGATTGCCGGGCGGACTATTCATACTTTTCACACTGAAGGAGCTGGAGGGGGCCATGCGCCGGACATTATTAAAATTGCCTCCCTGCCCAATGTCTTACCGTCTTCAACCAATCCTACCCGACCATTTACGGTTAATACATTAGAAGAGCATCTTGATATGTTGATGGTGTGTCATCATCTTGATAAACAAGTCCCTGAGGATATCGCTTTTGCGGATTCCCGTATTCGTCCAGAAACCATTGCGGCTGAGGATATCCTTCATGATTTAGGCGTAATCTCCATGATGTCTTCTGATTCTCAAGCGATGGGACGGGTTGGAGAGGTTATTATTAGGACCTGGCAGACAGCGCATAAGATGAAAATTCAGCGGGGCTCCTTGGAGTCTGACAGTATAAATAATGACAATAACCGGATCAAACGTTACGTTAGTAAGTACACCGTTAATCCTGCTATTACTCATGGTATTAGCCATCTGGTTGGTTCGGTTGAAAAGGGGAAATTAGCGGATCTTGTACTATGGAAGCCGAAGTTTTTCGGTGTAAAACCTGCGATGGTGATCAAAGGTGGGTTTATTATGCATGCCGCTATGGGAGATGCCAATGCCTCTATTCCTACCCCACAACCAGTCCTCCAACAGCCAATGTTTGCTGCCTTTGGTAAAGGGGTTGCCGCTTGTTCGGTTACTTTTATATCCCAAGCAGCTGATCCGGAAACGTTAGCTAAAGAGCTCAAACTAGACAAAAAACTTGTTCCGGTGAAGAACTGTCGTCATATTGGCAAGGTTGACATGAAACATAATTGGGCAACGCCTCTGATATCCGTGGATCCTGAGACCTATCAGGTTACAGCAGATGGAGAAATCCTAACTTGCGAACCAGCTGATGTCCTACCTATGGCACAGCGGTACTTTATGTTTTAGGTTGGGCGAAAAGTTGATAGGAGTTTGAAGGCTATGATCGTAACTAAAGTGATTGGAAAACTTGCTGACTTGGAACAGATTTATCAGTGCGAAAAAGAGGCTTTTACCATAGAACAGCTTCATCTTTCTTGGGACGAACTCCAAAAGAGGATTCTTCGTAAAACAACTGATGTGGGTAGAGATATTGGGATACAACTGGAAAGCGGACATTTGCATCCGGGAGATATTCTTTATAGAGAGGAAAATCACCTTATTGTAGTAAAGGTAAAAGAAGAAGCTGTTTTAGTAGTTCCTGTCGGGAATATGAGGGAAATGGGATTGGCTGCTCATGCGATTGGTAATATGCATGCCCCAATAGAGTTGAAAAGTGATTTTGTGATCACACCCTATAATCAAGTATTACAAGAGCAGCTCGCTAAACTAGGGTTATATCCGGTTAAAGAAGCCGGAGCTTTTGCACCATGATTAAACAATCAACGTTGGTCGGTTTGCGCTTAATGCAATTGGCAGATTCAGCCTTTCCTTCCGGTGGCTTTACTCAATCTTTCGGACTTGAAACGTTTATTCAGGGCGGTGACATCAAAACCCAGCAAGAATTAGCTCAGTTTATGCAGACCTTTCTCTACTTCACATGGCGACCTACAGATTTACTGGCAGTAAAACTTGCTTGGAATGCAACAAAACAATCAGACTTGAAGCACCTTTATTTACTGGATCGACGGTTGAATGCCATGAAATTACCTTCTGAAAGCCGTGAGGGTAGTGTGAAGATGGGTAGAAGGCTTCGGCAATTACTAGGTGAAATTGATACCACTTATCAATCAGAGGTTAATTTTCCATTTGGTCACCAGGCTATTATTTGGGGACATTATGGAGCTGGCGCAGGGATTGAATTAGCATTACTACTTACTGCATTTGCCCATATGAGCACTGCGTCTCTTATTGCGAATGGCGTACGGGCTATTCCGTTAGGCCAGACCAGTGGACAGCAGGTACTGGCGCTCCTTCAACCTCTTCTTGATACCTGTATTCAATGGGCAACAACGGCAGATGACAAAGATTGGGGTGGCAGTGCACCAGCCTTCGATTGGGCAGGCATGGCTCATGAGAGATTATATTCCCGAATTTTTATGTCCTAGGAGTTCAATGTTTGAAGTTTGGAGTTCGATGTCATAACGCTTTCAAGGACGTGGAAAAGCGCAGCTATTTAAAGAAACGCAGGCATTAGAACCTCGGTGCCTCGAACCTCGAACCTCGAAAAGTGAAGGAGGTGTTTTTAGTGTGGCCGATTCGTATTGGGGTTGGGGGTCCTGTTGGGTCAGGAAAAACTGCCCTTGTGGAAAAATTAACTCGCTATTTGGTAGCAGAGTATAGTCTGGCTGTTATAACTAATGATATTTTCACAAAGGAGGATGCTGAATTCCTGTGTAGTCATGGTGTTTTGCCCAAGGATCGGATCATGGGAGTTGAAACGGGAGGGTGCCCTCACACAGCCATAAGAGAAGATGCCTCTATGAACCTGGAAGCGATTGACACTCTAAAGGAAAGAATCCCGGATCTGCAAATTATTTTTGTGGAAAGTGGAGGCGATAATTTAGCTGCAACCTTTAGTCCTGAATTAGTTGATGTTTCGATTTATATTATTGACGTAGCCCAAGGGGAAAAAATTCCTCGCAAAGGGGGACCTGGAATTACTCGTTCAGATCTTTTGCTAATCAATAAAATAGATCTGGCTCCGTATGTTGGAGCAAGCTTGGAAGTAATGGCTCAAGATTCCCGGCGAATGCGTGGTGAACGACCCTTTTTGTTCACTAATCTTAAAAATGAAGAAGGTTTAGATAACGTCATAATGTGGATTCGGAAAAACGTTATCATGGAGGATATCAGATGAATGCACAGTTAAAACGTGGTATTCTTCGAGTTGAAGTCCAGCAAGATAATGGCAGGAGTATCATCAGTTCTCTTCGCCAGAGAATGCCGCTGCGGGCGTCAAGCCCTCTCTATTTTACGGACAAGGAAGAGGTTTTTTTCTATATCATGAATCCAGCTGCTGGTCTTCTGCAAGGAGACCAGCATAGTATTTTAGTGCGTGTCAAACCTGATGCTCAGGCGGTTGTTTTCGGTCAAGGGGCGACAAAGGTTTTTCGCTCACCGCAGGGAATTCTCTCGAGGCAATTCACGACCTTGATTGTTGAGGATGGAGCAAGACTGGAGTACATGCCAGAAGTGATTATACCCTTTGCCGAAGCATGTTTATATAGTCGTACGAATCTTCAAATATCCAGCAAAGCCTCGGCGTTTTTTTGGGAAATTATTGCACCTGGTCGAGTCGCCCGCCAAGAGCTCTTTAAATACAATTTACTCGATCAGCAGACCAATATTTTCCTAGACCGAGAATTAATTTTTAGTGACAGGTTTTTGCTGGAGCCGCCAAAGGCACTTCCTTTTTTGAACACATGGTGTAGCCCGTTGGGACTAATGCATGGCTATTCGCACATGGGAACATTTTGGGCCATTGATCCAAATCTGCAAAAGGTGATCCTTGAATTGCTGCAGCGCGACAATGACATTGAAAATAGTTTTATGGAACATTTAGCTAAACGCTTTAATGTATTGATAGCCGGATCTGCAATTTGTAAGCATGCTTATTGTTTCCGGGCCCTGGGCAATAGTGCAGAAAATATTCAAGAGAGCTTTAAAGAGATATGGACAATCTTACGTTCACGCTTATATAATGAGCCTGAGTGGCCATGGAGGAAATATTAGGAATTATTGAGTAATTAATAGAGTAGGATTTATGATCACCACTGCTAAGTCTGTTACATAACCTTGGTTAGAAATAGAAGTTCGATTATGAGGTGCAAAATATGGCTTGGCTATGTTTGTGAGGGATGCTTTGGGCTTAACGAAGTCTAGAAACAATGATCACTTGTGGAAGCATAATCGGACTTGACAATCTATTCAGATTATTATAGGCTCAATTCAACTATATAAATCAAGGTGCCCCGTTAAGAGGGGAGAATAGGGAATTCGAAAATAGCTCATTTAGGCTATTAAACGGAGCGGACCCACCACTGTAATCGGCGAGCTATCGAATGGTCACTGGCATAAGCTGGGAAGGCCTTGGGAATTAGCAATGACCCGTTAGCCAGGAGACCTGCCTTACTATTTATTGTCTCCGGGGATGAAGGTAAAGTCCTACGGTCAAATTTTCTAATTTGATTGTAGGACTTTTTATTTTTAGAAGCTGGGACCCTCCTATAACCTTGCCTCCTGTAGATCGGGTAGTTGGAGGTGATTACCTGCGGATCAGTCCGGAGCAGGGGGGAATCAATTTACCTGCTAAAGATGAAATAAAACTGGTCGATCGGTTGGAATACTTTACAGCTGCCAACGAATTTGGCTTCTCAAAACTTAGTTGTGAGCAGTTTTAGCTCAAATCTCGTCTAATTTACAGGATTATTTAAAGGTGCTTGAAAATGAGTATAATGCCATTCTCTGCCCTCTGAAAAGAAAGGTAAGGCTGCATCTCAAAGCTTTATCTAAACGAAACAAGGCCGAAAGCGATCGCTTTCAGCCTTGTTTCGTTTGAATAAAAGTCTAATGTATACGCACTCACATTTCTAGAAGCTGGAGCCTTACAATTTGGGTCGAATGCAACGATTGTAATCTAATATTGACAGCCTCTTTTTAAATTATTCTTCAGTCTTTTTGGTTTCATCGTTTTGATTCACGGAAGCCTTATCCATAGAAGACTTGTCACAATGTCCATGTTTGAAGGCGTGCTCTCCGTGATGCCCGTGATGCCCATGATGCTCATGATGCCCACAGTGCCCATGTCCCTCACCATGATGGGCATGGTGATTGTGCATGGCTTTAAAGAACTCATGAATAGGGGAACAGCCGCCATGATGTTCGCAACCTGCTTGCTTAGCCTTCTCTTTGAAATTCAGTAAGGCTTCAAACGCTTCCAGCTTTGCGCGCAGCTTTTCTTTGTCCCCCTTAAGGGTCACAGTGAAACCTTCTTCATTTTCCTCGTAGGTGAACTTATAATTTTCAAAACTCATCGAGACCTCTCCTTTTCTGATGCTATTTTAATTTAAATGAACCTCAACGATTATAAGTCCGCTCCAGGACCACAGGAATAAATCTCCAAAGGGTTTTTTAGGGATGAAAACGCGGTTTATGAAATCCTGAAGATTGTCTCATAGCCCTGCTTCTTCGGCCCATTCTCTTTTGTCCCGCCGAGTTGGAGCTGCGTTTCAAAAATGTGGCCAAAGTTAGGGCTGAAATGAGAATTAACAACAAGCCAACCCTCGAATAGGGACCCTCTAGCAAAATCACGCCTGAGATTAAGAATCCGCAGCTAAAAATCGCACTTGTTATACGGCTTGCCAGGTCCTTCTGGTTTTGCAAGAGATTTTGCTCAAAACTCCTGGACGGATGAAGTCTAATCTCACCATCTTCTAACCCAGTAACCAGTCGGTTTAACTTTTCAGGCAGACTAATAACTTCTGTGAGTGTCTTCTTCGCTTGGCTTAAAATAAAACCTTGAGTACCCGTTTCCGATTCGTCCCCCAATAATAACTCCTCCGCATAGGGGCGAAGCGTTTTGATAAGATCGAGCTGAGGGTTTAGTCCACCACAAATCCCCATGATCGTTAAGAGAGATTTGCCTAAAAACAAGGTTCGAGCCGGAATTTGAAAGGGCATGGAATACATAAATTCTCTTAGTTCTAGAAGAAATTCTTCCGAATTGACTTTACTCAAACTTGGATCATCAAAGACATTCCCCAAGACGAGTTTGAGCCCTTTAGCTAAGGTTTGTTTATCTGCATGGGGGCGAAGGAACCCGAGTTTTTCAAAGACAATCACCATTTGATCCGTATCCTTCTTGAATAATGCCATGACGAAAGCCATCAAGTTTTCCCGCATACCTTTCTCAATCCGACCCACCATTCCGAAGTCGATGAAGACGAGTGTTCCATCGTCTTTAACGATTAAATTACCTGGATGAGGGTCAGCATGGAAAAAGGCATCACTCAGTAATTGCTGCACATAAGCGGAAATCAACGTATCCGCAAGTTGTGCTCGATCTAACCCGATCCTTGCCAGAGAATGGTAATCGTTCACTTTATAGCCTGTGACACATTCCATCGTCAGCACATGCTTAGTCGTATATTCCCAATACACTTCAGGAACGCCGATTCGAGAGTCTCCAGAGAAATTCGCTCGGAACGTATCGGCATGTTGTCCCTCTTTGATGTAATCAAGTTCATCAAGTGTCGTTTCCACAAACTCATCATAAATTTGTTCCAGATCGACGGTCGCATTAAGCTTGGGATAGCGCTTAGCGAAGGTCACCATAAAGCGTAGAGCCTTCAAGTCTGTTTGGATAATCTCCTCAATGCCGGGTCGCAATATTTTAACAGCTACTTTAGTATGACCTTTTATCTCAGCGGTATGAACCTGTCCTAACGAGGCAGAAGCGACGGCTTCTTGAGAAAAGTTGGTATAAACCTCAGCAATAGGACAACAATATTCTGCTTCAATTCGTTGGATGATTTCCTTTGTTCCGACCGGTTTGACAGCATCCTGCAACTTAGCAAGTTCACTTGTGTATTCCTCAGGTAAAACATCGACCCTAGAACTAAAAAATTGTCCCAACTTGATGAGAAGTCCGCCCAGTTCGGTAGCCGTCTCTGCAAATGCGCGGGCTTGTTTCCGATAAATCCCTTTGATCTGCTTTTGATAGTTTTCATTGGTGAGGAAGCGTTTTTTCTGACTGATCCACCAAAGCTGCACGACAAATTGCAGAAACATAAAAATGATCGTTCGAAAGCGTTTGTCCTTGAAAAACTTTGTGATGATTGGCATGAGTAACCTCCCTAGTTGTTTGGTTTATCGTTTTCTACGTCATCTAAGGAAGAGCTAAACATCTCCTCGAAAAATTTAGCCTTTCGAAACATCATATCTGCGAAGCGAGTCATGACATCAGATTTAAATAAGATTACGACCCCGCGTTTCTTATTTCCTAGAACAATTAGTTTCTCACCTGGTTTGATACCAATTTCTTCGCGAGCCTCTGCCGGAATAACGACTTGTCCACGTTCTCCCATAACCGTCGAACCATAGAATTTCCCATGATGCATCATTCTTACCACCCCTATAAGTATGATACATCATACTTATCATACTTACAATTATTTATTTTTGTTGTTCTTAAATCGGCTAATATAAAGAACGCTTTTAGGGCGCTTAATTTGACCTTTATGATTACATTAACGTTTGTAGGGGATATACTAGAGTTTGCTATTGACATGGCCGATTTCCAAATGTATAGTAAAAATTAACAAAATACGTGCATATACACATAATACACATAATACACATAACGAATATACAAGCGAAAGATCAATGAACATAGAGCTGGTTCAGGTATTCCAATGAAAGTGATAAGGAGACAATGTTATGACACTAAAAATAATTGCCTGCGAGGTTATGAAAGAAGAACTGCTTGCCGTGGCTTCAGGTCGAAAGATAGAATTCGAGTTTCTTCCCCAAGGACGGCATAATTATCCAGAAAAATTAGGTCTGGAATTGCAAAGTATTCTGGATAGCTTAACCGGCTATTCGCAAGTTGTTTTGGCATTTGGTCTATGCGGCGGCGCGGCAAAGAATTTACGAGCGGGTGACTTTACGTTGAGAATACCGCGGGTACATGACTGCATTCCACTGCTGCTTGGTTCTCAAGCGAGTTTTGAGAAACATCGCTTGGAAGAGACAGGAACATTGTATACGTCATGCGGCTGGACGAATAGCGAAGGGTCTATTGTTGCTGAGTATAATCGCACTTATGAAAAGTATGGTAAAAAAAAGACTACCCGAGTTTTTGCATTGATGTATAGTAGTTATAAGCGCGTATTATTTATCCGAACAGGTATTCCGAATGAAGAAAAATATCTGCAGCGCTCTAGAGAGATAGGACAATTACTGAAATTGGATCATCAAATCACGCAAGGGAATTCAGCATATATTTACAAGTTAGTTAATGGACCTTGGGATGAAGAGGATTTTATCAATATTCCCCCGCACGGAGTAATTAACGAATCATATTTTATGGTCAAAAGTACGCCATTTGCTCTTGAATAAACGAAATAAGAGGGCTGTATTCTCGAAATATCTCTGAGTACCATTTAAAGAGTTCACAGCCGAAACCATTACTGAGCAGCAAAGGAAGAATGCCTAACTTACTAAAAAACCGCTGGTGATCGAAACTCCCGTAATGATTGGCGGTATGTCCTATGGAGCCCTGAGCAAAGAGGCCAAGACTGCCTTGGCTAAGGCGACTTCCCCTGTCGGAACGGTGATTAGTAATGGTGAAGGCGGCATACTTCCTGAAGAACTGGAAAATTCCTATCGGCAATCGATCCAGGTTCTGGCTTCGCGGATGGGATTTGCCAAGAGAAATCTTGAAGTGGCTGTGACTAGGTTGAGTGAAGGTACATGATTGAAGTCCCTCACTTGGTTCCCTCGAAAGCATATGTGCCGCTCTAGGCATTAGCCTTGCGGAATTCTTTACAGAAGAAGAACAGATCTTGGGACCGGAGATCCAACGACTACTGAGTACCGCGAAAAAGCTTTCACCGGAACAAATCGACTATCTTCAGAAGTTGCTGGAATCGCTGAGTAAGGATTGATGTTTGGCTTTTGGGGTACCCATTGGGTACCCTTTTAAAATTTAATCTATCGAGCAGTCATTCTTGCTCGCAAATGGACGTTCCTTGGCATAGTTTTTGAAATATTTGGTGATCGGTGGAAGGAAAAGCGGGAAGTTCGGCGAAAAAGAAAGGTATGCGTCAAACGTTGTCCATAATGCCAGACTCGCTTGAGGATTGAATTAAAGCCAAGGGTTTTGGGGGTACATAAATGCATTATATCGGAATCGACTTAGCATGGACCTATGCCAATGAATCGGGAATTTGTGTGATCGCTGACAATGGAGAAATCGGCTATTGTGAGTCCAAGGTTTTCAGTGACGAAATGATTGCGGCCATTGTTGAAGAGTATGCCCGGGATGGAGCCATCGTGGGGATTGATGCTCCCTAATCGTGAATAACGAAACAGGTGCCAGATACTGTGATGGAGCTATTATGAGAGAAAAAATTCATGGTAAAAATCTGTCCGTTTTCACCTGCAGTAAAAGCTTTATGCTCAACCACTTCGGAGTAGTTCGTGGAGAAGAGGTCGTCAAAGCCATTCGAAAGCGGATGCCGGCTTTTTCCCTCACAGGTGACTTAACCAATAAAAAACACGTGATTATCGAAACCTTTCCCACGGGAATAACTTTAGGCCTTTTTCCTGATGCTTTTCCTGTTAAATATAAAATCAAACATAAAGTTAAATTTGAAACAACTAAAATGGAGATGGTCCGGATCATTAACCTTGTAAAAAGGTTGAGTGATTGCAATCCCCCCGTCCATAATATAGAAGATTTCTTCAATCATTCACCGGGCGTTCAGGCTATGTCTAAGAAGGTGTATAAGAACCTTGAGGACAAGCTGGATGCTTTTTTGTGTGTTTAAGCAACAAGGAATTAATTGTGAGGCTGTTTCCGGTTCTATGAAGTCAGGAGAAAGGTCGCGGATTTTAGATCTTTATGAAAATGGGGATATCCAAGTCTTATGTGCTTGTGACCTTTTAAACGAGGGCTGGGACAGTCCTAAAACAGAAGTCTTGTTTATGGCCAGGCCGACGCTTTCCAGGACACTTTATGTTCAGCAGCTGGGCCGGGGGATGCGCAAGTGCGCGGGTAAGGACTACCTGATGGTCTTCGATTTTATTGATAATGCAGGATTGTTTAACATGTCTTACTTTCTGCACAGGATGTTTAACATGAAGGAATATAGGGCGGGAGAGTACGTTGTTGCCTCCCAGAAGCGGTTTGAGCTGGACAGAGATTTAATCACCAGAGGGGAAAAACCGTCTGTGTTTCTGGACTTCCCGGTGAATGCTGCGGATTATAACTGATTGATCTCTTTAACTGGCAGGATGAAGTGAAAGGGATGATATCTCAGCTGGAGTTCGTGAGGATGGTGGATGTGCAAACTGAAACCATTGAACGGTACCTGCGGGAAGGAAAGATAACCGCTGATTTAGAGGTCCCCTTCGGGGATAAAAGGATCTTT
>NZ_MASS01000042.1 GCF_001707885.1 Desulfosporosinus cupriresistens | reverse complement strand
TTCACCGCCAAAGAATTAAAACGTGGCTATGACAAACACTTTTTTTACCTACCCAACGAACAAATAACCGTAGAAAGCCTAGTAGTCTTTGCCATAGAACACGGCATGATCGAAAAGAAAAAAGAATCCCAATGCCTCGTCGTCATTGACGAAGCAGGAGGCCGCTTTAATTGCCGGGAATCCCTAAAAACAGATCGCGCAGAATGGATAGACTTTTTCTCGCAGTACAGAAAACTGGGCTATTACTTCATACTTGTTGCCCAAAATGACCGAATGATCGATAAACAGATCAGAGGATTTGTCGAGTATGAAATGATCCACAGAAAAGTCAATCGCTTCGGACCCTTCCGCATCCTACCATTTACCCTATTTGTCTGTGTAGAAAAATGGTATGTAGTAAAGCAAAAAGTTGGTGCAGAGTTTATTTTATATCGCAAACGCATTGCCAATCACTATGATACCTACGCCATGTTTACCGGGTTCAAGCTTAGTCAGACATTACTTGATAAAATTACAAACATCCGTGCACCAGTACCTTCAAATATGCAAGTCTCCGTTACAGCTATATTTGATAAATCTGGAATGAACGATTAATAAATAGAAAATAGACTATGTGCCAGTGAGTGGGGTACTCGGGGGCCCCCGCCACTGGCACATAGTCTTATTTAGGATACAATAAAGATAAGAAAATGATATTCACTTGGTAAATTTAGGTGTATAATTGATAAAAAAACCTGACGAAAAATTGGTAATGTATAGACATATTGTATAGTATTGGTGGTTGACACATAATATCATATCTAATACTATAATAATACATGGGAAACTGAGGTGGGCTGGATTGAGTCGTGCTGAAAAGTTTTTGGAACGAATTGTGAAAATTCCTATGCCAAATGATATCACTTTTGATGAAATGAGCCGATTTCTTTTGAGTATTAAGTGTACTCTGAGGAAAAAAGGAAGCACTCGGCATAGACAGTTTAAATACCCTAATTATCCGGAAATAATAACTTTAATGGATGGAGAAAATCTTTTAATATTTGTGGGTATTATCAGGGAGGAATAATTAATATATGAAACATAAAAAATTTAATTTAGATTTAATTGATACTAAAATTTTTGAATCAGATCAAAAATTAGATGACTTTATTAAGCAGCCTGAGGACGATTTAGAAGATATTTTGATAAGATGCAAAAAATATGATGATCTTAATTATACTATTCGATTAAATAAAATTACTGATGGAAAAAATTCATATTGGATGGCAGAGCATCCTGAATTACCTGGATGTGTAACGCATGGTGAAACAAAAGAAGAGTCTTTGGCGAATCTTGAAGATGCAAAACAAGGTTGGATATTTGCCAAGGTTTCGGAGGGTGAATCAGTACCAATTCCAAAATATGAATTTCAGGAACAACAAAATTTATCGGGTAAAATACTTCTGAGATTACCTAAGGAATTACACTACAAGGTAGTTCAGATGGCTAAGGCTAATTCAATCAGCATTAATAAAGAGTTAAATTATTTAATTTCATATGCGATGGGGGAAGTTAGGGCGAAAGAAGATATTAGCAGCCAATTACGTGAGATAAAAGACTTATTAGTAGAAAATCAAATCACTAAGAAGGTTGATACTTTGGAAAAGGATTTGTATTCTCACTATTATTTAAATAACAATTTAGAAGAAAAATACCGTGGAAAAAACATTGATTCTATTGGTTATGCGAATGAGGATTCTAATGTTTTTGGGCAAACAAAAAAGGTAATGCGTTCTTTAGTTGGTATTAATTAAGTAATATTGTATGTGAGGTGAATATTTTGACTAAGGAAAAGAATGTAGAACGTAATAAAAAAAAGAAAGACGTAAGGGTGTTATTTAAAGAGGACTGCAAAGCATTGACGCTTCGAGAAATTTCATTGAAAGGCTTATTTCTAAAAGTCGACGAATTATTAGAATATACTTTGACTGGATATTTCGATAGAAGGCAGTTACTTGAACAAATCGCATTACTTGATAGTATAGAATTTGCGAGGGTGGTCGTTTTTTGTTTAGATGTTTTTGAAACTATAGACTTAACTAATTTTCTGGATGATAAAGATATAGACAACGAGCTTTCTACGAATCTCAGATTTTTAGCTGCAAAATATGGACCCAAATATCATCAAACCTTGGACGAGGCCATTAATGAATATGGTTGGCGAAATATTAGATATTCAGTTATTCAAAATTCGGACGATAGTTATTTATTAGAGTTTAATGTCTATTTATCCAATGGTAGTGAAGTAATAATAAGAGACGATGCAGAGTCGATGTTGCAACTTACTTCGTTTTTAATAGATGGACTTTATCGTTTGAATAAACTTAATGCTATAGATCAGGAAGACATTAAACCTGTAGCTGAAAGTATTAATAAGTTATTAGATAATAAAGAGTAAGCTTTGTATCGTATCTAATTGGGTCATAGGATTAGACATGTTGATAAGGAAAAATTCCAAAAGTAACGGTTCTTAAATTAGGGAAATTAATAATAGTCTGGTAGTGTAATTAGTAGTGCAATGAAAGTAAGAAAACATGAAAAATTCTAATGTAAAGTGAAGTAAAAAGAGGACGGAGAATACTTGTTCCCCATCCAAATGTGCATGAATAAAGGGTTTTAAAATCACGTAAGAATATACGTTCTCCTTGCAATCGACCTTGGGGTGGTAGAGGTCGCATGTTCAAATCATGTCGCTCCGACCAGTAATATCAAGGCTTTCAGCCTTTTAAGGTAGGCGGGTCGAACCCCAAATGTCGACCAAATGCCGACCAAAAAAATAGACCATAATAAATGGTCTATTTTCGTATCCTGCTCTTAGTTTATCTGCTTTCTTCTTGTTGGAGCTCGATGATTTTTCGATTGATCTCATCTTTCTTTTTAACTCCAAGATGCTGATAGATTCCTTTCAAACTTTAATATCGTGTCCTAGGCGCTCGGCTGCTAAATGATCTAGTACATCATTTTCATACAGCCATGTCGCATGATAATGCCGAAGAAAGTGCAAACGAGTCTTCGGTATTTTTTTGTCTCTCACGAGCTTTCCTAAATAACTGGTGTAGCTATCGGGTCGCATCGGGAACATTAATTGGTCGTTCTTTATATTTTTATCATTTATGTCAATTATCTTTCGCTCCCTCTTTTTAAGTGCGAAGCCATCCCGTATGACAACTTTTAAAAGGTCCATTAAGTAGGGCGGAGCTGCTACATCACGCAAGCCATTTTCTGATTTTGTGCTCTTGATCTGATATTTACCTTGGTCATTAATGACATAGGCTTCATCAATCCTTATAGTGTTGTTTGCGAAATCTAAGTCATTGGGCCTAAGTGCAAATATCTCTTCTCGTCTTAGTCCACACCATCCAGCTAGAAGGATGATTGGTTCGTCTCTTGTTCCCCTCACTGCGTTATGAATAGCTTTGAACTTTTCTGGTGTAGGGACATCTGAGTAGTCTACTTTGTCTTCCTTCGGTAGTTTAATATCCCTCATGGGGCTCTTATTCTTCATAGCATCATGGAGGATTGGCCTTAGGCATGACATTACTCTACGAGCGCTAGTTTGCGACATCTTTCCAAGGAGCTCGTTAAGCAATTTCTTAAGGTGAATTTCTTTTAACTCCTTAAATTTCATTTGTTTAAAGAAGGGTCTATAGTGGTTTTTTAGATAGCCCAAGTACAAAACATACGTACTTGGGCTATATTGATTTTTGTGTATTTCTAGCCAGCTTTTAATCCATTCGGCGACACGAATATTATCGACATTAGACAGTTTTCCATCTTCTAACTCCTGCTCAAGTTCGCGAGCGGCCTTTTTCACTTCCTTTTCGCTGTGTTTAGTAACATACTTATTGATCTTTTTACCGTTTTCATCTCGGCCACAGTAAATTGTGGCTTGCCACGTACCGTCTGATCTTTTTTTGATACTGGCCATTACCTCACCTCACTACTAAATCTTACAGCCTTACCGATAATAGTAACTTGTCTCATGTCTCTCTTGGTGAATACCTGATCGGGGTAATTTGGATTTTCAGCGTGCAAGGTTACGGTGTTAGTCCCTTTGTAGACTCGCTTTAAGGTTGCGTTTTCTCCGTCCACCAAAACAGCGGCTATCTCACCATGATCAACATCTGACTGCTGACGGATGAATACGATGTCCCCATCAATGATACGTGCATTAATCATAGAATCACCTTTGACACGGAGACAAAAGTCAACGTTCATGCTTTCCGGGATATATTCATAACCCTCAATATTCTCTTGGGCTAAAATAGGGATACCTGCAGCAATCGTGCCAAGAAGTGGGATTTTCTTATAGGGAATCAAGTTGTCAAGCTTTTCATACTTATCGTCAGTTCTGCCCATAAGAAAATCAGTGGTAACTCCATAAAACTCTGCGATTTCTTGGACAAGAGAGAACCTTTGCGGTTTGTGAACATTGTTTTCATACCTTGATACCATAGGCTTACTTAATTTGGACTCCGGGAACCTCTTGTTCATTTCATGGGTAAACTCATCAACACTCATCCATCCCGTATTGTTCGACCTGATCTGTAAACCGCTGATAGATTACTCTCGTCATCTTCGAGTATTTCAGATACTGTTCATACTGCGGCGGCACCACGATGAGGTCTGGGCACAATCCCTTTGCCTCCCAGTTGACCATCCCAGTTTTCACGCCCGCTTTTTTAGCCAGTTCCGATCCCTCAGAGTTCCTTTAGATAAGAATGAAAAGAATGTATCCATCCAAGAATTGTATTCCGAAATTGTTGTTAACGAATTTAGGAATCAACAGATTATAGATGATGTGGTTAAAAGCTACGAACAGGGCAGAAATTGTCTCGTTTTAACCGAGCGTACAGCGCACGTCGAATTTCTTGCCCAAAAACTAAAAGAGAAAATTCCCGAAGTGATCTCCTTAACGGGTGGAATGGGGATAAAAGAGACTAGGGAGATAATGCAAAGGATAGCAGAAACACCCGCTGACAAGCAGATAACCTTAATTGCCACAGGTAAATATATTGGGGAGGGCTTTGATGAACCACGCCTAGATACCTTGTTTTTAGTGATGCCAATATCCTGGAAAGGTACTTTGCAGCAATATGCCGGAAGGCTGCACAGACACTTTGCCAACAAAAATGAAGTACAAATTTATGATTACGTGGATACCCATGTACGGATGCTTGAGCGGATGTATCATAAACGGCTTAACGGGTATGCTGCCATTGGTTATAGAGCTAAAGGCGGCGAAAGCACACCAGAGTCAATTGATGTTATCTTTGATAAGAGCAATTTTCTACCGGTATACACAAACGATATTCTCAATGCTAAAAGAGAAATTCTCATAGTTAGCCCATTTGTTACCAAGAGACGGACATTGCAGATGATGCAGCACCTGAGGATTGCCTTAGAAAATAAAGTGAGAGTAATCGTGATAACCCGGACGATTGGAGATTTCAACGACAAGAACGCGAGTGCATTGCAGGATGCCCTGGATCTATTGAAGGATGCTGGGGTAAGTCTTATTTTTAAATCAAATATTCATCAGAAATATGCAGTGATTGACCAAAGGATCGTGTGGTATGGAAGTATCAACCTTTTGAGTTTTGGTAGTGCCGAAGAAAGTATCATGCGACTGGATAGTCCTAACATTGCTAATGAATTAATAAGGAGTCTGGAGAAATTACAGTCCTGAATGTTATGCAGAATCATATAATATATGTACATAATTATGCTATAATAATGTCAACACTCATGACGAGGTGAGAGGATATGCCACATATTAGACCAATAACAGATTTGCGAAATACAAACGAAATCTCTGAATTATGCCACAAGCAGAACGAGCCGATTTTTATTACGAAAAACGGATATGGGGATTTAGTCATTATGAGTATGGAAACTTATGAACGTAAACTTGCGCTGGTTGAAGTTTATAGGAAGCTTGCTGAGGCTGAGAACCAACTTGCCCAAGGTGTTCCACTGTTAGATGGGGAAGAAGTCTTTGCAAAATTGAAGGAAAGATATGTCTACAAAGAGTTATAGTTTAAAGTTCACGCCTAAAGCAAGCGAAGATCTTGAACAAATATATAGCTATATTTCCGAGGATCTATTTGCTGATGCTGCTGCACACAATCTACTTGAAAAAATAGAACGAAATATAATGAAACTAAGATATTTTCCGTATTCCGGAAGTTTTGTATTGGATGAACTGCTAAGAAATAAAGGATATCGAAAGTTAGTGGTTGATAATTATATTGTTTTTTACCTTGTAAATGAGCTTGAAAGACAGGTTGTTATAATGCGTATACTCTACGGTGCTGTGAATTACCAAAATATGCTGTAATTGTGCTACTGCTCCCGTCGGCGTGGGATACGCCTTTGAACCTAAGGGGTCTGAGGAGAGATTATTGGATTTGCTTCGCTTCGCTCCAAAGCCTTAATAAGGCAGAAAATACTGCGAGAATTTATGGAGAGATGCGTTCTCTCTTTTTTGTTACAATAAAGATGAAGAGTCACGGATTTTATGGAAGGCTAGCACTTGCTACAAATGAAAGAAGGTGCTTTTATATTAATCCGTCAGGGCAAGGAAATATCCTGAAATAATGGAATGAGTAAATTTGGTCGTTAGAAACTAGAAATATTGGAGAGAAAAATGTCAAAGAAAAAACGCAAAAGCGGCCATTACTGCAAGATTTGTTCACAATATAAATCGAATGAGAGCTTTTCGGGTAAGGGACATGCAAAACACATATGTAAAAGATGCAGTAAAAAGTCTCCAACTGAGCAAGCTGCAGATATGACCATGAATAGACTTTTTAACATGCCCTTCGGAAAGCTTAGCCCGGCAGAAAAAAGCTGGCTTGAAAACAGACTTCATGATCAGTGTGAAGAGAAGGTAGAAGAGCTTTATTGGGGCTTTCAGGAAATTTTTGCTCCGGCTTATTCTGAAGAGGAAGAATGCGAAAAAGACATGGAGCTACAGACAGGTATTGATGACTTACCATTTTGACTATCTTAAAATCGATGAACATAAAAAGTATGGAATAGTGGAGCAGGTTTAACAATGAGCAGAAAAAAACAAAGGGTAAGATATGAGCTGGATAGCGGGGATATAAAAAGCTTAACAATTGAAGAGATAAAGGCGATACTTCGTGCGGCCGATGAACTTATTGCAACTGGGGGAAGGAGTATGCTAGCCAAGATTCTGAAGGGTTCCAAAGACAAAAAAGTGCTGGAGCATAGACTGGATCAATGTCCGGTGTATGGATATCATCGGGAACTGACCTTACAGGAAATAACGCATCGGATTGATTGGATGATAAAGAAAGGCTACCTTGAAATTGAATACACGGACAGGCTGCCAATGCTTGTTTTCTCAAAAATAGGCTGGGAAATTGAGAGGGAAACCTATGCGGGGGAGTTATTACAAAAGTTTGAACGACTTCTGGAAGGAAAAGGCCCATTTTGCTTTAGAGCAGAATAAACCTGTGCATGCTTTACAACTTAGTCTTTGCGTCATCCAGGAGATGATGGATTTACTTCAAGACGCAGATGACTCTGACGGTGTAATCGGTGAAGTTATTGAGGAAAGCTTAGCTTTTATTGATGAAATGAGTGGGAATAAAGAACTAAAACTAATTCACAAAAAAAATATGTTTAATAAGCTGATCGAAGAAGCATCACATCAACGATACATTGGTTGGACGGATTGGAGAATAGACCTTATAGAATGCTGTTCAGAGCTTGCCGACACTTCGGATTTACGAGGTAAATTGGAAAATTATTTAAGCATAATGCTGGAAAATGCAAAGAGAGATTCATGGGGTGTCAATTACTTAGCCGAGCGGGTTAATCTCATCCGCTATCATCAGGTTGAGAAACATGACGGGCAGGAAAAAGCACAGGAATTTATTGAAAATAACCTGCAATACTCCGACTTCAGGGAAATGGCAATTGAAAGCGCTATGAACAAAAAGGATTATGACTATGTCATAAAGCTTACCCTTGATGGGGAGGACAAGGATAAAAGCCTGCGCGGATTGGTAAACCAGTGGAAGAAATACAGGTACGAAGCCTTTAAACTTTCCAGGAAGATTAATGAACAGCGTGGAATGGCAACTGATTTTATTCTGGACGGAAGCTTTGATTATTACGAGGAATTGAAAAACACCTATACTATAAATGAGTGGCCCTCTGTTTACTCCAAGATCATTTTGTTATTAGAAAACCAGAAGAAGACTTATCTGGATGTCTACCCCCGTATTCTAATAGAAGAAGGGGAAAAACCAAAATTACTTGAGTTCGTTCAAGGAAGTCCCTTATCGGTCGAGATTTATTACAGGCATCTTGTTCCTGAATTCAAGGAAGAGGTTTACCTGCTTTTTCTGCAAAATATTGAGCAGAGCGCTGCAAGAGCAGGTAATAGGAAAGATTATCAGAGGGTATGTGCTATTATTCGTAATCTTAAAAAAGCTGGTGGGAAAGAACGGGCAGCGGAAATTATTCAGAAACTTTATAACAAATATGCAAATAGACCGGCATTTAGGGATGAGTTATCTAGAATATAAATGGGTATACAGAGGCAATGAGCTGAGCTGATACGGCTCGCTCGTTTCCTGATGTAAGTGGAGAACCGTAATATCAAATTATATGGAGTGAAAGTAAAGTGGATTTAGAAGAAAAATATCGAAACTATAGAAAAAGGCAAGTTGGACTACACATGGCAATTTTGAAGGGGTTTGTAAGCGCAGATGACTACTTAAAGTCGGCTGCACTTTTAGGAATCCTTAATTCTAATAATCAAGTTGTGATAGAATCTAAATCCGAAAAGGATGCCTTATATGATTTCAGTATATATGGAAATATCAGAGCTGGCAGCAGCGCATTATCTGAGTACATTGAAAAATATCCACCGGAAAATTCAGAGGACGAAGAATTATTATCGGCCATGAAACGATCCGATGTTCAACTATATGAAGTGGAGGATAGTAAAGAAGATGGATTTATAAAGCTTAGAGATCCGTTACACAAAACTGAATCAATTAAAATAATCGATATCGGTCTGAGTGAGAACTTGAATCCGAATATTCTTCTGTTTACAAGGTTGATCCACCTGAAGGAGTTTAGCATGACGTCAGGATTGACCTTTGCATTCTCAAAAAATCACCTTGAGTATCTGGTGCAAAAATCTCGCAAAATGACAAAGAAGTTTCAAAGTGTTGATGATTCGGTGGATAGGTTTATTGCCTATTTTAACCTTAATAGATCAAATGGTTTACCCGTTCTGCTTGAGACAGTAAAGTGATGTAATTCCGAACGGGGGACGGCTGGTATGAGGGAAAGTGACTTCCCGAGATACCTTACCGGTTTTCTCTCTAAATACCTTCCCGGTCAGAAAAATGTAAGTTCCCATACGATTGCTGCCTACAGGGATACATTCAAGCTGTTCCTAACCTACTGTGAAACCTGCAAGGGATTAGCTCCTGAGAGAATTAAGATGGCTCAGCTTACTAAGGAACTTGTACTGAGCTTCTTAGAATGGATTGAGACAGAGCGAGGCTGTTCCATCCCTACCAGGAATCACCGACTGGCCGTTATTCATTCCTTCTGCCGATATATCCAGAAAGAATTTCCTGAAAACCTTTATGAAACCACAAGAATACTCGCAATTCCAAATAAGAAAAGCCCTAAGCCCTTGGTATCCTATCTGACCGGCGATGAGATGAGGATTATTCTATCTCAACCGGATAGTTCCACAAAAGAAGGATTCCGCGATTTGGTTCTTTTGTCTGTGCTCTATGATACAGCGGCACGGGTTGACGAACTCATTAACCTTAAAGTTAAAGATGTCCGCCTTATGGACCCAGCCGTCATCACTCTACATGGTAAGGGAAGCAAGATTCGTCAGGTTCCTATTATGAGTAACACCAAAACACTGCTTAGTTCCTATCTAGATACTAGAAAAAGCTGCTCAGGCATGGCTGACATTGAAAATTTTTATTTGTTAACCAGAAGCGCCAGAAATTATCTCGTTGGGGAATATCTTATATCATCAATAAGTACGTAAAAGAAGCAAAAAACAGTAGTGACTTTATTGTTCGATTCCCAGTCACACCCCATATATTCCGGCATAGCAAAAGCATGCATTTGCTTCAATCAGGAGTTAACTTGATATATATCCGGGATTTTCTTGGTCATAGTGATTGTTCAACAACAGAAATATATGCCAGGGCTGACAGCGAGATGAAACGCAAAGCTATTGAAAATGCATATCCAGAATTAGTACCTGACGGGCTGCCAAGGTAGGAAGAAGACGGTAACTTAATGAGATGGTTAAATTCGCTATGTGAGTAAAAGATTATGGGGAGTGTTTTCACACAAATTAAGCTGATTTAGAAGATTCTTGTGTTATACTCCCCATAATCTGTGACTCTACATAATGGCGCATGCTGTGAACGGTCACATTTTTACTGATGTTAGCTTTAAATACATATTTATGGAATAGATTTTGAATAGCCCCGCTAGTCATAGGAGCACCCTTGCGATTTCTGCTGTAAAAAAGCGATTCTATAGGACAATAAGCCTTCCAGTAAGTTCTGAGAATATCGAGGTTAGCTTGTGAAAGCAGAGCATATCGGTCTTTGCTGCCTTTAGCATTACGTATAAACAACTGCATTTTGCTGCTATCGATATCTGAAACTTTAAGACCAGCCACTTCACTAAGGCGAAGCCCTGCACCATAAAAAGTCATCAGAATGCATTTATCTCTTAAGTTATCGCAGGCCTCAAAAAGAGCCTGAATTTCCTCTTTGGTAAGAATGTCGGGGAATTTACGTTGTTTGCGGTGGCGGGGGATTTGCTTTAGATTCAACTTAGTGTTTAATGTTACACCGTACAAGAAGCGAAGAGCGCTGTTGTAAGTATTTACCGAGCCAGAGGCCAGCTTTCTTTCAGTAGTGAGATAGTGGAGAAAAAATCGAATATCTTCTTCACCAAGCTCGGTAGCAGGTTTATTGTAGTGTTCTTGAAAAAGTTTTACTTTGGTGTAATATTCGGCCTGGGTGTTTTTACTTAACCCTCTAAGCTCCACATCGAACACTAACTTGGCTAAAACCTCTTCCTTTGTCATAAAAAAGCATCTCCTTTAAAGTAAAATCTCTAACATTTTACAGGAGATCCGAAAAGGCTTACAGTATATTTGGGTAAACAGCAAAGACATACTTACAAAAACCACCGCGCCAGCGGTTTAGTGCTATTCTTATTCGTAACCTAATGAAGTATCTCAATAGAGTGGAGATTATTGAAATGAAGTATTTTACTAAAGAGTGGTATGAAACCTGTCAAAAAACTAGTTTTCATTTGTCTCTGGAGGAAGATGAACGTGCAGAAAATTTTTCGGAAGAATACTTTAACTAGTTGTATAAACAAAAATTAAAGGATTGGTTGTCTTTAATGGAACAAGGTATGTCTGAAGCTGATATATTAGCTCAACAAGCATTCTATGCGACAAACCATGTTGAAGCCGAAAACTTCCATGAGATATTCATGTTTAACCAAGAACGAATCGAGAAAACACTGCCAGAAGCAATATTAAATATGATTGCAGACATTAAAGTCTTTGGGTTATATAAGGCATCAAGTGAAGTAATATCTGCTGTTACTTCATATTGTGAGGAGAATATGAGGTCGGTTAATATGGCTATTGAACAATATCAAAAGCATTTAAAAACTGTATCGAACTCTTTTAACCGAAACATACTTAAAAACTTTCATGATTGTAAGATTACTGGAATAAAGCGAACCGAACATTCTTTAATTATCTCATTAAATTCTGGAGGTTTTACGGATATAAAGGAAGTCCTGTTTGAGAATTATAAGATAATAAAACAAGACTCTTCATTAGAAAATTCATGGTGGCTATATGATGAAATTTATGATATTGACGGAATTAATGAATGGCATGTTTTACTTCAGGATGAGAATTCGTTATTAGCTGATTTCATTATTTCTGCTGAAAAAATATCTTTTAAAAATTAAAGCACTATCAGATATTACCCCTAGTTCTAGTTCACATTATTCTTAGCGGAATAATATCAAGTGGCTCATTTTAACTCAAAGAATTCATACCGTCCACACCCGCTTCCCAGCGCTTGTTTTCTGACTTGGTTTGCCGGCCCTCGTACCTTCTCCGCTTTGCTAACCCGTGCGAAGACAGTACTGCAAGAAGGTTAACCCGTGCGAAGGCAGTGCCTTCGTCGTGGAGCCGGACAAAGCCTGCGCCCGAAAAAAGCGCTCGAAGGCGGGGTGCATGTCAAAGCATATGTCCGCTATGTTAGCGGGCTGATGTAATTCTCACTGGATTTGCTTAACCCGCTAACCAAGCTAGGCCCGCGGTTATCCTGGCAAGGAGACGAGACCCGCGACCGCGGGCCGGCTTTTGTTTCATATAGTCTATCGAGTCTACTATTACAGCTATATATTGTGATGGATTAGCTCGTCACGCCTTTGCTTATATAGTATGACTACTTTAAGGCAGCATGGGTATTACTGTTCTAGGTGTTATTGCTAGTATAGGCGGGTATTGCAAATAGCTGCTTCTTGGTGCCCGCTCCTTGCATGATTGGGAGCGGGCTCTCACGCCCTCATCTATTCTGTCGTTTAGGTTTTGCTCGGGCAGGCCGTTTTCAAAAAGTTAAAATCAGACTGTTTTAGTTCAGACAGGGTTTTCCCTCTCCGACACTAAGACAGTCTTATTTTTGTTTTGGGCTTTGATTACGAAATTGGCACTTTTAAACATATTTAATTAATGATAAAGTCAGATAACGAAATCATTATATTACGGAGGGAGATCCTATGCCCTCCACAATGCCTGAGATTATCAGCACGATGCATGAAAGTGGAAAAGAGATACGTATTTAACTACTTGTCTATATAAGAGGAGGACAAAAGTATGGATAATAGGGAATTAAAGTTGAGTCTTTAATATATAAATGAGGAGGAAAATAGTGTGGTTAACAAGGCTGATGTGGAAAAAGCCTATGCAGTATTAGATCTAGACAGGCAAATAGTTGGGATTAAGATAGTTAAGTCTAAAACTGAATTCTATGGGGAAAAAATGGTGTGGAGAGAGATCGGTTCAGGGACACGGAAGACGGTGGAAGTCTGGTTGGCCCAAGTTGGAGTTAAGCTGGGGGAGAAAAAGGGGAGTATAGAACTGAGCAGCACGGGTGCGGTAGTGGCAGCGGTTGAAGCGGGTTTGGGTCTCTCCATTGTCTCAATTTGGGTTGTTGTCCATCCTTTAGCTTGGAAAACATTGGCGGTTAGACGGCTGAAAGATCTAAGCATGAAACGTCAGCTGTATGTGATCCGTTCCACCCAAAATACGCGTCGACCTGCTCAGGCTTTTTCCGATTTTATTCTGGGTGATGAAGGAAAGTGTGCGTTGGATCGGGTCTTCGAGGATACTCCATGGTTTCGTGAACAGGCGTGAATCACACTCAAAGGCTCCAATACGACGCCTCGTTTTATGAATGGGTAGGAATATCTTGCTTAGAAATGCTCAAATAGCTGTGAGGGTGTCGAATATGTTGAAAGCTGCAGAGATAAGATCTAGTCGTGGCTTGCTGCGGCAGGGAATTCGTTTCGGCGGAACCGTGCTTTTGTTAGGATGGCTCTTTGTCAAAGTTCCTTGGGAGAGAGTTTGGCCAGTTTGGCAGCAACTTTCCCTGGCAGATTTGCTAGCAGCGGTTATACTCACGGTCATGGCCATGGTGGTTAGTGCTTATAAATGGCAATTGATTCTTACAGAACCGGGAATGGAAGCGCCCAAGTTAGGTTTTTTGCTACGCATTTATTTTATAGGACTGTTTTTTAATAACTTTCTTCCATCGGGAATGGGAGGAGATGTCGTGCGAATCGCGTTGACGGCTCGTAAGACTGGAACAGTTGGAGGAAATTATTGAACGGTGTGATCAGTTTCAACGCGCAGGAGCTAATTCAATTTACTTGATGACGACGGCTAATTTTGATTTTGTTGAGTTTCTGAAAATTGGGCGCGAGGTGCGAGCAGCCCTGGGTCCAGAAGCAGTTTTACTGGCTAATACCGGGGATTTCGGACGAGAGGGTGCGGAGGCCTTGCACCAAGCTGGCTTTCATGGGATATATCATGCGCTGCGCTTGAGGGAAGGCAAGGTTACGCTCATTAAGCCGGAAACTCGTTTGCGGACAATCCAGGCAGCCAAAGAAGAGGGCTTGGTGATTGCGACATGTGTGGAACCGGTAGGTCCGGAACACAGCGTCGAGGAGTTAACGGAAATGACGTTGCTCACTCGAGATATGGCGCCCGTCTTTAGTGGTGCTGCCCGGCGTATTCCTATTCCTGGTACTGTGCTTGCCCAAGAGGGAATCGTGTCAGAAGCAAATATGGCACTGATCTTAGCGGTTGTTCGCCTTGGAGTAGGCTATGCAGTTCCGTTAAACTGTACGCATGAACCAAACGGTATGGGGGTTCTGGCGGGGGCCAGTATTTTGTGGGCAGAGGAAGGTTCAAACCCACGGGATGTCCGAGAACAAACCAGCCGGGGTTATTCTGTGGAGGGCTGCCAAACAGTCTTGAGGGAGGCTCATTGGAAGGTTGCTGAGGGACCATCTCCGGCAGTGCTGAGAATGATATAAAAGTCTCAAAATAGCAAGTTTGAAGAACATGGTTGATAAAGTATGAGGGGGAAATATAAATGAAAAAGAATATCATTAGTAAAAGTTTAGTTCTAGCTTTAACAGTATCCTTAACTTTGGTTCTGTCACCACAGGGCAAACCACTCCAACGACACCATCAAGCAATGCGGCGACGAATAGTACGCCGACCGCGTCTAGCAAGGTGATCACAGACTTTAAATATTATACTGCTGATCAGCTTAAGCAAGCTATTGAGAAGAAAACTCCTCTGCAAATCTTAGATATTCAAGTGGAAGCCGAATACAAGGCCCATCATATTCAAGGGGTTATCCCAACTTACGCTTATCCAGTTAAAACGGATGAGGATAAAGCCAAGATCGCTAAAATTTTACCGGAACTGAAGGCTTCTCAGGAACCGATCGTGATCGTTTGCCCCAAAGGAGGCGGAGGAGCTAAAAATACGGTTCAGTATTTAGCCGATCAAGGAATCTCAGAATCCAGACTCTTGATTCTTGAAAATGGACAGGCAGGCTGGCCTTATGCCGAGCTATTAGCAAAATAAAGTTCGCAAGTTTCGCACAGACGTTATACGGAAACCAACTAAACATGATGCATGGATTGATCGATCGAAAAAATAATGGGAAGGATGAGCGAAGTAAAAAACTTATTAAGTGGGTACAAAGGGAAGCTATTGGTATTGTTGGCGGTGCTGGCCTTATACAATTTTGTTCCTGTAATTAAAATAAATATCAAGCAAGTTTTTTTCATTCTTAGCAATATGGACGTCGATTTAGTCAGGGGTTATATTTTGGGATTTGGCATATGGGCCCCGATTGTCTCTTTTCTGCTGATGATTTTTCAGTCTGTAGTAGCACCCCTTCCCGCCTTTATCATCACCTTTGCTAACGCTAGTTTGTTTGGCTGGGTATACGGCGCGATTCTTTCGTGGTCTAGTGCTATGGTAGGGGCAGCCTTGTGTTTTTATATTGCTAGGTTTTTAGGAAGAGCCGCGGTCGAGAAACTGACCTCGCGGACAGCTTTAGAAAAGGTCGATCATTTTTTTAAACAATATGGGAAATATGCTATCGTAATTGCTCGATTACTTCCCTTCATTTCCTTTGATATTGTGAGTTATGCAGCAGGTCTAACCTCTATGGGATTTTGGCCGTTCTTCATTGCCACTGGGATCGGACAACTACCGGCAACCATTGTCTATTCCTATATTGGAGGTATGCTAACCGGGACTACCAAGACGTTTGTAACAGGGTTGTTAATCTTGTTTGCCGTGAGTGCATTGATGGTGCTCATCAAGCAAGTATTGAAAGATAAGAAAAAGGAGGTGGAAAAAAGTGTCTAAAAAGAAGTTTTTGAGCATTGGGGCGCTTTTGTTGGGTTTAATGTTATTATTAAGTGCATGTGCAACTTGGCCACAGAAACCTTCGAATTCCGCAGAATCAGGCCAAGTTAAAGTAGCAGCGGATCTTTCCATCTATAAAAATAGCGATTTATTTATAACTCCTCAGGAGCTTAAAAAAAGGTTGGGAGATCAGACTGCAATCTTAGTTGATACAAGCAAACCCGATGTCTATGAAAAGGGACATATTCCAGGAGCCATTGGAATAGGCTGGCATGGACTTTCACAAATAGTCGGAAAACCAGGGGATCCGTTATGGGGCACTACTCTGGACAAAGAGACATTGACTAAAAAGCTGGAGTCTTATGGAATTACTAACAGCAAGCTTGTGGTATTCACGTCCAATGTACTTCCTGGACCGGGTTCTGATGGGAGAAGCGTCTGGCAACTTAGAATGGCTGGACTGGACAATGTTAAGCTTTTATACGGAGGGAATCCTTATTGGAAAGAACTAGGCTATGATATGACCAAAGAGGCCGCTCCAAAGCCTACTCCAGTTACGGGACTTACTTTGAAAGAGTTTGATAAAAGCTACTCAGCAGACAAGGATTATATCTATGCCAACCTTGGTAAAACGGTCATCATAGACGCTCGGACGGAAAAGGAATATAAAGGAAGTCAAGATGCAGGAGAAGCAAGGGGAGGGCATATTCAGGGGGCGAAGAACCTAGTATGGTCATCTGTACTCTCTTTTTTGTTGCAATAAAGATGAAGATGTCACGGATTTTATGAATAGAAAGGCCTTGCCAAGGATAATGCCTACCAAAATGCCGACCAAAAGATTAATAAGCATTTTAAGCACTTAATTGAGTAACGAAATACCCCGCGCAAAGCCGCGGGGTATATACTTGAGGTTAGGATCATTTTCGGATTATGAGGCTATGCAGTTGTCCATTTTTATAGTGATTATAAGAGGTAATTGCCAAGAATTGTAGAATATCATATGGCATGGGGTCTACTGATTAAGGAGGCTATGCATTAAGCGTAGTCTTTGCATTATGGGCGCTTGCAATTGGTTACTCATTTAAGCTGATCAAGAAATTCTACTATGCAATCATAGCAATAGTAGTTGGTCTAGCAGCATGGTTCGTTATGATAAACACACTTGATGATGTTTGGTGGTTTCTGCCTTTTAGTGTATTTTTGCGGTTGACATCCAGCTAGAAAATATTCGGGGCACTAGCTTTGGCCAAAGAAAGGAGTTTAACATGTGGGAATACTTTATCGCAAGACTCACCATATTGATAACTTTATGCTTCGGCACCTTGCTTATTGTTATATACCCATTTATTAAAAAAGAGAGCATTTATCTAGCGAGGTTTAGTCTAGCTATTGGTTCCTTTGTACTTATCATGTTGTTCTATTTCATATTTAGTAGTCCAGTTATACTTGACCAGATTTTCCGATACGGTTTCCGTTAGTATTGTGAGCAATTAAGATTTCTGTTGACTGAAGATAAGCATGGAAAAAAGCGGGATAATGCGTTAGCATGGTGGAGTAACTGGCGTGGTATGCCGTGGCCGCCGTTCTCGTCAGCTTGTTCCCGACTAACAGGAGGGAAAGAGCCGCTTATCAGCCGCGGCCATGGATTCCGAAATTTTGAGGGGCCGGATGAGGTCAAATCACTTGCAGCGGATCTAAAAAGTGTTAATGCCTTATACTATGCATCGAGCAGACGTGGGGGTATATATAAAGTAACTGCAGATGGAGAAACAACAAAAATCGCAGATTCTCCTAAGGCAAAACAAGAAATCCATGTAACATTGTGGATAGATAGAAATGTAGCATACTTCCTAGACAATGCTCAGGTACAAAATCTTAACTTCTCAGATAGTAATGAGAAGTGGAAAAGTATCAATCTTGATACATTGGAAATAAAAGATGAACCTGAATTCAAAGTAGATACCTCGGCTCACCAGCAACAAAAATACGCCTTTATAGGAGAGGGAACAGTTCAAGATAAAATAGGCTATGTAACGCGTAATCAAGTTGGCAGTGATGGGTATATTTACTTTATGACAGGAAGTACGCATGAGGGTATTAAACGCGGTATATACAGAGTAAAAGTTAATAGCCAAGAATATGAACTATTGGTAGAGAACGAAAATGTCTCAATGTTTGATGTGGATAATGGTGTACTATCTTATTATGAGTCTGACAAAACTCCACCAATTAGTAAATTACAACTTAAGAATAATTAAGCCTAATAAAATACTTTACAGTAAAATCTTATTAAGCATGGGTATCTAATAATCACAGATTTGTCTATCCATATAATGGACAAGAAAAATATAGTCATATTTAAAAGTGAATAGAAAGACCTCTGACAAATTCACCGAATTATCAGGGGTCTTTCTCAAAGTTGAATTATGAACTTATTTATTCCGTACTATTTCATTGTATTTATGACCCGCAAGTTTTACTACTTCATAAATCCAGCGAACTAACTTTTTCAGGAAAGGCCACCATTTGTGGCGTAATACCCAAAGTATCCAGGCTATGATCAAAGCTACAAATATCCCGATAGCTAATACAAGCGAAGAATATTCTTTATATGTTGAACTAATAAATAGCTGAGCTGCAGCCCAATATCTATCGATTATTAGATTTGGCGGAGACGGCAATTCAACTATTTCTAAATAATTCTCATCATCGGTTATATGAACGCGGATATAATGGTATTCACTGCCTTCACTGAGGAGTTCAGCCCCGGCTCCTCCAGTAATAACATACCTAACGTTTCCCCTTACAAAACTGAAAAAGCTGTGAATGTGCGACAAGAAAACAGTATCAACCTTATACTTAGTCATTAAGTCTTCAAATTTTTTGGCTTCGGCTTTATCGGTGAATGCGTGGTCAATATCACTTGTACCACTCAATTTGTTCATCAGTTTTTGCAATACGCCAGTTTTTGGTGATTCGGGATAAGTATTTGGTGTAACATTGGCTCGGGGATCAGTGGGAGGGATATGGGATACTACGAAAATACGTTTACCCTGTGCTTTTTTAAGATCAGCTTCAAGCCAAAGATATTGTTCAGGAGGAATGGCGGTTTTTTCTGCCCACCCTCTTGAACTGTCTAAAAAGATAAAGTGGTTCTTCAAATAGTCGAAGGAATAATAAGCAGGCCCAAAAAGCTCTGTATATATTGGTAGACCGTTCTCGCGAATGTCATGATTTCCTAAAGTTGTATAAAGTGGAACTTGGAGCTTGGAAACAGTTTCGTAAAAAAGCCTGTATCTATTAGGTTCTCCTCCATAGACGAGATCGCCGTTGTCTACAACGAATGCTGGTTTAATAGCGTTTACTTGGTCGATGATGTTAGAGAATGTACCGTAGCCGTTCCGATTATCCCCCAGCATGATCACTTCAGGATTTTCGGCAGCATTAAGTTCGAATTTAAAGGTTTTTGGCTGGTTCGCCTGAAGTTCTACCGTAAATGAAATAGTGTGCTGGTCAATAGTCTTAAGATTTCCGATTTGGTCATTGGTCTTTATCATAGCGGGGTTAACGTTTTCTAATCTGATGCTATATGACTTATCTATTTTACTCTTAAATGAAACAATTGGGGTTGGTGAAAGAGATCGAAGCAGTAAACTTTCTTTATTAGAGTTATCGACCATTTTCCCTTTTACAAACCCTCCCTGGATACTAACTTTATTTCCATTCCAGTCATAAGTGGAAACAGACGTATAAGGATCAAAGGACAACGGCAAGGATACGAAGCCCTGTTGCACCTTGAAATTCTTGTAGCTATGTAAGATAAAGGCGCTTGTAACCACTAAACCTATTCCAAGCAATATTAAGACCAGCCATTTCTGTCGCATTTTTCCACCTCTTGGGGTAATTATTTAGGTCATTATATCCACTTTCCCGAACTATTACCATTAAAATAATTAAAACTGCAAAATTAAGAGATGTAATTTATCGAACTCTTAAATGGTATTGACTCGCGTTAAAAGTAACCAGGATAATAACTTATGCTGTTTTAAAAGGTAGCAAGGCGCAAACTAGGCTAATCTCGTTGTAATTTAGGAGTGTTAGTTACATTCTAAAGCCGATCTTTGGATTTTTACTGGGATATACTTCCCGAATCTGGCAGAAAATTTCCTTTTGCCGTTTCCTCCGTCTGGTTTATTTAGGCAACGGATATTGACAGCCACAAAATTCTTGAAGAGCTTGACTAAATAGACGGATATGAACTTTTTCATCCAATATAATTCGCTGGAGTATTGCTTGTACATAAGGATCCCCGATGTAATTAATATGCTTTGTGTATTCTGCAATTGCTTTATATTCGGCATCAATGTCTGCTTTTAATTGCTTACAAGGATTAGTTCCATAATAAATGTATTTTCCCGACCAAAAATTGTCGTGTAAAGCACTATTGGAGCCTCTTATCACTGGAGTTCCCCCAAGTTTTTTTATTGTGTCGGCTAGGATCTCCATGTGTAGCATTTCAGTTATCGCTACATTTTCGAGTAACTCTCCAAGCTCTTGTTTGAGTAAGAAATGATGATAAAGATATTGATTAATAGCTGTAAACTCACTGACTACACCCGCAAAGTCATTCATTAATAGTTCAGCATAATTGAGATTAGGGCCAAGAACTTTCACCTCAGGGTAGGGAGATGGGTCAGAGTATTTACCTCTTTTATGCCTTTCATAATTAGTTTCACTCATTACATAAACCTCCCGCAAAAGAATCCTTTTTGATAGTATGCAGGGATTGAAAATATCTGAACTTGTGTTATCTCATAAATGATAATGGTAATAAATTGACAGAGCGGGTTTTAATCCCCGCTCTAAACATACTAAATGATTATTCCTTCGGATTCATTATTCCTGTAGTCGTATTGTAACAAACACACATTCGGTACATATCTTATATAGATGTATATAATACTACTCCATGCCTGTCCTTGAATAGTTCATCGCTAATCTTAATGGTAAAGTAAAATTAACGACCTAATATCTTAAAAAATAAATTCCTTTAAATTGTCTTTGAGATTTCTCGATGAGAGAAAGGTATGTGGTTGACCTGAATACTAAAGAGATTAACGAAGAACAAAAAAGTAATGATGTAAATTCGGAAATAGGGAAGCAATATCCCGATTGCATCACAATAGAAAGGGAGAAAATTCCTGTCAGCGTTTTACAGCTTTCTTATCCCTTATCAAAAATAGCAAATATCTTATTGTGGATCGGGGAGTCAATTATTGTATTTCTTGCGTCGACCATCGAAAGGGAATATCATCAACTGTATAAATCTCATTGGAAAAATCAATTAATGCTTTATAGTGTTTAGATGTATCCTCGCCCTGGCCAGCTTTATGCTTTTCACCACCTACGAAGATCAATTCGCCATTATCAGACATTTGGTTACGAAATGAGTGTCCTGATACTTCAGCTGATATATACATGCCGCCTGGATAATTTTCTTTTGCCTTTATAGCAACTACATACGCCCTCTCTGAGTAAATTCTGGTAAAATATAGTCCAGGTTTATTATAGCAAGGGTAATGTGACGCAATAATTAGCTTTTTAGCAATTACCTTTTTTCCATTGGTTGTAATGATTTCATAGGTACCTTCATTTTCTTCAATATCAACAACTCGACTTTGTTCAAATATCTTGCCTCCACTATTAAAATAATCCTTAGCAAGGGGTAGTAAGAATTTGAGTGGGTGAAATTGTGCTTGATTGTGTTACAATTTACCTTGATTGCAATAGAACATTAGATGATTCGACAGGATATGCCAAGATGATATAATTTAGAACGCAGGAAAGTCTTTCCTTTTACCGAAGTGATGAGGTAGAAGGGAGGGATAAAGATGCATTGCGAACTATTAGATAAAGACGTCTTAATTGAAGTTTGGAAAGAGATCAGAGACGAAAAGGATAAGGATATTATTTTAAAAACTGTATATAAGTGTAGTGAATGTTACGTCGAAGTTATTGTTGGTAGAAAAATTTTCAAATACTGTGATAAAATGGGCAGTGAAAAATGTCTATTGAAACAATATGTAGATTAAGAGCCGAAAGGCTCTTTTTCATTGAACAAGACGCCTCTTTTCAGAGACGTCGAGTAGTTTAGCCTTTTCCGTGTTCATGACCATTGTAAATAGGAACCTGTTGCTGTTCGTAGATTACCTCTTTCTTTTGGCGATAGTAGAGATAATAACATGGAGAGATAGGACAATAGTAAACATATATCGGATTAGGGTAGCAGTGTATATGATTAAAAAGATGCATTGCACCTTCACTCCTTTCATTAGTAGTTTGATTCTACATACCAATATATGGAAGAATTACACCTAATGAAAGTTGTTCCATCTTTCATTAGGTGTAATTCTTAATAAGTATAACTATCATATTCTTAAAATATTTTGGTTTAGGAATTATTTTAGCCTAGGTAAATTACCTAGGCTAAAACTGTCAAAGGCCTACTAGAGACATGGTCTTGGTGGTTTTGGTGGTGGGATAGGTGGGTAAACGGGTTTCTGGAGCAATTCCCAAAGTTCCCAAACGATGATTAACAATAAAATAATAATAACTACCAATGATGCTATAATCATTTACTTCACCCCTTTGCCTTTGATGATTATAAGATTGAGCGGGTTCTTAATGTATTCTATTCAGCATGTCTGTTGGATGTTCTTGGAAGTGGCGCTTATTACTTGAGTGATTGAGGCGGTTCTGTAATACTTACAGGTGATATATACGTTAATTATTTAGTAATATCATTTTTTTATGGTGACAAAAATGTATATTGTATTTTATATAGAAATTGATACGACATGGACTTCTGGTAGAAATACTCTGAATTATGGCGATATTTGCTAGTTAGTGAACAAAAAGAGGCTTCTTGCAATTTGATATTTAGGGTGTTATTGCTTATGATTAAATGGCCACCCGTTCGTTTATTTGAGTGAGTGGAAGGACTAGATGACATTAATTCATAATAGGTAATCAGGGGGTAAGCATGAATGGCAAATAAGGAGAGCCAATCCGTTCGTCAATTATTAATGAGCTTATGTATCGTATTGGCTGGAGCAGGACTTGTCTGGGGTTTTGTGACGTCCCGAAGTGGGAATTGGGTTCAAACAGGATTGAAGTTCTTTACAGGAGAAGGAGCGGAGCGTTGGCTCTCTTGGAAAGTTGATGGACTGACGATGTTCTTCCTTTTCATTCTGCTCTTGGGTCAAGGTTTCTCATCCCTATACGCACTAGGATACTTAAAGGAATATGAAGAAAAGAAGAAAAGTCTTTGGCCTTTTTATGTAAATTGGTTTTTGTTTCTTGGTAGCATGTTTGGCGTATTGCTTGCGGATGACGGCTTTTCCTTTTTGCTGACATGGGAAATGATGTCCCTTTTCTCATTCTTTTTAGTTCTGTATGAAAACGAAGATCATCAAAACCGAAGGTCTGCTTACATATATCTGGTAATGACTCATGTTGCAACGGTCTTCCTTACTGCCGCGACCTTGTTTTTATATACGAAGACTGGCAGCTTTGCTTTTGAGGTATGGGCGGGTGTAGCTCCCACACTTACCACAATCCAACTTAATTTAGTTTTTCTTGCTTTCTTCATCGGTTTAGGTACAAAAGCTGGTTTTGTTCCCTTTCATATTTGGTTACCTCATGCCCATTCGGCTGCACCAAGTCCTGTATCTTCACTAATGTCAGGAGTCATGGTTAAAGTTGCGCTCTATCTCTTTTTAAGATTAGTCTGGTTAACTTTAGGACCTGGGCCTGTCTGGTGGGGATGGCTATTTTTGCTGGTCGGAGCACTATCTGCCTTCGTAGGGATACTCTCTGCCTCAGTTCAGTCAGATCTTAAGAAATTACTTGCTTTTTCCACGATAGAAAATGTAGGTATTCTGGGAATAGCATTAGGAAGCGCTTTTCTGGCAAGATCCTGGAATAATGATTGGGCCATGGATTTAGCCCTTGTCGCTTTCTTTTGGCATACTTTGCAACATATGCTTTTTAAGTCGTTACTTTTTATGGAAGCCGGAAATATCATTCAGGCAACCCATACTCGGAATTTGGAGCGTTTAGGTGGGTTGCTCAAGCGGATGCCCAAAACAGCTCTTGGAGCCCTTATAGGAATATTAGGTATCACAGCGTTACCCCCGCTCGGTGGGTTCTGGGGAGAATTGATCCTTTTCCAATCCTTGTGGACGAATACCCTGAACCTTACAAATGGCTGGAGTAAAGTTGTCTTACCATTAGCTATTGGTGTTCTGGCCTTGGTTGGAGGATTATCTATTGCCACGTTTGTGAAATGGTTTGGAATCTCCTTCCTTGGACAAGCCCGTTCCTCAGTGACAGAAAGGGCTACAGAAGCACACTTTGTTCAGATACTTGCTCCATTATTAATTTGCGGGTTAGCGGTTTTAAGTGTGCTTTGGCCTTCAGCTACCTTAGCCTTGTTGAACTTGCCGCTTTCGGTTTTGAGAACCAGTGATGTTGAACGCATACGGTTAGCCCTTGGGACACCACTTAACCTGTCCTCAAGCTATCTAATCCTGCTAATTTTTCTGACGGTGATCGTAGTTCTCCTTAGTAAACGAGGTCTTCGTAGAGTTACGGCAACTTGGAATTGTGGTGCTCCATTGACTCCAAGTATGCAATATACTGCCGGTGGATTAACAAATCCCATACGAGTTCTTTTTACTAAAGTGTTAGGTTCGCGACGGCAAGTGGAGGGCGATTTTGGTGGAACCCGTTACAGTCTGCGTTCTTTAAGGTACGAAGGGAGAATTAAGGAAGTCTTTGAGGATTTCTTATATCGACCTTTAATACGTGGCTTACTTTGGTTGGCAACCCAAATCCGTAAACTGCAAGAGGGGAGCATTCATCTTTATTTAGGCTACCTATTGATCACGGTCATCGTCGTTTTAATTATAGGACGTTAGGAGGAGAAGAGATGGACGAACTATATGCGGTTTTAACCCGTCTGTTGATGGGACTTGGACATTTAGCCTTGATTTTAGTTGTCGCACCACTTCTTCAAGGTTTTATTAAAAAAAGTAAAGCGTTTTGGCAAATGCGACAGGGTCCTTCAATCCTTCAACCATACCGTGACTTAAGGAAAATGATGAAGAAGGAGGAATTAATCTCGGAACATGCCTCCTGGATCTTTTTTTTGACGCCTCGAGTTGCTTTTGCTGCCACATTAATGGCCGCACTCGTTATTCCCAATGCTTGGGGCTGGGCGCCATTAAGCGGATGGGGGGATCTGTTTTTATTCGGGGCAAGTCTTGGTCTTGTACGCCTGTTTTTGACACTTGCGGGGTTAGAAGGAGCAGGAACATTCGGGGGGATGGGATCGAGTAGAGAGCTTTTTGTGGGATTATTGACTGAGCCTGCTTTACTTTTAGGGCTAATCGTCTTAGCGTTTATAACTGAGACAACATCCCTACAAGGGATGGCGGCCAGCTTGCTGAACGTATCACCCATTTTTATCCCACGCATATTAGCCTTAATAACCTTGGGAATGGTTAGCGTTGCGGAGATGGGACGAATCCCAATGGACAATCCAGATACTCATTTGGAATTAACCATGATTCATGAAGGGATGTTGCTGGAATACACTGGACCTTCACTGGCGCTGTTGAATTTTTCTGAGCAGGTCAAACAACTCTTGCTGCTTATTTTAATGGCTCAGATTATATGGCCTAGCGGGTTGATCACGGGTGATGATGGTTTTTTAGGAATACTCTGGGCTTTGGGTTTCGCTGGAGTTAAAGTTGCTGTTTTAGGATTCTTCTTTGCCACTGCAGAGAGTCTTTTTGTTAAAAGGCGGCTTTTCCGAGCCCCGCATTTTTTGGCAACGAGCACAGCTTCTGCCATATTGGCCTTAGTATCACTCTGGATTATAAGGGGGCAGATTTAAGTGTCAGGAATTTCTGAAAATTGGCTTAACTTAGTGCTCCTTGTGCTTTTAACTAGTGGATTGAGCATTGTGTACAGTAATCGGGTCCAGAAGGCCTTGAACTGGTGGACAGTGCAAACTGTTGCTGTTTCACTCCTAATTTTAGCTCAAGGGGTATACCACGATGAACCTGAGGTCATTTTCGTTGGTGTGTTGTTGTTAATTGGCAAGGCCGGAATCATCCCTATACTTTTACGACGTGTATTGAGAGAGTCAAATACAGCATGGGTGGGTGAAATATATTTAAAACGAGCTACATCGTTAGTTGTCGCCGGAGCTTTAACGATTATCGCCTATGATGTGACGAAACCCTTAATGGCACTTCCCCAAGCAGGTTTTCGTAACGGCTTAGCCGTTGCCATAGCATTAATCTTCTTTGGCCTTCTACTAATGATGATTCGTAAGGTCGCTATAGTACAAGTAGTGGGAATTTTGCTTATTGACAATGGAATATTCCTCGCTGGATTTTTTCTGACCCAAGGGATGCCTTTGTTAGTGGAAATGGGGAGCATGTTCGATATCCTTGTCGGGATTGTCATTATAGTGATTTTATCTAAACAAATGCTGGAAAATTATGATTCGCTGAATGTTGATCACATGAGGTCATTGAAAGGATAGTATGCGATGTTTATTGGAGTAGCTGTAATCGCGGCGGTCGGAATGCTGATTTCGGCAAAGGTTACATATTTGAAACTTTTAAACAGCTTAGCCCTTGTTTTGTTAACGTTGAGTGGAGGCTGGACCATTAGACAAACGTTATTGCAGGGGTCCTATGGGTATGGGGCGGGCATTTTGTATTGGGATGCCTTGAGTGCCTTACTTCTTAGCGTAATTATTATTATTGCTGTTTATGTAATCCTGTTTTCACTAGGGTATATGGAAAAAGAAGTCCATGAGAAGAAACTTCCCAGAACCAGTTTGAAGTGGTATTATTTCTGGATATGGATCTTTATCGCAACGATGCTTCTAGTTGTTAGCACACCTAATCTGGGCGTTCTTTGGGTAGGGATTGAGGGGACAACCTTAGCCACGACTCTCTTGGTTGGGTTCTATCGCAACAAGAAGGCAGTTGAAGCAGCTTGGAAATATGTAATTTTATGCACAGTAGGTATTAGTTTTGCTTTGTTGGGAACAATGTTGCTTTTTGCGGCGGCTGCACCTCATTTAGGTCAAAGTTTGACAGCTTTGGATTGGCGTATGCTCCCCAAAATAGCATCACAGTTAGACCCTAATTTATTCCGCCTTGGTGTCCTGTTTACGGTCGTTGGTTATGGGACTAAAGTCGGTTTCGCCCCCATGCATTCTTGGCTTCCAGATGCTCATAGTCAGGCGCCTTCTCCAGTTAGTGCTCTGTTATCCGCAGTTTTGCTCAATTGTGCGCTCTATGCTATTTTGCGTTGGTACACTATAGCTCGCCTCACGGAGCTGGGTCCTGATTTCATAGGTAAGATACTGATAGGTTTTGGTCTTTTATCGTTGGCACTGATGGTAGGATTTATCTTAATGCAAAAAGATGTAAAACGATTATTGGCCTATTCAAGTGTAGAACACATGGGAATCTTAGCTTTAGGTTTTGGCCTCGGAACTCAGGAAGCAGTCTGGGGGGCATCGTTACATCTCTTGCTTCATGCTTTAACAAAGGCAAACCTATTTGTCATTATTGGAAGTCTGGTACAAAAAACGGGCACTAGACAAATTCCTAGGATTCGTGGAATCTTTAAAGTATGGCCTTTCACAGGGATTGTAATGGTTTTAGGATTATTAGGAATCACAGGAACCCCTCCGTTTGGAACGTTCCGTTCAGAGTTAAGCATCTTATCAGGTCTGTATAAAACCGATCATCCAATACTCGGCTTTCTAAGCATTCTATTTCTGACACTGATCTTTGCAGGGTTTCTATTTCATTTTCTTCAGATGTTTTATGGTAAACCAAGTGGACGTTATCAAGCGGGAGAGAGTGTCAGTACACTGGCCCTAGCGATTCCTCTTTTGGTAGTTCTCTTCTTAGGCTTATTCATTCCCCAAAGCCTTAATCAGGCCCTAAATCAAGTCGTCAAAGTGATATTGGGAGGGATATAGGATGCTAGGCTTACGGGATTACTTACAAATTTATACCGGTATGGAGATTATAAAATGGGATAATCAAGAGGGTATCGTGGCAATGGATTCTCAAGATCTTCCCGATATTTTGGCTTACTGTTTAGAAATGAAGCCGCGTCCGATTTGGTTAACCCATGTTATCAATGATGAACGCCAATTAGGAAATGACTTCTGTCTTTACTTGGTTCTCCATTTTCCAGATAAGGATTTTACACTCACTTTAGTTGCGAAGGGAATTAAAGATGAGTTTCCTTCGCTGTCCTTAATCTTGCCAGCACTGAATTGGTCAGAACGAGAAGCCCAAGATCTTTTTGGGCTGCGAGCTGTTGGACATCCTGATCCACGGACTTTAGTTTTGCACCCGGGGTGGCCTAAAAACTTTCATCCCCTGCGCAAGGATTACAAAACAGGAAAAGAATACAAATCCTTCAAACGAGCTCCTTTAGTGTTCCCGGAAATGCATGGGGAGGGAATCTTTCAGGTTCCAGTTGGTCCGATTCATGCGGGAATAATTGAGCCTGGGCATTTCCGTTTTTATGTTATTGGAGAACCTGTTTTGCATCTTGAGGCCCAACTCTTCTATACTCATAAAGGAATTGAGAAGCTCCTTGAAGGAAAAAGCTTAGAAGAAGGGTTGCTCATAATTGAACGGGTTTGTGGAGTATGTGCCGTGAGTCACGGACTTGCCTATTGTGAAGCTATTGAAAAACTTGCGAACATCGAACTTCCTCGCCAGGTCTTGTTATGGCGAACGATTCTGGCAGAATTAGAACGAGTATATAACCATATTGGAGATATAGGTAATATGTGTGCCGGAGTTGGTTTTGCCTTAGGTAATGCCAACGGCTCACAATCAAAGGAAAACCTTCAACGTCTAAATTTAGAATTTTTCGGTCATCGCTTTTTACGGGGGATGGTTGTTCCGGGGGGAATTAAGTCCGTTCCGGAGCCAAAGGATAGTCAAGAAATTTTGAACCGCCTGATGGAACTAGCAAACGATTTTGAAGATTGGATACCTCTATTACTGGAACATGACGGCTTCAGGCAGAGGGCTGTGACGACCGGAGTTTTAAAGACGGAAAGCGCTATTGATCTAGGAGTTACGGGGCCAGCCGCTCGAGCTTCAGGTGTGGCTTATGATTGGCGCGAACTTCATAGTCACCTTCTGTATCCCGAACTTATGGTGAAATCAGTTGTCGAACATAATGGAGATGTATGGGCTAGATTAATGGTACGGGTTAAGGAAACAAGAGAGAGTTTCAAGTTCCTGGAGACGTTACTGCGTAAAGGGATGAAGGAAGCAGGGCGCTCAAGATATATAATGAACCCATTTTCCAATAAACTGATACCATGGCAGGGAGCTTGGGGTTGCGTTGAGTCCCCGCGTGGAACGGATGTTATTTGGCTTATGTTGGATGACAAGGGTAAAATCTACCGTTGCCGCATTCGATCTGCAAGTTATGCTAACTGGCCTGCCGTACCTCTTACCGTACCGGGCAATATTGTACCAGATTTTCCTTTAATCAATAAGAGTTTTGAATTATGCTATAGTTGTTGCGACCGCTAGCCGAAAAGGGGAGATAACACATGTGGAGTATTCTGCTCCGGAAGTTGAAAATGGGAAGTCTCACGGAGAAGCATGAAGATTCTCTAATACCTCACAAGTCGTCCGGTTTACCATCGAATTTTAGAAAATCCCTGCAGATTCGGCACCTTGATTGTGGTTCCTGCAATGGATGTGATTGGGAAATGACTGCTTTAGGCAATTCCCTTTATGACCATCAGCATTTCGGTATTGACTTTGTGGCTTCCCCTCGTCATGCGGATCTATTAATGTGTACTGGGCCGGGCTCCACCCAGTTGGTGAATGCTGCCCATGAAACCTATGAGGCAATGGCCAAGCCAAAGTGGGTCATGGCAGTAGGAGATTGTGCAATCGATGGTGGGGTATTTAAAGGTGCGTATGCTAGTGCAGGCGGCATAGGAAAAGTATTACCTGTCGATATTAAGGTCCCGGGTTGCCCACCAAAACCCGATGATATGATCAAGGCTTTACTGGAGTTTATGGGGAGGAAGTCGGTGTCTTAGCCATACGCACTCGTCTTCTCTATTTCTTGACACGAAAACCTTAGGGTTGCGCTGGCCGATGCTAAGCATCGTTGGCGCATTCGACACTAGGAACATTCTGTTCCGTCGCATGGATGTCGATGTTGTTTGCTTTTATTACGCAAAGGTACTTTTGTGTGCTCTGAGCAAAAACATTCCTCATACTTGGTCGAGGTGGATCGAACTATGGTTGATGAAAGATTTTGGGTCTAAACGTTAAAAAAAGAGCCTAAGGGCTCTTTTTTAACGTTTAGACCTTATTTATATTATCAGGAGAAGAACTAAGCCTGCGAAGAAACCAAGCTACCTAGCTATAGCTTGATATCTAGTTCTTTTATCTTGCGATAGAGGGTGTTTCGGCCAATACCCAGAAGCTTGGCAGCTGGTGCAATTTTTCCTTTAGTTTGGGTGAGTGCATAGAGGATTGCATGTTTGGTCTGTTGGTCTAGTAAGGGTTGAGGTTCAAGTTCGGTTTTTGTGTCGGGTTGCCTAAATTCATCTGGCAAGTCAGCTACAGTTATAACGGGGCCGTCTGATAACGCTACCATGCTTTCAATACAGTTTTCAAGTTCTCGTACATTTCCGGGCCAGGGATGGGCTAGTAAATGAGCATAAACCTCTGGTTGAATACCTAATGTTGGAATGCCAATAGATGCACATGCTTTGCGGATAAAATAGGGAACTAAATCTTGAATATCTTCAGTGCGTTCACGCAGTGGAGGTAATTCCAAGGTGACAACTTTCAGGCGATAAAATAAATCTAAACGGAATTTCTCCGAAGCAACGAGAACCGAGAGGTCTTTGTGCGAGGCTGCAAGGACCCGAACGTCAACTTTAATGGCCTTGGTATCACCTACGCGCGAAACCTCCTTTTCCTGGATTACTCGCAGGAGCGCAATTTGAACATTTAAGGGCATATCGCCAATTTCGTCTAGAAAAATAGTTCCTTTATCGGCTAATTCGAATTTCCCTGGTTTGCCACCACGGCGTGCTCCAGTGAAGGCTCCCTCTACATAACCAAATAGCTCACTTTCAACCAGAGTAGAAGACAATGAAGCACAGTTCAACGCCACAAATGGCCCTTTGCACCGAGGACTAAGTTGATGGATAGTTCGAGCTATGATTTCCTTACCGGTTCCACTCTCACCGTGAATGAGTACTGAAGAGTGGGTTGCAGCAACTTTCGAAGCTCGTTCAAGAGTTCGTTGCGTGGGCGCGCTATGTCCGATCCAGAGGGTACTACTGGTCAAGGGGGTTTCCTCAGTAACTTGAACCGTTCCTACAGCACCGAGTGAGTGGCCGGCATCATTAACTACGCGTGTCAAATGAGAGGAAATTGCTTTTCCAGCCGGATCTTTAATACGGAGATCGAGAGATTGACCACTTAACATCCACCCTTTTGGCGAACTAAAGATGTCCGAGGCAAGATGACCAATGATGCTTTCTGGACTACGTCCAAGTAGTGCAGCTCCCAGAGGGTTAATGTTGGTTATGATACCGTCACGATCAATGGCGAGAAAGCCTTGGCGTAAAAGTCTAGAGGCTAACTCAAATCCTTCTTTGTAAAACTTTAACTGACTTTCTAACTCGAAAAGACGCAAATTTTTCTCAATCATATTTGCGCCCATCATAACGATAGATAAGATTTTTTGACGGTCTGGACTGGCTTCGCCGCTGATATCTAAAAAGCCAATCGGAGCACCCTGGTTGTTTTGAATTGGAGCAGCCCAGCATGCTAAAAAGTGATTATCTTTGACAAAGTGCTCCCAACCGAAGACAGAAATGGGGGCATTGTCACGCAGGGCTGTTCCGATGGCATTGGTTCCACGAACTTCTTCCCGCCAATCGGCACCAGCACTTAAATGTACTTTTTGAGCTTTGCTCATAAAGGGGGGATCCCCAATGGCTTCGATAATGTAACCATCATTGTCACCCAATAAAATAGTATAATTGGCGCTTCCCAGCAAGCTGAAAATGTAAGGCAAAACAGGTTCCCCCGCTCGGATTAGGGATTCTTGAGCATCTCTTCGCTCGCTGAGAAGAGGAGTAGACAGAATGTCCTGATTAGAAACTAGCGTGTGGTCTACTTGAAACGAAAGACTTCTTTGCCAGGAGCGATAGATAGAAGGAGTTACTTCTGATTCGACGCTTTCTCCATTTATAAAACGCTTCCAACTGTTACTCATATAACTCTTCCCCTCTCCTCTCTAAGCATAGAAAATAATTGTCCTATTATTGACAAGAATATCATACCTGTTTCAATCAAACAACCAGTCGGCAGAAATTAATTAGTTGGAAAGTGTTTCATAATGGTACATATTTGAAAGACAAAACGCTCAAATGTGGAACAGAAGTCAAGTTGAATAGTTAAACTGTTCGATCGAAAGTCAATTGTGGTTGTTTGTTTTAATTTGTTTTAATTTGTTTTAATTTGTTTAAATTTGGTAATTTCAGACAAATTGAGCAATTCAATTTTATTTTAGATTTTCAATAATTGGCACGATAATTGCTATTTAACTAAACAAGACCGCTTTAGGAGAGCGGGACTGATTTTAAGTCCCGGAAGGCTTTGATCGGAATAAAATAGAAACTAGGAGGAAGATTCATGGGCGGATATACCGGAAAAGTATTACGTATCAATCTTACAGAAGGTAAAATAAGTACTGAGCCTTTAAACATGGAACTTGCAAAGAAGTATTTGAGCGGGCGTGGGCTTGCGGGTAAAATGTTTTTTGATGAGGTAGCAGCAGATGTCGATGCACTTTCTCCAGAAAACAAAATGTATATTGCTACAGGAGCTCTTACGGGAACAAATGCTCCAACGTCAGGTCGATTTATGGTTGTGACAAAATCACCTCTAAATGGAGCCACCTCTTCCTCAAATTCCGGGGGATATTGGGGAGCACAGCTTAAGTTTGCAGGTTATGATATGGTCATCTTAGAAGGCAAAGCGGCTAAACCTGTGTATATTGCTATTAATGATGACCAGGTCGAAATTAAAGACGCGGCCAATGTTTGGGGTAAGGATGTTTATGCTACAACCGAGGCCTTAAAACTTGAGTTTGGGGATGATAAAGCTAAAGTCTTAACCATTGGTCCGGCAGGTGAAAACCTCTCACTGATGGCAGCGGTCATGAATGACCTTTATCGAGCTGCTGGGCGTAGTGGAGTTGGTGCCGTAATGGGATCAAAGAATCTAAAAGCGATTATCGTTCGTGGCACAGGAAAAGTAGAAAACGCCAATCCGGATGAAATGAAAAAGGTCTTAAGTGCCGCTTTAGGTAAAATCAAGGAAAATGGTGTAACAGGTCAAGGACTTCCAGGCTATGGTACAGCAATTCTGGTTAATATTATTAATGAAAGCGGCATATATCCGGTCAAGAACTTCCAGGAAGCATATGATCCTGATGCAGATGAGATCAGCGGTGAAACTATGACCGCAAACCATTTGATCAAAAAAGATGCCTGCTATCGCTGTCCAATCGCTTGTGGTCGCCATAATAAGTGGGAAGGCGGCGAAGGCGCTGGTCCTGAGTATGAAGCAGTATGGTGCTTTGGTTCCGACTGTGGTATCCATGATTATGACGCAATTCATGCTGCCAATGATCTATGTAATAAATTAGGGATGGACTCAATTTCAGTTGGCTGTACGGTTGCGGCAGGTATGGAACTGGTTCAGCGTGGATATATCAAGCCAGAAGAACTTGATGGGACACCTCTTGAGTTTGGAAATGCCAAAGGAATGGTAGAATGGGTCCGCAAAATAGCTTATGCTGAAGGACTTGGAGCAAAAATGGCACAGGGCTCTTATCGATTTGCTGATAGCTACGGCGCTCCAGAATTGTCCATGTCAGTGAAAAAACTTGAAATCCCCGCCTATGATCCTCGAGGGATACAAGGTCATGGCCTTCAATATGCAACCAGTAACCGTGGCGGTTGTCACGTACGTGGGTATATGGTTTCTCCAGAAATCTTGGGGCTTCCTCAAAAACTTGATAAAGACTCCCTTGAGGGAAAAGTAACCTGGGTTAAGATTTTCCAAGACCTAACGGCCGTCATTGATGCCCTAGGAATGTGTTTATTCACTTCGTTTGCGCTTGGACTTTCTGACTACACAGCGATCGTCAACGCTGTAACGGGTTCTGATTATACCGATGCGGAACTATTGGCTTGCGGAGACCGGATTTGGAACGTTGAACGTTTGCAAAATTTACGGACTGGCATGACCACTGCAGATGACACACTTCCTAAACGTTTATTGAAAGATGCAATTCCTGCAGGACCTTCAAAAGGAAGTGTTCACAGGTTAGCGGAACTTCTCCCTGCGTACTATGCTGAGCGCGGCTGGGACGAAGCGGGTGTTCCAACAGCTGAATGTCTAAAAAATCTGGGAATCTAGTCAAAGCATATCTAATCTTAAATTGGCAAAAATAGAAAATAGTGATAAAGTTATCAATGGGGGACCTTTTAAGGTCCCCCGTTCGATACTTTGGCAGAAATGACGGGAGGGATAGGAGTGCGTGTGACCATTAAATTATTCGCGACGTTTCGGGATGGCCGTTTCAAGGTTGAAGAGAGGGATCTTCCGGAAGGGAGTTGCGTTTTTAATGTCCTCCAACCACTGAGTATAAAACCGGAGGAAATTGCTATTTGCTTTATCAATGGGAAGGACGCTAATGAAAATAGTGCGTTGAAGGATGGAGATACCCTGGCACTCTTTCCACCAGTTGGAGGAGGCTAAATGAAATTAAAAGGTCGCTATGGGCGGAATAAGAAAACTTTGTCTGATGAGGATCAACTGAAGCTGGCTACTTCCTGTGTCGCAATCGTGGGGTGCGGAGGACTTGGGGGCTACATTGCGGAAGAGCTAGCTCGGATCGGGGTCGGTCGCCTAGTGCTTATTGACGGTGACCGTCTGGAAGTGAGCAATCTTAACCGCCAGATTATGGCGACAGAACTTAATATAGGGCAGTGGAAAGTGGAAGCTGCACGTGATAGACTGCATAGTGTGAATTCTGAGGTGAATGTTGAAGTAGTTAGAGGTTGGTTTGAGGAGGATAAGGGTCCTGAACTATTTCAGAAAGTTGACTTAGTGTGCGACGCCCTCGATTCGAGGGAAGCGCGTGTCGTGCTGGAGCGGGTCTGTCACGAAATGAATCTACCGCTGGTTTTTGCAAGTATTGCAGGTTGGTTTGGCCAAATTGGGGTAAGTTTGCCGGGAGATTTTAGTGTTTCACGCTTATTTGGGCGCGGTGAACAGGGTGTGGAGAACGCCTGGGGAAACCCTGCCTTTACACCTGCTGTCTTAGCTAGTCTAAGTGTGGTTGAGGCTGTAAAACTCGTGGTCGGGCTTAAGCCTTCCTTGCGTCATGCTTGGCTGCAGGTAGATTTGTTAACCATGGAGTTCGAACGATTTGAGATCCTCTAATAAAATTAAGACCACGAAAGGTGTAGTGGAACATGGGAAGCGGTAGCGAACTATTTAAGGTAAAAACGCTGACTGAAGCGATCGATTCATTGAAGCCCTATGTTCTCCCATTTTATCAGCGCGTGGAGAAGGTCCCTTTAGTTGATTCACTGGGGCGTATAGTTACCCAGGATATCCCAGCAGCACGCGCCTTACCTCATTTTCGTAAATCCACAGTAGATGGGATGGCTGTTCGAGCTGCAGATACATTTGGTGCCAGTGAAAGTATGCCAGCGTTGATTCAATGTCATGGGGAAGTTAGAATGGGAGAGGCTCCAACTGAACCATTGGGGCAGGGTATAGGAATCTTGATGCCGACAGGAGGAATGCTTCCAGAGGGAGCTGACGCTGTCGTTATGGTTGAACATCTCGAACACTTTGGCGAGAAGCTCTATGGTGTGACCAAGGCTGTCGCTCCAGGGGAAAATCTTATCGACATCGGAGAGGATTTGACAGTAGGAGAGAGTATTCTTCCTCAATTTACACGAATTAGAGCGCAAGAAATGGGACTCTTAGCAGCTCTTGGACTAAGTAAGGTCCCGGTATTGCCCCGATTTCGCGTCGGGATTCTTTCGACAGGGGATGAAATTATTCCGCCTGAGCAAGAACCGGCACCTGGACAATCAAGAGATATTAATGGCTACACCTTACTTGGGCAGGCCCTGGCGAGTGGCGCTGATGCTCGGCATTATGGGATTGTAAAAGACGATTTAGAAAAACTGCGCTCAGTCCTTAAACAAATGTTAATCGAAAACGACATAGTTTTGCTTTCCGGAGGGAGCTCGGTAGGGTCACGTGACCTGTCCGCTCAGCTTATTGGCGAACTTGGGGATCCAGGACTGCTCTTTCACGGTTTAGCCCTTAGACCTGGTAAGCCTACGATTGGCGGAGTTGTAGATGGCAAGCTGATTTTTGGGCTTCCTGGGCATCCTGCCTCGGCGATGGTTGTCTTTGACGCGATTGTTCGTCCATGGTTGGATGCTTCAGTGGTACATCCACAAACAGATCCTCAGCCGAAGGGAACGTTAACCCAAAATATATACTCCGGAAGTGGTCGAGAAGAATATATACGTGTACGGATAATCCCTAACGGAGAGGAGTGGCTGGTTGAACCAATTCGTGGGAAATCGGGCTTAATTCGGACGATGGTCTTGGCTGAGGCTATAGTGCACATTCAATTAGATACTGAGGGCATTGAAGCAGGGAAAGAAGTCTCTTTCCGGCTTATGCGTTAAGATAGGCACCATTTAGCGATCACATAAGATATGGAAGTCTTAGGAGCGGTCATCGGATAACTGTGGAAATAGGGAGGCAAAGGAAACGTGGAACGCCAAATATATCTCGAAAATAAGGCTTGGCAAGAGGGCTTAGCTTTGATGATGGAAAAGCTTGCTGGACGCTGTATTCCGAAAAATGAGCTTGTGGATGTCCGTTTATCACTTCATAGAATCACAGGAACTATTATACGAGCCAAACGAAGTTCACCTCATTTTGCAGCCTCGGCGATGGACGGATATGCCATACGAGCCAAGGATACTCACGGTCTATCAGAGCGAGAGCCTCGTTGGTTAGAACTTGGAGTTCAAGCGATTCAAGTCGACACCGGGGATCCTATTCCAGAGGGGATGGATGCCGTAGTCATGCTAGAAGACGTCTTGGAATTGGGTGAGCGCGGAATCTTACTTCAGGCTCCGGTCGTACCCTGGAATAATGTTCGACCAGTAGGAGAGGACATTGTTGAAGGAGAAGTGCTCCTCCCCATTCATCATCGTATACGCCCTCAAGATCAGGGAGCGTTACTGGCGGCTGGAGTTTTGAAGGTAGAAGTTCGCTGTAAACCGAAAGTGGGAATTTTACCAACGGGAGATGAAATTCGTCCCCCAGAAGCTCTCCTTCAGGTGGGAGATATTGTGGATAGCAATTCCACAGTCCTTGCTTCCTTAGTGGAAGAATGGGGGGGATCAGCAACGATTTGGCCGATAACGCCGGATCAACCGAAGCAGTTAGAAGAGGCTATTCTGAAGATGGCAGCGTCCCAGGATATTCTGGTCATCATAGCAGGATCATCCCAAGGACGGGATGATTATACATCTCAAATGATTGAGAAACACGGCACGCTTTATTTGCATGGAGTCGCGATAAAGCCAGGTAAGCCAGTGGCCCTAGGTGAGGTTCAAGGAAAACCCACGGTCGGAATCCCAGGCTATCCAGTGTCCTCATTTCTAACGGCACATTTGTTTTTAGAGCC
>NZ_MASS01000041.1 GCF_001707885.1 Desulfosporosinus cupriresistens | reverse complement strand
GTGGAAAATTGTGTGCTTTTGTCGAAGAAGTGAGCAAGAGTATATGCCCAGGAATAACCAAATAATTTTTCCAGGAAGAGAAAGAGTGATGTGTCGTGGATAATAAAATAGACCAGAAAACTCAGAAGGCTTTACTAGAAGCCTTATCCAAGGCGAAAGAGCATAGCCGGCAGTTACAAGACAAGAGGGAACAACAACTGTGGAAGAAAATCCATATTCCAGTTAAACTCTCCGATGCACTTAACAATCTTTCCAAAAATGAGCTTGATAAAATCCGACAGAACCTCGGTCTTAAAAACTTGAGTTCTTTAAAAAAAGGTGATTTAACTGGCAAGCTTGTCAATTTGATACCTGTAAAATTTAAGGATATTCTCAATGTCTTAGACCTGGAAAGATATGATATGGTCAAAAGAATGTTAAAGAATGCAGGTCTTGTAATGGCAAATAATATTTCTGTATCTAAAGTGGAATCACTGATGGGATATGGTATTGCTTTTCCGGGAGTTCATCTAAGTGTTGTAGGTTAAGAGAGAAGAAAATGAACTAAGAAAATGAAACTATTGTCGGAATGTTTCGTGGAGACATGTCTATAGTTAATAGTTCATTAGAGGATTTTTGGGGGCGGTGAGTATAATGAGTTCAAAGAAGAAACTTGAGGTTTTACAGATTAGAAATAGCATAGCCGAATTTTTAATATTTACTTCACAAGCAAATGAAAATACGATAGAGGTTTGTGTTCAGGATGAAACGGTTTGGCTTACACAGAAATTGATTGCTGAGCTTTTTGGCGTGGAAGTGAATACGATCAATTATCATCTAAAAGAAATATTTAAAAGCGGAGAAATAAATGAAGAAGCAGTTATTCGAAAAAATCGAATAACTGCTTCTGATGGAAAAAGCTACAACACAAATTTTTATAACCTTGATGCTATTATATCCGTTGGCTACCGCGTTAATTCATTAAGGGCAACACAATTCAGACAATGGGCAACTGGAGTGCTACGAAATTTTGCAATTCGGGGATATGTCTTGGATAAAGAGAGATTAAAAATATGCTGTAGTAGGTTGAAGGCAGGGAAACGACATATAATTTTTTTCCAGAGGGGAAACCCGTGATGAAGGGCAAGGTTGGTTTGAAAATTAGCCTCGCCTTTTTTTGTTGCTCGGAAACATATCCACTGGTGAAATAAGCAAGTGGTAGTACAAAAACAACATTGAATGAATCAGCTGGCAGTTACTTCGAACATAAATTCGGATATTTCATCAACGCTCTCAACAGTTCCATTTTTGACCCACTCCAGTAGAACTCTAAAAAGTCCAGATGCTATGTACTGTGGTAAATACTTTTCAAAAAGTGTAGATTTTGAAAACTTGTCCGTTTGATTTTTAAAGAAATCAGTCACATGTATGCAAAACTGTTCATAAAAGATATGAGTCAATTCTGCTTTTATTAGCATTTCAATGAAGCCACTATGCTCTTTAAAAAATGAAAAGCACAATCTAGTTCTATTTAATTTGTTTCTGTTTTCTAGTGCCTGTAATTTTATCAAAAGCACTTGGAATAAATCTCTAAGGCGGAAAATTATAATATCCTCTTTAGTTGCATAATTTCTGTAAAAAGCAGCACGTGATACGCCAGCTACTTTCGTAATTTCTGTTATGGTTATTTCGCTAAAATTCCGCTTATCCAATAATTTCATAAGTGCGGTAAAAACAGATTCTTTGGTAATTCGTTTCTGCGTTTCAGAATATGGTTCAGACATGACAGATTCCCCCTATTTGTAACAAGCAAGTCACAATCTATTGATTTCTTGTTTTTACTAGTATACACTGTTCTTGGATGCGTTACAAGTGTAACGCCTGTACAAAATGATGGAGGAGTTATTATATGAAATTAAAATCAGATACTATTTTAATTACCGGAGGTTCATCAGGAATTGGTCTTGAAATGGCTAAACAGCTCATATCGCTAGGAAACACAGTTATTATAACAGGACGAGACATTTCTAAGCTGGAATTGACAAAAAAAGAATTGCCATCTGTTCATATATATCAAAGTGATGTGAGTGATTCACAAGCAATATGTGAGCTGTATTCAAAAGTAACAGCAGATTTTCCAAAGTTAAATATACTAATAAACAACGCAGGAATTATGCGTGCGGTTGACTTTAACGATACTGAATACGATAAAATTTGCAGTGAAATCGACATTAATTTGAGTGGCCCAATTCGTATGGTGCAGCAGTTTTTGCCACATTTAAAGAAACAGCCTGAAGCTGCCATTGTTAATGTTTCTTCCGGTCTTGCATTTATCACGTTCCCGAAGACGCCTATATACGGTGCGTCAAAAGCCGGTCTTCACGCATATACAAAGACGCTTCGTCTTCAGCTTAAAAATACAAGCGTTAAAGTATTTGAACTTGCACCTCCAAAAACTTCAGCACCTCTTTTTAATCGTGACAATCCAAATGTTGAAAAGAATAATCGTATGCCAACAATGGATGTTCCAAAAGTGGTTACTGTTGCGATTGGCAGTATAAAGAGAGATAAATTTGAAATTCTACCGGGTTTGAGTAAAATGCTTAAACTTGCTGGGCGATTTCAACTCTAACTATATAAGTATGGCAGTAGAATCTAATAAAAAAACATAGCAGGTGGTTTGATGAATAATTAAGGAGAGATTGTATGCACAAAATTCTTATTTACGCAGCATATGGCTGGCTGACCTTTGGTGGAATAATGCATCTATTCGTTGATGTTGTTTTGCAATATTTACGCAAAGTCCGCTTACCTGGCGCCGAAACAACTCTCTATTGGGGGCTTAATACCGCTTACGGATTGGGACAGATTATATTTGGATTGTTTGCACTTTTTGTTGCTCGGTATGCTTTCGAAGTTCTGGAGCAATGGCCTGCAATTACACTCAGCTTTCTTGCAGCAGTGGCTTGGCTGGTATTTGGATTATTCTTTATTGAGTATCGTGAACCTAAAATTATCATTTCAATATTTATTATACTTCTTATTGCAGCGACTATGTCCGGTAACTCAGCTTATAGATAGAACGGTTTCTCTTTACTAGGCATAAAACGAATAGAATAGAAAAAATGCTTAATGATTCCCTAGCCAATTTCACAGGAGGAAATATAGTATGGATTTGATTCAGGTTGACCTTAAAAAATGTACTAAATGTGGAATATGTTCCAAAGTTTGCTCTACAGGTGCTATTGGCATGAATGAACAGGGGCCAATGGCCGTTAGCCAACACTGCATTGCCTGTGGTCATTGCGTGGCAATTTGTCCCATGGGTGCACTTGATAATATAAAAACACCTTTAGCAAATCAAATACTTTTGGAAGCAGCACCAGTTCTAGACCAAGACACTGCAGCTTTGTTTCTTCGCAGTAGGCGTTCAATTAGGGAATTTCAAGATAAGCCTGTTCCAAGGGAAAAGATTATGCAACTACTAGATATTGCTAGGTTTGCGCAAACAAGCGGTAATTCGCAAGGAGTATCCTACCATGTCATTGATGATAGGGACATACTGCGTGGGATAACAGCCGCATTCTTTGACTGGCTGGAAACAGCGTTAAAAACGCCGCTGTATGCTGGATCACCTTATGAAACCTCATTCTCCGCTCACGTCGCAAACTACCGCCAGAATGGTGTGGACGTTGTCTTGCGCGATGCGCCTTGTCTGGTGATCCCCATTGTTGAAAAAAGAACTTTGCCAACATGTCGGGACAATACACTCTTTACGTTGGCTTATGCGGAGCTATTCGCACCCTCTATTGGTCTTGGAACTTGCATTTCTGGATTTTTTAATATTTGTGCTGGTTCTGGATATAAACCATTGCTTGATATTCTGAATTTGCCGGTAAATATGCAGGTTACGGCCAGGCTGATGGTGGGTTATCCGAAATATGCATATCGACGTTTGGTAGATAGAAACCCATTGAAAGTCACTTGGCGATAAGAGCCTTACATAGCCAATAAATACAGATCACTTCCCGCTAGACGTGGGAAGTGATCTGTATTTGAGAAAAATTCCCTTCCACCAAGGGTATACCAGATTGATGCGTCATCTTTTTTGTACCTCAAGGCACGTTGGTGTTACTTCATTGTAAGTATCCCGAGAAAGATAATGCAGTTATAAAACTTAAACGTGATATAGTTTAAGTAAAGATTAAACTGCCTGCACGAAGGGGCAGGGTGTCCATATACTCCTACAGCACCAGTAGTTCTCCGTTTCATCTCGGATAATTGCTGGTGCTGTAGGAGTATATGATTTAAATCATTATCTTTTCATCGGTACGAAAGAACTTATCCTCCTTTCTTAGGATCCTAATAACGTTTAGCAAATAAAAACTCCTTCGAATAATATAAGGTCACCAGGGGGCGGGGTCGCTACAGGATCCTGATTAGCACTAATTCTTACTTTAACGCTTGGAGTGATTTTTAAAGTTCCTAAGTCTATAGTGCTTGCCCAAGAGGGGGTGGGTTCAGTTGTTGAATATAGCGGCTTAGATAGAGCATAGTCTACATAGGCAGCGTAGCTGGAGTAATTGCCAAAAGCTGAAGGAGCAGGCATGTTAGAGATAATACTTATAGTATGATTACCAGTTGGGCCGATATACGCAATTGCATTTGCAATGATACCAGTTGGTATTTGTGCCTTTGGTGTAAGTAGTACCGAACATGGTAAAGTTAACTGACTCGGTAGCTGCCCCGGTATGCATAAAACATCACTCGGGTAAATCACATTTGGATCAGATATTTGTGGGTTAGCTTTAATCAAGTCAGCAAGTTTTACTCCGAATTTTTGAGAGATGGAATAAAAACCGTTACTGGAGGTGAAAGATGGTGGGATTCAACTATAAGCGGAATGTTGGAAAATGAGAAGTATTATGGAGACGTACTATTACAAAAAACGATCACTGTTGATTTCCTCAATCATAAGCGCAAGGAGAATAAAGGTCAGGCCCAGAAGTATACAGTCAATGATAACCACCAGCCGATCATATCCAAAGAAATATTTGACAAGGTTCAAGATGAGAGGGAACGGAGAGCATTGCTCAAGGGGAATTTGGTAGGTGATAGGCATAAATATTGCAGCAAATACCCGTTTAGCGCTAAAGTGTTTTGTGGCAACTGCGGGAATATCTTTAAAAGACGACAGTGGAACAGTACCAATACATCAAAGAAAGTTGTATGGCAGTGTAAGACATATATAGTGGACGGTAAAGAGGCCTGTGGTGCTAAGGCAGTCGATGAGAATATTTTAACAGATGCTTTTGTGCGAATGTTCAACAGAATCTATGAAAATAGGGATGCATTCATAAAGACAATGACAGCGAATATTGAAATAATTATTTTGCAAAGGCCAGACATTGGAGAAACAGAAGCTCTGGATAATCGAATTGAAGAATTGAAAAATAACCTTAAGAGTCTTATCCGGTTCCAGGTGAATAATAACGTCGATGCTGAGGTTTATAATGAGGAGTACAAAAGTATATCTAGAGAATTGGAGGAAGTTCGAAAGAAGAGGTTGGAGCATGATAAGGTAAATGAGTTGAAGGACGGCTTGAAACAAAGGTTTGCTGAAATCCTAGAGACGATAAACAACAGGGACTCACTACTTGAAGAGTTTGATGATAAAATATTTAATGCGTTGGTTGAAATGTCGCCAACGCATTTTGTTTTCAATCGAGGAGTATCTGGTAGAGCAGGGCTCGATATTTGATAAGTTTGATGGGGAATTATTCTGAAAGCTGATAGAGAAGGTTAAGTACAGCCCATGATAGAGGTAGTGTTGTGTTTAAGACAGGAGTGGTGGTTAGGGATGCGTTAAGATAAGGATATGGTTGCAAAAATGCTGGTTAAGGTTTAGAAATTTTGGTGTTTAGACTGTATTCAGACGGTAGAATGTACTATTATTGTAGGAGAAGGTATTTAGAATAAACGGAAATTGGTATATATTGTATATAATGCGTAGCTTGATAAAGGGAATGGAATGTTATCTGGCAAACAGTATCAAAAAAACAGGGCCATTTAACCAACGTTAATGACCCTGTTCTGGATATTTAGATGAGATTATGCAAATTACACCAACTTGAGTATTATTTAGGGGCGACCTCAGTTACTTTAATGATGGTGTCAGTTTCGCTGGTGCTGGCTCCATAAGGCTCTAATCTACATTTCGGGGTTTTAGTCAAACTTGCCTAAATTGATCTTCAATTCAGGTCCCTTGACACCCTTAATCTCACAATCCTCGCATACCTTAAACCTTGAATTTCGGATAGTTCTTCTTTTGGAACCTCAATTCCACTTACTCAAATCGGTCTTCCGTTCAGGAGGCTTGACACCCTTTATCTCACAGTCCTCACATACTTTTAAACCTTCAATTTCGGTGAGTTCTTCTTCTGGAACCTCAACTCCACATTTTTCGCATTTAGCCATTGCGATCTCTCCTCCTCATTAAATTCCGATTAAGGGTGATATTCATTCTGTGCGCTTATCAAGAATTAAAGCCCCTTGGCAACAGGGAATTTATTTTTCTCCCACTCAGGGTAACCGTTACTTAACGAGAGAACGTCAAATCCATTAATTTTGAGGAGAGCTGCAGCCATGCTCGCGCTTTGACCTGTATAACAATAGATTACGATTTGTTTATCCTTAGGAAGAGTATCAAATTTCTTACCAAGGTCTTGGAATGGGATATTTATTGCTCCCGGAATATGTCCTACCATGAAATCGTTCGCTTGTCGAATGTCAACCAAGGAGATTTTTCCTTGCTCCGCTAACCTAGCTTGAAGACCGGGAGCGTCAATCATATTGTAGCTATCTGGAATATTCGTGAAGTAATCAACCGCTGCTTGTTTTAAGACTGAGGCTTTGTCCACCGTAGGAGTTGGGGTTGAGACTGGAGCTTGAGCAGGCGTAGTAGCTGGTGTTGTAGACCCACAACCCGTAACTAGAATCAATAAAAATGAAAAAACCAAGACAAGGCACACAATAGACCGATTGATTAGTTTTCGAGACATAAAACTGCCAGAGACAATGGTTTTCAAATTGATACAAAAAAAGAAACGTATGGTAAATGGAATTACTTCGCACTTGTGTTGCTTGAATAACAAAATTTAGGGGCAGGTGGAATGATTGCATGTAGGTGTTCAGTAAACCTTCCATCATAAGTTAATGTTTAAGCGTTTCATCCGCAAGTTATTACAATTTATTACCTTTAAGAAGTATTTTTAGTACATACAGGGTTTGTTAATACCATATCCTTTAGTATCACTTATGAAGTGAAGTGTTTTTCAAGATATATGTTAGGGTAGTGCCCTTAACATACAAAATCCAAAATAATAAAAGGAGGAAAAAAGAATACATCTATTCCACATGCTTCCATCAAAGGTCTAGCAACTTTGTTTTTTTCTTGCGAAGTTTGTGGCTCAACCTGAGCCACTTTATTACCGGATTGTCAGGTCGGGCTGTCACCGAAAGGAAGCGCTAACAGCGCAAATGCTTTATAAAATCCTAATGCATTTGCCTCGTGTTCGATTTTAATAGCTAATTGGGAAAGAAGGGGACCGCTGGAGCCATTTAGCAGTAAAGCCTTGTCGTATTCCTTAAGAACCTTTTTTGTTTCTTCAGCACTTGGCGCAAGAGGGGGGGTAAAGACCCTTTATCGTAGAAAGGACAACCGTATTGACATTTCCATCGTACCCATTCTCCCACGGCAACAGTGCTAGAATCGATAATCTTTGCTCCGTCAACTCCCAGTTCTACCGCCTTTGTTATCAGGTATTCAAATTTATTTAAACTGTTGTTCATTAAGATTCCTCCTCACTCATATTTATCATTCTTTACTTTGACAAAAATAGAATTTTTACTCCCCTCCTGTTCCTCCTTAAATTATAATAATATATTAAGATCAAAACGGATTTAAATTACGTCGCTTCAACTCGCCTTTTAACGCTGTAAGTGCTTCCTTTAGTGCACTCACATCAGCTTCAAACTTTTTTACGACATGGCCTGGAAGATGTAGTCCGCTTTGTCTTAAGACATAGCCTTGTTCCTCTTCTAATTCTTCGAGTTCAGTGGAAAACTTCTGTAAACGTCGCCTTAAAGCCTCTTCACTCAATTTAGACAAATCCTCCATAATATACTCGCTCCTTTCATATTTTCTCTGCCTGTCATCCCACTACCGTTAACTCCTTATCACAGCCCTAGATTAATTTGGGGGATGATCATCGTTTTAATCATACGATGTATAAAACTGTGCCCGACCAATCACACGGTGTGCCAAACCGCGCAAAAAACTACAACAGGAAACCGTATTTTTCCCGGAGTCTTAGGGAGACATCCAGAGTTAGACCGTATACCTTTGCAGCAAGCTCAACTGAACAACTCCCTACCCCACAACTTGGGGTGATCAAAGCTTGTTGAAGCAAACGTTCCTTGGGTACACCTTTTTGGACAAGTGAATCAATTGATTGTTCAAAAATAGTCATTAAATCTTCAACCTTTAAATCCAATACTTTTTCACTGGTGGGCACTAAACCCCAAGCCAAGATCCCCCCTCTTTTCAGGAAAGTTTTCAATTCATCAATATATAGAGTCAAGCTGGTGAAATAACCAAAAGCATCGAAGTTGAGAATATCGGCTTGGGAGTCTAGAATAATTGACCAGTCCGTGCTGGCACATACATGAATTCCCGCTATACCGCCAGCCGAATGAATCGCATCAATGATCTCGTTAAATTCGCCGGTTATTTCATTTTTGTTCAAGGTAATAAATGTCGATTGTCCATAGGCATAGAGCCCCGGTTCATCAATGAAAATCAGGACTGGTTTCCCTAAGCGACTAAGTTCAGTGGTCTGCCAACGAGCTTGTAAGGCGAGAGACTTAACGACAATCTCCCGTAGTTCTTGGCTATAGTACGCTGATTTCTTGTTCTGGTCAGTGATCTGCAACCCTAAAGTTAGCGGCCCGGTAATCTGGCCCTTGATAAACTTAGCCTCGGCAAAAATTCCTTCAGTGATGTTTTCCAGGAAAGTATAAAAACCTTGGGCAGTGTCTTCGGGAAAGGAAAACAGGCTTAAATTACCGCTACTTTCGATGATCTCTAAATAACTACTGTAAAAATCGGTTAGTCGTTCGAACCAATCAGGACGGGCTGTGTCAAAGAAGGGTTTTTGCCCGTTCATCGCTGTTACTAAACCCAATTTTACCAGCGGGGAAATGTATTGATTCAGCATATCTTCATTTGTTCCTTGATTCGGCAACTGCGGCCAGTGCGGAATATCTCCAAAAGTATGGCGGATCAACTCCAAGGCTTCTTTTGTCTCTAGATGAGGTAAACTTCCTACACCTGTAGCTAAGAGCGCTAAATTATAGTCCTACTTCAATTCTCCTTTAGCTGCATTGTAATAATAACTACATTTTTCTCGTCTGCAACCGTGAGGATGTCTTTCTACGTCAGTGCACACGATTGGAGCCGAAGACTTGGTTAAAGAAATGTTCAGTATTTCTTTAACTAAAGCGACAGCTTCAGTCAAAGCGTGCCGAACATAGTTTTTGCAACAACATGGTCCAGTTTCTTGGGCGATCACGTTGATAATCTTGGCGACAACCGTCATGGTCGTGGCGGTTTCCCGATCTTTAGGACAAGCAGCCCCTAAAATGACGCTGAAGCAGGCCCCAATTCCCGGCGCAATCCCGCAAACCCCGGTTAAGCCACAATATCCGCCGATGGCTTGACGATGTGTTCGGTTTAGGACCTCAAGAACTTGGGCATCGGTTATCTTCAGCGTACCTTCATTTTTAAGCGCAGCCATAAGAGCCCCTGCTGCGATCCAGGCATTTTCACAGCCTAACATAGGCACTTGATCTTTAAAATTCATTAAGGCTTTGGCGATTTCCAGGGGGTCCTGGGACTCACTAGCCAGCACATATTCCTTGACCAATGCAAAAACACCTTGGCCATGGCATTCATCACAGATATAATGACCGTTGGGACAACAAATGTTAGCCATTTCCTCTTTGTTACAAATCGCACAGGTGAGCTTACGGCCGTTATCAAAGTATTCTAATGGACTTCCACAAATCTTGCAGTGTTCAGTGTTACCTGCTAAATGCTGACCAGCATTTGAGTCAGACCCTCAGCAGTTTGTGGAGATATTATGCAATTCGATCACAGAAAGGTTCCTCCCAAGTGGTTAATTTCATTACGTCATAGATTTAATAATTTTAAGTCGTTATTTTTCCGAATAAACTCTTGGCAGTTTTCAATGATCTTCCAGATCACTTCATCGGCTATTCAGTAGAAATTATAACTTGCGCGGTATTCGACGCGAGCGATTCCGGCGGTTTTTAATACTTTCAGATGATGGGAAGTTAAGGGTTGGGAAAGCCCAGCTGCCTCCGCAATATCATTGACGCTTTTACACTCTTTGGTTAGAACTTCAACAATATGCAGCCTATTTTCGTCGGCTAAAGCTTTTAAGAATTGCAGAATATCTTGATATGCTTCCAATCGATCACTACCTATACTTTATGAATTTTCTGAATTATAACATAAATGGTTGTTTATATCAATATTAGTTTATATTACATCGTTGCCGGAATTGCTGATAAACAATGAAAAGCATCTGTACCTTTCCGTACAAATGCCCCCTATTGCACTCCCCTTCTTTTATCATAATCATTCAGATGGGCTCTATCCTTCATATAAGCCGAAGGTCGGAATGTTGTTTAATGTAAGCACATAATTCGGAGAGGAGTTATGCAATGGCCAATCCATTTTTAGAACCCGCTAGTTAATATGTCAGTGAGGACAATTAACATAATAATTCAACATGTGTTCTAAGCCGCTAAAGTGTGGTGCCAATGCAAAGAGTTATGAACATATCGTACGCATTACTGTGTTTTCTAACAAGCCCATGCGGAGAACGGAGTCACGTTAGTAGCTTTATTAAACTTACATTGAAGTAACATCAACGCACGTGGAGACGGTGGTGAGTTTGAAAACACTCACATTTTAAAAACCCAGTATTCATGCGGGTTGTAGGGTTTGTAATATTATCAAAATAGGCGAAAATAGGGCAAAATGTTGGGCTTTGGTTTTCGTCCATTTTGGCGTCCAGTCTGGGGTGGTTTTTGGTGGTAAATCACTGAGATTTGATTCATGACAACTTTTTATACTTTGATTGTGGTGATGCACGCCACTTGGCGGTCAGCGAATCACCGCAGAAGGCGGCAATTACAATGTTATAAAAAGCAGGAATATCGTCGATAGAAGCAGAAAAGCCATCTCTTGTGAGTTTAATCAAGGAGATGGCTTCATCATTTGCAGCATAGGGAGTTGTGAGTTTGGCAGCCCCTCTCCCTTTGCCAGTTTGATGGTGACTTGAAGTCCCATTGCAAGATGAGTGCGCCTGTAAGTAACAGCCAACATTGTTACGCAGACATGATGGAATTCCGCCTTTAGCGAGCGGTAGGGAAAGTGTCAAGGGATAAACCCACCCTATCATCCCGCTGCTTACCCGAACGGGAAAACCCTACGGCGACCATAGCATGCAGTTGTCCTTAAGGACAGGCGCCGAAGTAATGATTAAAGTAGCCCTAAAATTACGCGGTGCGGGGATGAAACAACGTGTATGAGGATGAAGGATATTCACTACCTTGCGAAGTTCTTCATCTGCCAGGTTACTGCTACCAAGGAGTGCGTTATTACCATGCTTGGGCAAGAGATATTGCCGCTGACCGGGGATTTGCTTTGAAGGCTGGTTGATAGGGTTAAAGTTCAGATGATTGTTGCGGTGGTATCCGTATTTAGGGTAGAGGGGAGGGAGGTCTTTGTAATTAATACGAGAATATTAGGACAGGTCTTTATTAATTGCATATGATGTACTAAAGAGGAAGTGATCATTTGTTTAGAAATAGCAGAACCGATACCCAACTAGATATAAGGTTGGTATATGAAGAGAGAACAGGTGATATTATCTTTCTTATTGGTACAATATTGGAAATAGTTTCCGCCTATCAAGCTGAGGATTCAATACTAAGCAAATTATATATAATTAAATCCTCGGATAATTCCGCATATACGATTGCAACAGCAAGCTGGCTTTTTTTAATTGCAAGTATAATCTTTGCACATGTTGCAATCGTTAGGTTGGTGGAATTAGGAAAAAACAAAAGTACCTTAAATTCAACTATAAAGTCTAGCCAAATTGTGACAACTGGAAATATGATTAAGGCTGTTGGATTCGGCTTAGCAGCGATTGGAAATCAAATAAAGGTTAGCACTTTGGGTAATACAATCGCGATTTCTCAGTAACGAATATACATTTGTTATTATTATTAAATCATAGGCAGTTACTGGGTTTGGGAGAAGCTAGATTGGTTGATAATCTGGATACTCTGGAGATATGGGTAGAAATGTCACAGAACATGTTTTTGGATAAGGTCAGGAAAATCGAAGAGCTTGAGGTAAAAATCAGAAAAGAAATCGTTAGTACATGGGTAGAGCCTAAGACCATAGAACGAAGTGAAGGCAAGGCGAAAAGGGTCATCGACAAGCGAAGGATATAGTCATCATATTTTGCAGAGAGGGCATATGGCCCTCTCTGCACTACTGTTTACAGCCTTCCATTAGTTCACTTTTAATCTTGTTCAGGAGTTTCTCATGATACTTCCTGTTGATGGAACCTTTGTAAAATCCGATTGCAAGCGTCAATATCCCGTTATAGCTGGATGCAACAATTAAAAGTCCGGGGGCACGTATTGCCGGCGGAATAATATAAGCGTCAGTGACTACATGCTCGCCGAATTTTATTAAAGACTTTGAAATAAGGCCTACGTTAGACAATCCCGGAGAGCAAAAAATACTTTTTTGCGACAGGATTTCGGAGGTCTTTGATACGAATCTGGAAAAAGCCAGAAACTGATAAAAATTGAAGATTTCTGCACGTTCTGCAAGTGAAGCGTTCTGATAACCCGGGTTTGCGCTCTTTTTACGATTCATTACGGAAACTACCCTAGATAATGTTCCCTCAAAGGATTCACCGTGAGTTCTTGGGATCCTTAAAATAATTCCTCCTGATAAATTCCGGATTGCCTGAGCTTTGTTATCGGGGAGGTAGCGGCGCAAATCCACAGTAAGGCCAATATCCATAGGAATTCCGTATGGAGGCCGGGATAATTTAAACATTGCCCTGTAAAAGGCGGCAAGTATTAAATCATTAATTGTAGCTCCCCGTTCTTTTGCAAACCTAGACAATATATCAAGCTGCCCTGCGGGGAGCCTGCAAATCACAAAGGGAGTGACATTCTTACATCCTCCCGACTCCCATGGGAAAGGCCAGACGGTCCTGGGGCTTTCTACTACCGAATTGTCAAGTTTGGGGTTTTCTATGCCAAGGGTATTAAATACCCGTTCATGATCTTCCCTGCTGCGCACGCTTGGTTTTGGCACATACTCTCCATTTTCGCAGTCAATACTGGAATAAATATGTGCCAGAAGATGGATGTATTCCTTTGTACCGGCGCCATCACTACATGTGTGGTTAAGCTTAATACCTACCGTGTCATACTCCTGCGAACGTATGAGTTTTACTTTAACCATAGGGTCATTATCCATATCCAAAGGGCTTTCCAAAAACAGTTGGACAGCTTCTTCCGCGTTGGTGGTCTCCTCCATAGAGCAGAACTCTATTTTATCAATATCCTCCAGCCGTTTCCAATATGGAGGGTCATGCTCAACAAACCGGCAGCCCAGAACCGGCTCAGCATCAACGGATAATCTTACTGCTCTTGACAGCTTGTCGAAGTCTATTCTGCCATCCAGCTTCATTATAACCTGGATCTGAAAATTTCCAATTCCGTACCGGGCTGCGTAATTGCCAAAATCATGAGCGTACGCGGGCATAACATCCGATCCAGCATCAAAATCCAGCTTGTTGATTTTGGGGAATTTAAAGATTGATTGCACTTTCAACTGCTCCTTTTAGAAAATTATCTACGGTTCTTTAACTTTGCAGTAGTTATATTTACATAATAGTAAAAAGCGATTTGTAATTTGCCTGCTTGTATCATTTTATGAAATGCTTCACCTAAATGTCACGGTTTGGTAATTATGATAATCGAAATTGAGAATAATTTGTACGTTACTACCCCCAAAGCAAAAATGAATAGTTAACATAAGAGATTAAATGTAACACCTGCGGACAAAGTACCATAATATGGTATTACGAAATATGTTTCTGCTGTCTGCTGTACCTTATGTGTACATGACATGGAGAAGTATGTATATTGTGAATTTTATACAAGGAGTGGGGTAGGTATGAAAATCAAATTCGGTAAAGCCACAATTAAGGCTCCATATGAGAAATGTTTTGCAACAATGTTTTCAATGCCCAATCCGGAATTCTTAAAGGAATTATTCAGCCTGACATATTCAAGCTATACCAATTATCTTGAAGAATGTACAAAGTGCGCGGAAAAGTATACGAAAACGAGTAAATCCGATAAAAGCCATGACGACTAATGTAATGGCCACAGAAACAAGTCTCCATGTTAAATATACAGAAGTTGATGGGATGGGCATTGTACACCATTCAATCTATCCGCTCTGGTTCGAAAAAGGCAGGGAGGATTATTTGAGGAAGGCGGGAGCTTCAAATTCGGAAATTAGCGGCAGGGGCTTCTACCTTCCGCTTATCCAAATGGAATGCAGGTTTAAAAGTCCTGCAAGGCATGGCGACGAGGTAACAGTCATTACAAGAATATCCTATATGTTCTGTGTGAAGTTAAAGTTTGAATATGAAGTGCTGGAAAAGGAAAAAGGGAGGCTCCTTGCTGCGGGAAAGACAGTCCATGTATGGACAAACCGTAGGATTGAACCAATTAATATTAAAAAGGAGGATCTCGAAATTTACCAGCGGCTCAGGCAATTTTCCGAGTCTTGCAGCACCGGTTAGTCCAGGAGTGGTTAAACAGTCTAATATATCATTTTGAAAGGAAGATTTATGGAAAAGGGAGAGTTGCTGGGTAAAGGAATGACAGCCGATGTATATATATGGGGACAGGATAAAGTATTAAAGCTTTACAAAGAAGGCTATGGTGAGGAATGGATAATGCGGGAGGCTGCAATCGGACGGAAGATACATGAAGCTGAAGTGCCTTCTCCTGCTGTTTTCGATATGATAGAGATTGGCGGCTGTAAAGGGATAATACTTCAAAGGATATTCGGCAAATCAATGTGGGCTATGCTTGTAAAGGAGCCCTGGCGGTTTTACAGCTTTGTACAGCAATTGGCCGGCTTTCAACACAAAATTCATAAATTCTCCCATGAAGGCTTACCATCTCAAAAGGAAAAATTCTCGCAGGCAATTATACTTTCTTCAGGAATACTGGGAGACAAGGCGAAAAAAATTATTGACTTTGTAGATAAATTGCCAGAAGGGGACAGCATTTGCCATGGAGATTTACATCTGGGCAATATAATTGTCTCCAATGATAAGCTTGTTGCTTTAGATTGGAGCGGTGCGTACAGTGGAGACCCGTTAGGGGATGTTGCCAGGACATGTCTCTTAATCAATACGCCGGCAATACCACCCGGAATTCCCGATATTGTGGGTACCGTGTCCGCTTTCTCTAAATGGATGACATGCTGGCTTTACCTGATTGAGTATATAGGAGCTTCAAAGGCTAACCTGGAAAATCTCGATGCATGGATGCTTCCGGTGGCGGCTGCCAGGCTGAGGGCCAGGATACCGGGAGAAGAAAAATGGCTAATGGGGATTATCAATAAGCGTTTAGAACAGCTAAAACTAGTGCCATAACTTATTCAAATCCTATATTTTGAGGCGCTAATCAGCTTTTATATATTTCGAAAGAGAGTGAAAAATTTGGAGATCAAAATCAAATTCGGAGATACTGAAATAAACTTATCTCATGGAGAAAAAAAGAAGAAACTCGCAATAGGAGAAAACCCTTTTGAAGCCATGCTCCCTTTATTCGATTTGGACCATTACTATAAATTCTACGAGAATATGCCCCATTATATGGTGAGCTATTATAAAGATCTGGGCAAGGCCTTTGAGAAGTACCTGGATATCAGCAAGCCCGGAACAGGGAAGATACCGGACAGTCCGGATGTCCTGCCGGCAAACGGACATGACATCTATAATTATATTGCCCGTTATGGAATCGCAAATTTTCAGATCCAGGTTATAATGAAGCTGGATGGCAGAATAGACTTCGACAAGCTGTCAAGAGCAGTAAGATTATCCGTTGATGCTGAGCCGGTTCTGGGCTGCCGGTTTGTTGAGCATGACCCTCCATATTGGAAACGGCTGGAGGATATTGATAAAATAGAGTTCTGCTCTATGGAGGAGACCACCAACGCGGAAGAAGCTGTCCAACTGTTTTTGGAAAGCCCTTTGGATATGGATAATGATCCCAAGATAAAAGTAAAGCTGATCCGGTCGGATGAATGTGATATCGTGGGAATAAAAGCTAACCACGCCTGCTGTGATGCAACGGGACTCAAGGAGTATGTCCAGCTGATTTCAGATATATATTCCAGGCTTGACGGCTCCGAGGAGGCATTTGTACCAATACCGTCAAAAAGAGGAAGAGGAGACCAGGACAGACTGTTTAAAAGCCTTGGGATAACGGAGCCGGACTCTTTGTGGATTCCAGGGTCGGATATGCTGCTGCCAACATGGGCATTTCCATGGAAGCAGGGCACATCCAGCACTACCCGCATGGTTGTCTGCAGAATTTCGCCAGACCAGGCGGAGGCCATAAGCAGCTATGCAAAATCCAGGGGAGCCACTTATAACGACTTGATTCTTGCAGCATATTACAGAGCCATGCTTAAAATGGGGCAACCGATGTACGGCGTACCTATGGGGATAGGTGTCACTGTCGATTTACGGCGATATTTGTCTGATAGTAAGACAGAAGCCTTACGCAATTTCTCCGGCTCGGTGGGTACCTGGCTTTCCATGGTGGAAAATGAGTCTTTTGGTGAGACTCTGTCCAGGGTCGTCTATATGATGAATGAAATAAAAAGGGGCTATCCCGGCTTACAAAGCGCTATCGGCCTGGAACGCCTAGAAAGGGTCAGCTTTAAGGAAGCTCTCGCCTATTACCAGGCTACATCAAGGATTGGTAAAAATAGAGCAAAACGTCCTGTCTACTATGGCGACAGATGTATACCCACACTATCCAACATTGGAATCCTATCAAAGCAATTAATAAAAATGGGTGATGTAAACGTTTCCGATTATTATATTATTCCTCCGGTTGTCAGTGCGCCTGGACTGCTGCTGATGGCCAACACCTATAACGGTATAATGACACTGGCTGCAGGTTTTTATGAAAATACGGTTCTTTCCTATGATGTGGAAAGGCTACTGAACAATATAAAACACGAAATCCTGGAAGGCTGCAAGCAATAGGACGATGGAGGATTCGGAAATGAACTTAAAGGAAATCCAGGAATTAATAAAAATGCTTGACGCTACTGAAATCACCGAGCTTACCCTCGCGATCGAAGGTTTCCGGATCAACATCAAGAAAGCCAGTGCTTGTGCAACAGTCGTTACCATGGAAGCAAAGCCTGCGGAAAAAGGGTCTACTGCTGCTGACCCTGAGCTTATTCCGGTAGTCGCTCCAATAGTCGGAACCTTTCGCCGGGCCCAGGCAGCTGATGATCTACCGTATGTGGAAATCGGCGCAACTGTCCGGGTTGGCCAGCCAGTATGCATTGTGGAAACATTGAAAGTGATGAACGAGATCGAAGCTGAGGTTGCCGGCAAGATCGTGGAAATTCTGGTTGAAAGCGGGCAAGCGGTAGAGTACGGCCAAACCCTGTTCCTGATCGAAAAGCAGTAGTAAGGTTCACAGAACATGTTCACGAGGATTTTGATTGCTGCATTTTACCGGCGCGGCGAGGTATACACGAATTTCATACAGCGCCGGATTTGAGGTGAATAGTGACCATGAGAAGGGAGTATCGTAAACTACATTTGAAGTAGCGAGGTACACTCTTTTTTCTTAAATGCCAAAGAAAAAAAGGGTCGTTGCAATCGAACTTCAAAGTTTGTTGTGCAACGGCCCCTTCAAACATTTCTGTTCGGCAGCTTCAGGCTTAATGAGCCAGATATCCCCCATCAACTATCATTGATGTCCCTGTTATGAATCTTGATGCATCACTTAATAAAAATGCGGCTGCATAGGCGACATCTTCCGGTTCTCCGATACCCATTATCTGCCTTTTCTTCTGGTCTTCTTCGAAATTATTGTTATTGGCAATTTTTTTAAGTCCGTCATATATCTGGGTCTTAATCATGCCTGGTGCAATGGAGTTTATTCTTATCCCCTTTGGAGCAAGCTCCAGTGCCATTGACTTAATGGCGCTGTCCAAAGCCCCCTTGCTTGCGCAATAGGCAGTCAAGCCTCTTGCCCCAACCTTGCTTGAAATAGACGATATGGCTACTATGCTTCCCCCGTTATCATTGTTCTTCCGCCTAGAAAATTGTTTTGCAAGCTCGATAAAGGAATAAAAGTTAACAGACATGATATTGCGCAAATCTTCCAGTTTCAAGTACTGCAAAGGCACAGCCTTTCCTATGCCGGCTGAATGTACAAGGCCGCTAAGCTTTAAACCTCCGCTGCTTACATTGTCTATCATGTTCCCGATTCCAGCAGGATCGCTCAGATCGAACAAAAAGTAGGAGTGATTGCCGGGCTCCAGTTCCATGAGGACTGCCTTGAGCCTTTCTTCATTCCTTGCCACCAAAATGACATTGGCACCCATTTTACTCAGGAATAAAGCGATGCTTTTTCCGATACCGGAAGAGGCACCGGTTACCATAATGTTTTTGCCTTTTAAATCCATTGGATTCATTATTGACTCAGCCTCCGGTAAAGTAGTCGTTGGTGTATATCATTGGCAGGCAGACGGATCTGTCCATTTCGAGATAAATCCCGCCCCAGGATAATCCTACGCCGAAGCCGCACAGCAAGAGTTTAATAGGCTCTTTTGACTCCTCATTTCCCAAAGCGTCCACCAGTGTCAGTGGTATTGATTCTCCGCTTGTATTTCCGTACCTATCGATTGACACAGCTACTTTTCCCATGGGTATACCCAGTTTCTTTGACAGATGCTTCAAAATGAAAAGGTTAGCCTGGTGGAATATGTACATATCCACCTCGTCCTTGTCAATGTTGTATTGGGACATGAAGCTTTTAAGGGTCCGTGGGATATCAGTGATGCTGAAAGTAAAAATTTCTGAACCTTTCATGGCCAATGCATATTCCGAGCCTTCCAGATTTGTTTTACTCCTGCTCCTGGCATGTCCTGCAGGGACCATAATATGCTTGAAACCACTGCCCTTGGTTTTCAAGAAGTACTTCAGGCTTTTCCCTTCGGTTCTTTCCAAAGCTGTTGCTGAACCTCCATCACCGAATATCATGGCAGTTGCACTGTCGTTTTGATTTATTCCAAAGTTGCTGGTGTCTCCAACAAGCAGAAGTACCCTATTTATGCCTTGTGTATTAATCATTGTCGCGGCAAGCCATATTCCGTAAACATAGGCTGAGCATCCGAGATTGACGTCAAAAGCGATACAGTCTTCGGAAAGTCCCAGCCTATGCTGAAGAACACAGGCTGTTGCCGGTGTTGCATAATCCGGTGTTTGTGTAATTAGTATCAATCCATCAATGGATGAAGGCTCCCAGCCCAATTTTTCAAGCAGTCTTTTTGCCGGTGCATAACATAAATCAGAGGCGCATTGCTCATTCAAAGCAACATGTCTTTTTTTTACGCCGGTCATATTAATAAACTTCTGGACACTTTCTTCGCCAAATACGTTATTGTATTCCTCGCTTTTTTTCACATTGTCGGGTACTGCACCTGCAATGCCCTTAATTTCCACATTATTTAATATCCCTACTGCCAAAAAAGCCACCTCAATCCATTTTATCCAAGATGTCATTTACGGTTATAAAACCCTCTAAGTCATCGGACGTGATAATTTTGCCGAAGTCGCTGTCAAACATTGCGATGACGGTTATACCGGCCAAGGAATCCCATTCGCTGAGATCTTTCAGCTCTGTGTCCTCACTGAGAGTATCCTTTCCGATGTCCAGCAGTTCTTCCAGAAGGTTTAATTTCTCTTTCTTTGTCATATAACTGCTCCCTTTTTGTCAATTTGAAAATCGGTTGGTTGTATAAGATGTTGAAACATAATTTATCGTATGATGATTTGGGAAGAAATGTGAATTGTTTTGCAAGATTATTGGAATGGAGGAAAGATAATGATTTGAAACGTAACAACTTATGATGAGGCTATGAAAGATCTAACTGAAAGTGAGCGGGAAATTGCCTCTTCACTTTTGGATTTAGCTCTTAAAATTACACAAATGATTGAGGAGCAATTTGGCCTTTTTGCAGAATTAGGATTTGACCTGTGTGTTGACCTTAATGGTAATATCTCGCTGCTTGAGGTTAATGGCAAACCACTTAAAGTAAGTATAGAGAAACTTAGAGATAAAACTATACCATTGTAGCTTATGAACGCCCTCTAGAATATGCAATGTATTTGGCGGGGCTTTCTTCTATAAAGGAAAAAGCAGGATACTCAAGAAATGTCGTAGCCAAATGATTATTAACTATGATTGTGGGGAATGTTTTGTATTCAATGTTAAGAAACTACGCAAAAAGGGCCAAATCGAAAGGCAATATAGAGGGTAACCGGATTCGATTACGGTAAGAGCTTTTAATTATTTTAAGTCAAGATAAGGTATTTCTAGAAGCATAGGATGCGCTGCTTGATAGTTTTGATGAGGTTTAATCTAGGATGCTAAGGTGAATAAAAGCCACACAATGTGGCTTTTGACGTTACTCTTTTTGAAAATAATTTAAAAAAATCTGTGATAATGCTCTTTTGGTAGAAATTTAAGGATTGCAGGCACATTTTGACTGATAATATCGTACTTGTCACATATAATTTCCCTAATTAACCCAAGGCTTTTGTAATGGTCCTTACCGCACGATCTTCTATCATCATCGTCAATTTCGCGTGTTCTCCAGACTTCACAACCCTGGAATGGGTTAGCCGTTCCAAGGTATAGCTTTTCATGGCCGTCTACATAGAGTATTCTTCCGCCATAATTATTCGGATTGTTAAGCCCATTCAGGAAAATTGAACTGAAATGAACGCCGTCCTCAGAGATATACAAATCAAATCCTATTGGATATTTAATAGCTCTTAATATTCCTACAACACTCTCATATATTTCTATTAATAAGTTTGTTACGGTTTTACCTATTAGTTGCTCTAATGCAAGTTTGTTTGCCAGAAGAGTATTAAGAATCACTTCCATATTGATGGAATCATCAAAAGTACTGATAAGCAGTTGGTCATGATATTCCTGTATCTGCCAAGCATACACATTAAATGGATTATTAAATCCAGAACCAAGGCCGGATACGCCTTTTTGTACACCTCCTGATGATGCAGTCAGGGGTAAAAATGAGTTCCCGCCTACGATTAATATCCATTCGTCATTCTTACTTATTCTTATGATGTCGCAGCCCATTGGCATAAACCAAGCTAACGGCAATTCCTTTGTACCGCTTACATAAAGATGGTTTTTAAATACACCAAAGCTTAGAGTGTACTTATTTGCAGGATCTCCAAAACCTTTATCAACAATAAGTGTCCAGTCATTCAGTTTTGGTTCTGGTCCATTAGTTCTCCAAACTTGAGCCCCACCTGAATCACCTATGCCAACGTATATCTTGTTGTTAAATACAGCCATATTACTTATAGCACCTGTTGGGTTTTTAGCAGGGTCAAAGCCAGTTGCGGTTACGTCTATAAGACTTTCCCATGAGTAAAATTCTGGATCCTTACTACTATATAGCAGAGGAGTTGGAGTTTGGCTTAATTCATCTATGGTAGAAACATATACTTTGCCTTTCTGTATTACCATTGCTCTTGATGAGGTTCCCTGCAAAACGTTGTCAGGCAAGATAAACCAATTTACACCGTTAGTGGTTTTTAATATTTGCACTTTGCTCCCGAAAGTCGCTGCAAAAAGGCAAGGGCTTCCTCCAAAAGGTTCATGCTTAATCATAAATCTGAAACCTGTAATGCCAGAGTCCTTAGGTGCTTTATAAACTATTTGCCATGGCTGATACCCATCCTTTTTGAATCTCCAAATTTCAGCCCGATTGTCTATCGGGTCTGGCTCAATTAGAACAGGAAGTTTAGTCATCGGCTCAATGGATTTAATTATATTTATCAGTATATTTCTGCCGGTACCAACATAGATAAAATCTCCTAGGTCACTCATGGACCATGCGTAGTTATTTTGCCTTGCATTGTTAAGGTTACTCAAATTTAATCCATTCACCCGAGTTAAATTATGAAAATGTGGCATTTTGGGTCCCCCGTGTTTACAAATATTGTCATAATAAAGTATGAAAGCTGAGGGACATTGTTTACTGACTGTGCATGGGAGGAAAAGTTGCTTCACTACTTTGGCATAGAACCAGTCTCATTCAGAAACAACTAACAGATTGTTAATCCTTGCAGGAAATTAGGTATATTTGTTGAATATTTACATTTGGTTAGGAAATGCGGAAATTTATATGTAGCAGCCTCTTCTGGAATTTGAAAATATTAACTAATATTTATGTAGGTACACAATGGTGTTGGGGGCGAATACAATTATTAATAAGTGGTTGAGTGAAACTAAAGGACAGAACATTCATATAAATTTCGATTATTGATATTAGTGAAAAAACTAAGATTACTGATAATATAACCGATTATTTAGCGTTGTCTTTATTAAGTCACTTTAGGGATATAGAGCATCTGAAGAGAATGCTCAAAAGTGAACCAAGAAGTAAGCTTAAACATGGAGGAGCAACAACGGCAAAGGACATAGTGAAACAAGTTAATGCCACGCTAGCCGGATGGGTGAACTACTTTCGGGTCGGGAATTATAGTCGCGCCTTCAGTGAAGTGCGTGACTATACAGAGATGAAAATTCGAACCCTGCTGACGAGAAGAAAACGGAGTCAGAAGCGTTGAGGCATTTCGATGAAAGTGTCTACCACTCAATAGGTCTCATAACCCTTATGATGAAGTTTACTGGGTGAGCTGCTTGAGGGAAAACCTCACGAGCAGTTCTTATGGGGAGGGGTTGGAAACGGGTCGGAATCCGATACCGCGCCAGTCCTTTACCCGACAACCTTTTTCAAATGCACGAAATCAGTACTTAAGAACAAAAGGAGTTTTTTGCATGGATTACTCTCTATGGTTAATAATATATATTCCAGTCATAATTATATTTGTCTTTATTGCATTATATCCTTTTTATTTGCGTGACTATAAATCGGAAAAGTACAAAGGGATGTGGAAATTGATAGGTGATTTATTTAGAAATAGGTACGGAACAGTTTTTGTTTTAAATATATTTGTGTCTGAATCTGTTAGGTCTGGGTTTCAAGTATTTACAGGTAATTCGCTTATAGGATTTGCGGCAATGATAACATATTTGTTATTATTTAGCCTAATTATAATGTGGTATCCGTTTTATTTAAAATACAAAAATCCAAAAAAATACAAAGGTTTCTGGAAAATAGTAGGCGAATGGCTTGGAGAACCCAGAGATGCTTTCCAGTAACAAGAAAAAAATAAAAAATTTTTTAAATCCATCGGATTAAGGATATCCCATAATGGTTATAACCAAATTAATATCGTCACGAGAATAATGTACTCTACTAGGCTAAATTGCTGGAAGACCTGCGGATAATAGACTCGTTGTCGGGCAAATTAAGTGAGAGAAAGATGTTGAGGAACAATCACAGGAAAGGGTAAGAGTAACTATGGAAAGAATATCGACGCATCAATTCCTGACCTTAGGGGCAGCCGTACTCATGGGTGTAACATTTCTCCCCTTAGCATCGAATGTTACCCTAGCCTCTGGACGGGATGGTTGGATGGTCGTCTTACCGGGATTTGCTGTTGGAGTTCCTTATGGGTTAATGGTACTTTCACTTTCAGCTCAGTATCCTCGCAAAAATTTATTACAGATTTCAGAAACACTCTTTGGAAGATGGATAGGGAAAATTATAGGGTGCATTTACATTTTAATCGTAGGGTACTTTGGTGGATTGTTACTGGCCCAATTGGGGAACGGCTTCCAGCGATCGATTATGCCATTAATGCCCCTCTGGGTGTTCTATGTAGGAGGACTTCTGCTCGTTCTATACCTGGCAAGCTCTGGAATTGAAGTGCTTGCACGCTTTTCTGAAGTACTTTTCCCCGTGATTTTAATCGCATTGGTTTTGAATGTTGCTCTCGCCATACCTCGGATTGAACAAGGAGAACTATTGCCTATTTTGAGTGAGGGATTGAAACCTCTTTTCCCCGGTGTGCTCACAGTAATGCCATTTTCAATGTCATACTGCTTAATCTCAGCAGGAATTGTTGCTTTTTTACCCACCGGCGAGCAAGAGTTTGCCCAATTGAAAACAGGGGTTTGGCGAGCTGTTTTTTTAGTGGGGATAGTAGATACATTGGTTGCCTTAATCCAAATTCTAGTTTTTGGACCTGCAGAAACCATTCGTTTGAGCTACGGTTTACTTGTATTAGGAAAGATAGTGGAAATAAGCCGGACGGTTTCGGGGATAGAATCCTTATTTATGGGTGTTTGGCTCGGAGCTTGGGTAATTAAAATTAGTGGCTTTTTTTTCGCAACTGTTTGGGGTATAGAAACCGTCTTTAACTTGAAGGGAATGAAATGGAAACTCGCAGTTGGCACCGTATTTTTGGGAGTTTCCTTTGGGCTTTTAAAAGGACATATTTTAATTGTGGAAATTGGGTTCGTTGAACGTTATGTGATTTTGCCCTTTACGTCTGTTTGGATACTAACCCTTTGGATAGTCTCGCGCAAGAAGAGAACTGGTGCTAAATGAAACAGGATTTCACCGGAGTGTCTTAATATATGCATGAATGGCACTTCCTTATATCACAATATTTCCTACTCTTACTCTGGAATTTATTCACTTTGGCTATCTGCTTTATGGATAGTTCAAGTTTCGCCAGTATTTAATGAATTGTTTCGGATTTGGTTGCATGTATCAATCTGTTAATATCCGGAGAAATTATGACTAGCTTACTGTATTTATCTCAACCACCGACATTGGAAGGATACGATGGCAATGAAAACCATTTTCCACACCTTCTACTTTGGGTAGAAAATAGGGATATTCAGTTGTCATTATACTCAATACTTCGGTTTGTTACTGGATTTTTAGTGAGGTACATAAATTCGAAGTCTGATACACTTTCGATTTCCCTTCTGGTGTGAACTTGTTTATCTTAAAAGAGTCTGCCTGCATCGTTCCCCCTAATAATGCTGCGCAGAATGATAACACGATAAAACGAGGGATTATATTGGTATCAATAAGCGTTTTTGTTTTCCTAGGTGTGATTGTAGGTTCTTTCGGCACACTAATTGGTGCGGGCGGCGGTTTTTTGCTGACACCGATATTGCTCATCTATTACCCCACAATGTCGGCTCAGACAATTACGGCAATCTCAATGACAACGGTATTTTTTAATTCTTCCTCTGGCTCATTTGCCTATGCGCGCATGAAACGGATAGATTATAAAACGGGGATAATATTTGCTTTAGCGACGTTACCCTGCTCAATAATTGGCACTATTCTCACGACAATGATGCCGAGAGAGATGTTCGATACGATTTTCGGTGCATCAATGCTCATCTTTGCTTCCTTTATTATTCTAAAGAGCCGAATGGGCAACAACTTTGCTCCTATTGACAAAAAAGGCAACTTTCGTGCCATTAGACGGCTTATAGATGGTGAGGGAAATGAGGCGGCATTCTCCTTCAATATGCTCGCTGGAGTACTAATAAGTTTGATGGTAGGCTTCTTATCGGGTTTGCTCGGCATCGGGGGCGGTATTGTTCATGTACCAGCGCTTGTGTTTTTAGGCTTTCCTGCTCATTTTGCTACTGCGACTTCCCATTTTGTGTTGGTCTTTTCGTCGCTGACGAGTTTATTGGTTCACTTGACAGCTAGTTCACTCGTAAAAATGGAGACAATTTCGCTGAGTATCGCTATAGGATCGATTATAGGAGCGCAGATAGGCGCACGTATCTCGAAACGCATCAAGGGATCGGTGATTATGCTCTCTCTTGCGGCGGCTTTGGTCTTTGCTGGAGGACGTATTTTATATAAGGGTCTTGTCGGACTCTGGTTTTAGTTGAAGATTGTGCAGCTAGGGCAGGAAAATCAGATTTAATTATTTATCATATAAAATACTTATCCTCTGTTTTATTGTTAAATAGTAGTGTCCTTATGGAGATTGATTGAGTTTCTTAGGTCTATCTTGGCCCAAACTGATTTAATAGTGATCCCCCTTTCTTTCTTTAAGAACGCCAAATGTTCCCAGCTGTTTGAGCTACTTGTGGAAAAGATACTACAGTTCCTTTCCAACCGTCAAGGGGGATTAACCAAGTCTTTTACAAAGAATTCCTTTTCTGCATTAGACAAACCCAGGCTCTAGGAGGGTTCGGGCGGTCTGATTCGAAATGACTTGAAACGAGCGAAAGAATTTCGAAGTAGGGTTCCACTGAGTTAATAATATCTCTGGCAGTACGCTGGGGTGGACCTGGGTGATCGCGTTGTTCATCAGCGTTGCCAACAATACTCAACCATAGGCCGTCTTTCTCTAAATGAGCTGATACATTTTCAACAAAGATTTTTCGTTCTTGATCCGAATTAAACACATGAAAACAACCTCTATCAAACACAAAGCTAAATGGTGCGCCTTCAATTTTGTTTTTAAGAAAGTTAATCTCAATAAAGGTACAATTGACATTGGCTTTTGAAGCTTTCTCTAAAGCTTTCTGTATTGCAATCTCCGAAGAATCGATACCGATAACATCAAAGTTTTCTTGGGCAAGCCATATGGAGTTATTGCCAGTTCCACATCCGATTTCCAATACATAACAAGGTTTTATGTCCATCGTTGTTACAGTATGAATAAGGTTGAAATCAGGTTTACCATTATCCCAAGGAGTATTTCCTGTTTTATATCTTTCCTTAAATTGGTCTTCGATCATCTTGTTTTTGCCCCCTTCTGAAATATTAATTGCTTTTAAGTGATGCACTTCAGTTTAGCCCAGTCCACAATGTATCTTCAATATAGCTAATCCATTACTCACACTGATACAACGGAAAATCAAACACGGAGTCATACTTTGCAAATTCACCCTCTTTAAGCCTGCATTTGCTGTTTTATGAGGTTAGGATGTTATCTAACAATTATAAAGATTATAATATCGTCATCTTAGGATGACAAGGCTTCAAATGCTGCATCAATGCCAAGACCATTTTTATGCCCTGTATCCCTATGGCAATTGTTACACCCTTGACCATTCTTAATAATCTTAGCATGGTTATCGGGCATAAGTGGTGCTTTGGTTTCAGGTTTAAACACCCCTAGGTGACAGTTGATGCAATTGGAATCGTAATAGACAGATTTCGTTAGAAAAGAATAATCCCCTCTGATATGAATTCCTACATCTCGTATGCCACGTATAGTTGTATCAAACCTATGAAAAGGCCCTCTGGTTTCATGACAAGCCATACAGTTGATATCTTTATGTGGGGATTTTCTCCATGAGGTCGTATAGGGTTCTGACTCATGGCATTTACTACATGCCGACGGATCAGCGTACCATGCATATGTAAATCGGTAAGGTATATACACCACTAAGAGAAATAGTCCAACAATAATTAACGTTTTATATCGGAATTTCATTATTTTATTTTCCTTCCTTGTTTTTCATTGTTAATTATTAACCAAAAACGAAATAATTATTTTACATAAGCTCTATTAAAAGGAAAAACTCATATTCTCTTAAACTTATTGGTTAACTGATTAAAACTGAGGTCCATCGGCCTCAGTTTTATGTTGCATAATTAATTTCTGAACTTCCGGACACCTCGATACCCAATCATCACGCACCAATTGCGTCTTGCTAAGTTCAAGAAGAACATGAAATAGCCGCATTGATAAAGCCTAGCCAGCAATTAAGTACTGAGTCTTGGTGTGGGGTCACTGGATGGGTGGCACTTCTACCCGGAGAGCGTTGGGGGTAAATTAACGGAGCATTTTTGGACGCTCTTTTTGCGTTCTTATTGCAGGAAATAGAGGATAATTGTAGAATTAGTACTACATGTTGAGATGCCCAATGAAACCGCCACGCCGGGAGCGTTTGGAGGATGGGTAGGGTACCAGGGATGAGATGGACCAAAGAAGTCTTAGGCCTTGGGGAGAAATGTGCAATGACAAATCAACCATAGGCCGACTTTTTCTAAATAAGCTGACATTCTCAGCGAAATTATACAAACCTTGCGCCTTGTGGTGTCTGGGTTGGCAATTGGAATGCAAAACGGAGGAATTTAAATTGAAAGCTTATGTATTTAATGCATAGAATAGTCTTACACATAAAGCAAATTCCCACAAAAGTTTATTCCTTGCTGGCTGTTGTGTTATTGGTAATCGCTATGTATACAGCAGCGGTAATCCTGCCACAAAAAGAAATCATTTTTCCCGAACTCGCTGCTTTAGCCGTAGGTACTTGGGTACTTGGTAACCATCGCTGGCTGCATCAGCCCTTGCTTATATGCATATCGCCGACACTGGCGGCAGTAACGGGAATAATCATTGTGCATTTTCTTTCCCAGTATCAGGTGTTTGCTATCTTGCTAGCCTTTGTTGTCGTGTCCATAGAATTATCGATTATGCGCTCCCACGTTACGCCCTCCATATCGGCAGCGATTTTGCCTATTTTTCTGAGAATTGACAGTTTATATTATCCTCTTGCAGTCGGAGTTCTGACGGTCATCGTTGCTTTTCCGCAGAACTGGTCATTATTAACCGGTAAGGAAAAACTACACGTTTCCCAAATACTGCCGATAGATAAAGATCTTCTTGCATATAATAGGAATTTTCTTAAATGGTTGAGTATTTACGCAGGAGTAATCTTGATTACTTTATTTGCTTTTTTTATTCACTGGCAATTTATTGTTGCCCCGCCCCTGATTGTCGCCTTCGTAGAAATAATACAGCACAGGGAAGGGATATCCGTTCAGCGGTTCAGGTTATTATGGTTAATAGGATGCTCCGCTGTATGGGGAACATTTAGTATGCAGGTGCTTTATAATATGGCGCATCTCTCTACGGTGATCGTTGCGGCATTTTCTGTCATTGGGGTGCTGCTCTTGTTTCGATTTCTGAAAATTTCATTCCCCCCGGCCATGGCAATAGCTTTACTGCCCACAATTATACCGGGTGAATACCTTAAACTATATTCATTGCAGGTATGTACGGGTGCATTTTTGTTTGTTGTTTTGAGTTGGTTTTATACTGAGGTCACCCAGTGGCTTACTGGATAGTGTGTTGGGGGATTGGATTTTCGGAACTAAATATTCTATGCAAGATAAATTGGCTCAGCAGTATAACTCCGCTGAGCATTATTCATGCCCAAACATGGGCAATTCGTCACAATCTAATAGAATTACTGCAAAAGTTTTTTCCAATATCTCTAAGCCGCGTTCCATTATGATCATGGAGGCTGTTCCTCTCTATATTTTCGTCGAGTGAATGCCTATGACTCCCTAGATAGCATTTGGCTACCTTGAAATTAGCGAAACCGAGTTTGAGGGTGCAAAATTTCAGAAATAATTAAGGCTATCAACTTTTCAGGTGATAGCCTTAATTATTTCTGAAGATTTCCCCTAAAGCGATAAGCATCAAAATTGCAACAGCTATAATACCAACGCCGACCCCTACACCATGTCCGTCCTACGAGAAACAAGAAATGCAACATCATTTCGGAATGACCGAACGCGAGCCTGTGCCAGCTCCAATTCCTGCCCCAATTCCAGCACACGTAGAATATGGTCCAAGCAACTCGGCGCTTTGAATGGTGTAAAAGTGGTGACCATTGCTATTCAACCTTAGAATAGTGGGTATAATAACCGCAAAGGTCACGATTGTTAAATCCTTATAATAAATTGCTACAGAAAGAAAAGGGGGCGTAACATTGTATACTCTTGATGCGCAACAACAGAACAAAGTACTGGATTCTTTTCAGCGGGTTGTGGACAAGCGAGATTCCAGTCTAATCTGTGAGGATTTGTATAATCATTTAAACCTTAACTGTAATTTCATTTCCCATTTGAGTTTGCAAGGATTTAGAGAATATTATTACGGTGATAACTTCCAGGAATTTTTCGAACAATTTGATCGACGTTCTCCGCATAGTCAGTGGCGAGAAGCACCGGGAATCAGCCGAAAATTCGAAGATTTAAACGAGGCACTGATTGATTATGCCAGTTCCCAAGACCTGATTTTATAAATGAAATTTAAATAATCTCACCTCGCTCCATTGAGACCACGAAAGTAGTATTCTAGGTACACTCGCGAATTTGATTTGTGTTGGTTTATAGGGGTATATGAAAAGAGCGCATGTAAAGAAATAGGCTCAAAGGTATAATGCCGCTGGGCCTTTTTGACTTTGCTATTTACTACGAGGAACTGCTTATTGTTAAATACTGGCTAAAATGATAATACCTTATATTAATTGTGATGATACATATTCGTTATAGACGTGATGATAGTCTATGCTTGTAATAGATAATAGTAGGACTGAATGGCTATGGTTGATAGGTGTTCGCCTAAATGCTACGTTTTCGAACAATAAATGATAAAATGGGTAGGTTGTAAGAAAATTTGCTTAAATATTGCTACAAAACTGTGCTAATATTAACATGTCGCAAAAAGTCTCCCCCCTCACACTGATCAGAGAACAGGAAAATTATAGGCACAGATCAGGGCTTTGAGAAATTTCCTATGACACCAGGTCTTTTTAAATGACAATTTTCGTGCAAATATGAATAAAATTATTTATTAATAAATGAAAAGTGTCATAATAATGGCATTTTTTTGTGTTACATTATAATCAATGTGCGAGCGGTCGCAAGTAATAAAGAATGGTGGTGAGGTGAGCACCTTGGCGAACTGAAACTATTTTATTCATGCGTAACCTTTATTTAAGGGGAACTAAATCTGAAATTAATTTTGTGGAGGTTAAAGATGACGGAGATTAAAGAAGATATTATCGGTGAGAAATTATCAGATAATTATCCTCAATCAGAAAGATATCAGAAGTTTGAAGACCGGATAATTGACCACAAAGAAGGGGACCGGTCCGTAAAATTATGGTTTCTTTTTTCTGTCCTATGGTTTGCTTTTTTTACGACGTTTGGGTTTGTTCTTGCAATTAAATTCTTTTTCCCCACGTTTCTGGGAGATGCCTCTTGGCTCACCTTTGGGGTTATCAGACCGGCTCACGTTAATGGAGTGCTCTTTGGTTTTGTAAGTTCTGGGCTACTGGGTGCAATGTTTTATATAGTACCACGACTAACTGCTGTGAAACTTTACAAACCCCGTCTTGCCTATTTAACGCCTATTCTTTGGAATGCAAGTGTACTTATAGGGGTCATATTGATCCTCCTGGGTGGTTCTCAGGGTCGAGAATATGCTGAACTGCCCTGGGCTATTGATGTAGCTGTAGAATTTACACTGATTCTTATGGCGATTGTTGTAATAGGGACAATTGTCCACCGAACTGAGAAAAAGCTTTATGTCAGTGCTTGGTATTACGCTGGAACGATGATCTGGTTTCCCATTGTTTATTTCATCGGGAATGTAATGTGGCATCCTGCAACAGGAGCCTTAAATGGTATTCAGGATGCGATGTTTAACTGGTATTATGGACATAATGTATTGGGTCTCTGGTTTACCACTCTGGGGATACCTGCTGTTTATTATGCGATTCCCAGAATAATCAAACGACCGCTGTACAGCCATTTACTATCGTTAATCAGCTTTTTTAGTATAGCATTTTTCTATACGGGCGTAGGGGCTCATCATCTATTGCAGGCACCTATTCCTGAATGGGCAAAAACGATTGCTGTTGTCATGACGATCTTAATGCTGGTTCCGGTGCTTGCTTTTGCTACTAATATTATTCTTACGATGAGAGGTTCTTGGAAAAAGGTTATTAACAACCCAGTCCTTTTGTTTATTATATTTGGTTTCATAAATTACGTCCTTACTTCAATTCAAGGATCAATGCAAGGGGTTCCGTTTCTCAATGATTACCTTCATTTCTCACAATGGACTGTGGGGCACGCCCATCTAGCTCTTTTAGGCGGATTTGGCTTCCTTGCTGCCGGACTGGCGTTATGGATAGTGCCTGAGGTATTAGAATCACAGATCTATAGTCGTACTTTAATGAACGTCAGTTGGTGGACAGTTTTTACTGGATTTTTCTTTTTCTTCTGGGCAATGTTAGTTACGGGCATAGTAGCTAATGCCAATTGGTGGGTCCATATTAACGTCGTCGAAACACTTCCTGCTCTTCGGATACCCTATATAATTAGAGCTATCGCAGGAGGAGTAGTGGTAGTCGGTGCTTATATGGTGGCTATTAACGTGGTTATGACGTTTATTAAACGGAGCGCTCCTCTCCCGTCTGAGAGTAATAATTATGTTCGACCTCAAGCGATAACTACCTTACCACACTCTCAATTTAGTAAGAAAAGTCAACGGACTATGAACCTACCGATTATTTTTTTCGGCGGAATGGGAGGCTTTGTGATTATGACCTTTATGGTTGTGGGCATGCCCTCTATGTTTACACCTGCAGCTCCGAGTAATGGCCCGGTTGCCCATGTATTGACCCCTGAACAGCAACTAGGCGAGAAAGTTTATAAAGCTAATGGTTGTTTCTACTGTCACAGTCAGTTTACAAGGGAGTTTGACTGGGCCATGGGGGAAGCCTCTCAACCTGGTGATTTCTATTATTCCAATCCAAACTTATTAGGTACTGAAAGGACAGGACCTAATCTGGCAAAGATAGGAGGGAAACGACCTACTGTCTGGCTGTCAGATCATTATATAGATCCTAGAGCTGTTTCGCCGAGCTCTATAATGCCGTCCTTTGCGTTTTTATCAGATCAAGAGCGGAATGGCCTGGTCAGCTATATACAAACGCTGGGGGGGGAAGACCTAGAACTCAATTCATCTCAACCCTTGGTACCGCTTGAATATCGTAGCCAGGAAAATCCGTATAGACCTTTGATGCTGAGGATTGTGAAAAGCTTTGATTCGAACACAGAGGAGTATACCGGGTCTGAAGCCGACGCGAAACAATGGCAGGCGTTAGTCGATGAGGGGAAAACCTTATATACTCAAAAGTGTGTGTCCTGTCATGGTGGTGCAGGAAACGGCCAAGGACCTTACGGTCGAGAAACTGTGGCACATCCTGCCAATCTTCATGAGCGAATTTCAAACTTCCCTGCTTCTAGTGATGCCTATCAAAATTGGCGGGTTCATGAAGGAGTTCCGGGTACAGCCATGCCGCCGTGGGGATGGTCCCTCAGTGATGACGCTATCTGGAAGATAAATACCTATGAAATGAGTTTTGTCAACGGTTCCTTACGAACGTTTTCGGGAGTCGCTTCTGATAATGAAGGAGATAAATTTAACGATCAGACCAATATTAAGCCATCAATTGCAGGCACAAAAGAACAATTTGCTCAAGGGGAAAAGCTCTTTAATATGTACTGCGCGGCCTGTCACGGAAATGATGGGAAAGGTAATGGGCCGGCATCCATCCGTTCTGATGGTGGCTATATAATGCCTGTTCCCGCCAATTTCACAGAAAGTGGTAATGACTTTACAAATTATGGTCGTTATGTCTGGAAGGTGAAAGAAGGCGTAGAAACAACAAATATGCCCCCCTGGAAGGCAGCACTGAGCGACGATGAAATTTCAGAGGTTATCTTCTATATCCAGGGATTCTCGACTCAAGACAATTATAATAATAAATGGGCACATCTCTATACTGATGAATTTGCCCAAAATTTAAAGAGGTAAACATTATGAATGAAGCAGCGATAGGTATAACAATTACAAGTGTTGGTGTGTTAATGGTTTTCATGGGATTTTTATTTTGGGGTATAAGAACCGGTCAGTTTAAAGATGTTGAGGAAGCTAAATATCGGATGCTCGAAGATGTAAACACTGTAAGCGAGGTGAAAACAGATGCCTGAATTAGTCGGCTTTTTTAGGGAGTCCCTTTGGATTGTCATAGCCAGCGTTATTTTATCGGTTCTGTTCCTTTGGCTCTTCATCATTGGAGGCCGTAAGTACAGTGTCGAAGACACAGAAGCCCACTCTGAGGAATTTGGCGGTCTCATCAAAGAGGGTCACGGCGGAATGACAGAATTTCTGTGGATTAGTTTTGGGCTCTTGTTTATTTGGACCATCTATTATTTTGCCGTTAACTGGCATCAGTTCTTAGTGATCTTTGCTTAAAGGAATAAACCAATAAAATTATGAAGAGGGTAAGTGATAACAATGGATGAAAATAAACCGAAGAAATTAATAAGAAGGTTAAGTTTGATTTTCTTCTTATTATTAAATGCTCTCGTTTTAACCGCCTGCAGTCAAGCGACTTCTAAACCTGAAATAACGATCAAGACGCAGGAAGCAGGCCTAGCTGCTGGCGATGTAACGATTTCAGCAGATGTCGCCAATTTTGAACTCGTCGACCAAGAAGGAGAACAAAATAATCCTGGTAAAGGACATATTATTTATTATATGGATGTGCCGGTACCAAAGTATTATGAGCATACGGCGATCAGCAAACCGGGTACATATGGCATAGCAAGTAATACCTCTTATACTTGGAAAGGTGTAACTCCCGGTGAGCATACATTTTCGGTTCAGCTCGTTAATAACAACGACAGCCCATTGCCTGCACCGGCTATCAACAGTAAAACAGTAAATGTGGGTCCTCCGGCAGGAAAACCTGACATCCTGATAGTGACTCCAGCAGAGGGCGCTCAGCTTGGACCCGGAACTATTGCCTTATCAGTAAAGATAAACAACTTTGTAATAAGTAAGGACGATATGGGAGTTGTTAATCGAAAAGGCGAAGGACATTTGATTTACTACCTCGATGAGAATCCTCCTGTCGATCCTGGAGTGCCAGCCTTAACTGACAGATCATTTGTTTCAACTGATCTGAATCGTTTATGGAAAGATGTTAGTGAAGGGAAGCATACCTTTTCTGTTCAATTGGTAAACAATGACGATACTCCTCTTGATGTTCCAGTGGTTGTAACTATGCCGATAGATTTGCAGGCACAGTGATGAGCGAATCCGTTCTATCATCTGCTCAAACTATTAATAGTTTTGTATAGTTCGTTCGCGAGATTGCCCAAATTAGTGAACAGCAAGCTAAAGCATTTAGTCCCAATTAAATCATTTTCTGAAATAAGCTTAATATTGGTGCGCTAGCAGTGTCAGTCCACATCCACCAAAATTCAATGAATAAACCAGTGGTTTCAATTTATGCCGGATGTAACGAAATGATGCACATGGGTGTTATATTTTAATTGTGATTTTTTCCACAGTTAATATTGCTAAGTTATTGGATAAGGAATTAGCATGGAAGAGAGATAGTTGAAGAGCGGGATGAGGTTGGGGGAGATAGAACAATAACACCTGAAGTTTTGCACCCCCTCTGAACCCCGTTTCTCAATTTCTAGTTATACTGAATGCCATTATTTCTCTTTGAATATAAGCGATTAACTGACATTTTTACGCAATAGCTAAGCGCTATCCCTCACCATTCCAAAAGCTGGAGGAGGGTAAGCGGTATATTATATTTAACTGGAATCATAACTGCGAGGTGTCTATTATTGAAAAAAATACTATTAATAGTTACTTTGTGTTGGTTATTAATTGGAATTATTTTAGGCTGTAGCATTAAGTCAAATACTCAAGTTACTGACACTAAAAATAATTCTATTAATTCTTCGGAAAATAATTCCCCGAGCAAAGTTTCAAGTGATGAAATATATCAAGATGGTATAATTGCCCTTCTAAATCCTTATATTCAAAAGGCATTAGATAATTATTATAATCAATATTTAAATACTTCACCAAACTATTCATTTGACTTAATTAAGATACTAGATATAACAAGACCAAATGGTTACCATACATTTCCGATAACAATTAGATTTGAAGTACAACCATTTGTTGGTCCCCACGACATTATCGGTATTGATCAGGTTACTATGAAAGTTGGTCCGGACCAAGGGGATGTAAAGGTAGACAAATTTGAACATATTAAAGATTTTTATAATAATTTACCTTCAAACTTGAAGGGTATTATAAAATCGCACTAAACATAACAAAATATTCGATTAATTACGGTAGTGCATAAAATTCCGGCCACAACATTCCCAATGCCCAATCACCCCACCGGTTGCGCCTTGCCAAGTTCAGGAAGTCGCCTTGATAAGCCTAGCCAACCTGTCAAGTACTAGTACTGAATCGATTTTCCCCGCTTCCTAAGGAAGGACCCTTTTGAAGGTCGGGTTGGTATTGTATAAGTAATCAAACTAGCTTAGAGATGAGGGGCTGTCTTGAAAAGAACTTTAATAATCCTTGGACTTATAAGTCTAATTATTTTTACTTTAATGAGATGTGACATCGAAAGCGTTCCTATTAACACTAATAATTCATCACAACCAAAACAAGTAATAGAAAACTGTTTTAAATTCTACAATGAGAAAAATAGGCAGGGGTTGTTATCCACATTAACTAGGTGGCATGACCGATCTAACGTAGTTTTTGGTTTTGAGAATCTAATATTTATAAAGCTTGGAAGTATTGGAAATGACGATATGAACATGACTAATTCTTATTTAATATATGGTCGTGGGAAAGTTAACGGAGTTAAAGAGAAAAATGTTGTGTCGTACAAAGTTACTTATGTATCTCTATATAGCAAAGATACTCCACCATGGTCAAGTGGAATTAAAAATGAATATTTTACTTTGATTAAAGAAAGTGATGATGCACCGTGGTTAATAGATGATATTGGTCAAGGTTAAGGAAACCATCAAAAGTAAAAATCAACTTAGCAGGGCATTTAATTTTCTGCTAGAATATTAAGTTTTTTCAACTATTCGATGTAATAGAGCTAAAACATTTATTTTTAGTCGCATCCCCAGTATCCCATGACCTCGCCATTTGCGACTTGCTAAGCACAAGAAAGTTTGAGATAGCCGCCTTGATAGAGCCTAGATAGCAGTTAAGTACTGTATACTGAGTCTTTTCTTACCAGAGCGATTTGGGTGTTTTTGTGTTTTTTAAGTATGTAAATTTACCTATTAAATTTGCCAAAAAGATAATGCTAATTCGTAAGAGGTAAAGATAAGGGGAGGAAATACAATTGACTGAAGCAATTTTGGATCTATGGTATTTTTGGCTATTTGTCCCAGTTGTTTTAATTTATCTATTATATAGGGTTAAAGTAAAAGATAATATAGATGAAAAAACGATTTCAGTCTTGTTAAGAGAATTAGATTCTACAAAATACAAAGTAATTGATAATCAAATATTGAGAATTGATGGGACGATACCTCGAATAGGGAAGGTATTCCAAATTGATCATATTGTAATTTCAAACTACGGAGTATTTATAGTTGAGACAAATAATTATAAACGTTGGGCTTTGGGAGATGATTTTGTGCATACTCAGGCTCTAAGGCAAAGCTTAGCAGAATATCAACTGATAAACATAATACCTATTATTGTATTTCCTGATAATGTTGCTATAAAAGAAAAAACAAACACAAAAGTCGTACACTCAGTTAATTTGCTTAAAACGATTAAAGAATACACGGTAGAAACCATTACCAATCAAGAGAAACATTCAATATATTCAAAGTTAGTAAATCTGAATACGGAAATGTTTGTTAATGGTCGGCTTATTAAGTAATATTTGAGTGGCAAGAATCATTATAATGACTTTCGGTGCGATTTGGGCGTTTGTTATATTGCTTTTCTTGACCATTAAAATAAAACAACCTAGCTGACTTATCCCGCACACTTCATCGAGCTTGAATTACCTCCCGGGAGCGTTGGGGGTGGGTTGTAAAATTAGCAAAACTCGTTAAGGAAGTATTTAGGAGGATGCTATATCAGAACTAAATGATTTAAGATTACATTTATCCGAAAAGCCTGCTGGAGGAACCCCCAGGCCTTGGAGCAATCTCGCCCAATAATTGACTTGTGCCACTGTAGCAGCAAGTATTACGATCTCCCGTTCAGAGAAGTTCTTTTTCAATTCTTGAACGAGAGTGGAAGGAATAGAGATTGGGCTTTTGGATATACAACTCGCATATTCCATTGCGATTTTTTCCCGGATAGAAAAAGTTTGAACCTCATTGATATCTATAAGCCTTTGGATGCTTGACATCTCTACCTCAGTTATTCCAACCTTTTCAAATTCGAAAGTGTTCATGTCAACACAGAACGGGCATGAAACAGCAAATGAAGATTGTATTCGGACTAATTTTAGGATGCGCTTGTCCAAGTCTTTTTTACCATTTGCCACAAGTGACTCAAGAATTCCAGAACTTATTGCAGTTTTTGGATACCACGCAAGAAGTTTAGGAGGGAGAAGGTCTTTACCCGTAACACGTTTTGAGATCCAAATCCCTATTTTTAAGTAAAATGGTATCTTTGCTGGCGGAGCAATAAAGGCCTTCAAACTATTCAACCCCATTTCGAACGTTTAGCTTTTCCTTATTATAATAGCAAATTTGACTGGGGTCATTAGATTAGTGATAAAATTTGACTTCTCCACTCCATTGATCTAGCTTGATAAAACGTACCCACCGGAGCGATTTGGGCGTTTCGGGTTTATTAGTTGTAAAATTTGCTAATTAAACAGGAATATTC
>NZ_MASS01000040.1 GCF_001707885.1 Desulfosporosinus cupriresistens | reverse complement strand
GCTTACCTCCGCCGGAGCCTGTCGTTTATGCATCGTTCAAATTGAAGGAATGCGCAATCTACCTCCATCTTGCGTCACTCAAGTTACGCAGGGTATGGTGGTGCAAACTCAGAATCCAAAAGTACGCGAAGCTCGCAAAACAATTCTGGAACTGTTGGTGGCGAATCATCCGCTAGATTGTATGACTTGTCAGAAGATGGGGGATTGTTCGTTAGCCCAGTATGCCTATGATTATGGTGTCACTGGAGAACGTTATCAAGGAGAGGAGCGCGACCTGCCAATCGATAGCGCAAATCCTTTCATCATAAAGGATCCTAATAAATGCATAGCCTGTGGAAAATGTATTCGAGCATGTGATGAGATTCAGGGACGAAGTATTTTAGATTTTTCCTTCCGTGGCTTTGATGTCCAAGTGGGCCCGGCTTTTAACCTGCCCTATAACGAGTCTGACTGTGTTTTCTGCGGGTCATGTGTTTCGGTCTGTCCAGTGGGAGCATTGACCGAGAAGAAGATGCAAGGCAAGGGTCGTCGCTGGGAAATGGAAAAGGTTACGACAACCTGCCCTTATTGTGGCACCGGATGTAGCCTTGATTTGAATGTAAAGAACGGCAAAGTTGTGGGAATTACCTCTACAGACGGTGATGTAAATGGCAGCGCCTTATGCGTAAAGGGTCGGTTTGGCTACGGCTTTATCCACCATCCTGACCGACTTAAAACTCCGCTCGTAAGAAAAGATGGAAAGTTAGTGGAGGCCTCTTGGACTGAAGCGATTAATCTAGTGGCGGAAAAATTCAGTGCCGTAAAGGATAATTTTGGTCCGGATGCGATTGGCGTACTTTCTTCTGCTCGTTGCACTAATGAAGAAAACTACTTGATGAATAAACTAACTCGTGCAGTGTTCGGTACCAACAATATCGACCACTGTGCCCGTCTCTGACACGCTCCCACAGTCGCCGGTCTGGCGGCAGCGTTTGGCAGCGGTGCCATGACTAATACCATCCAAGAAGTTGCTGGGGCGGATTTTATCCTAGCCATCGGCACCAATACTACAGAGGCGCATCCCATTATAGGGTTGCAAGTGAAAAAGGCAGTGCGGAACGGGGCTACACTGGCAGTAGTAGACCCTCGCAAGACAGAAATGGCTGACCTGGCCCACCATTACCTGCGAATTAAATCGGGCTCGGATATTGCTCTCTTAAATGCTATGGCCAATGTAATTATTGCTGAAGAGATCTGGAACAAGGAATTTGTGGCAACGCGCACGGAAGAGTTTGAAGCTCTGAAGGAAATGGTAGCTAAGTACACGCCGGAGCACGTAGAGAGCATCACCGGTATACCAGCAGATACCATCAAAACAGTAGCCAGGGGTTATGCGTTGGCCCCAAATGCGACGATTCTATATACCATGGGGATTACCCAGCACATCTGCGGTACACATAATGTTATGGCTATTGCTAACCTGTCTATGCTCTGTGGTCAGATCGGCAAGGAGTTCAGCGGGGTCAACCCACTAAGGGGTCAAAATAACGTCCAGGGCGCTTGTGATATGGGCGCATTGCCTAACGTATTTACTGGTTACCAGCCTGTGACTGTTGAGGAAAACAGAACAAAGTTCGCCACAGAATGGGGCGTTCAGGACCTTCCAGCTAAGCCAGGTCTTACTTTAGGAGAACTGTTCGATGCAGCTGGCACTGGTCAGCTCAAGTGCATGTACGTCATGGGCGAGAACCCAATCTTGTCTGATCCGGACGCTCTTCACGTGATTCACGCTCTCGAAAAGCTTGATTTTCTAGTTGTGCAAGATATATTCTTGACTGAAACGGCAGAAATTGCTGATGTGGTTCTGCCTGCGGTTAGTTTTGCTGAGAAGAACGGGACCTTCAGCAATACCGAACGTCGTGTTCAACGGGTGCGCAAGGCTGTTGAACCGGAAGGGGACGCAAAGGACGATTGGGAAATCATTGGCTTGGTGGCCACGGCCATGGGGTATCCGATGCACTACCAATCGGCTGAAGAGATTATGGAGGAGATTGCGCGGGTCACTCCGTCCTATGCAGGGATTTCCTACGCTCGTCTAGAGCAAGGCAGCCTCCAGTGGCCCTGTCCAACCGCGGAGCACCCTGGCACCAAATACCTGCACTCAGGCAAATTTTCTAGGGGGTTAGGAAAATTCCACCCGGTGGAATACGTTTCGCCTGATGAACTGCCTAATGACGAATACCCTCTTGTGCTGAGCACTGGTCGTCGTCTTTACCACTACCATACTGGCACCATGACCCAACGTACTGGAGCTTTAGAAGTAGCTTACCCACAGGAATATCTAGAAATAAACTGCTTAGATGCCGAACAAACCGGTGTCTGTGATGGAGAGACCGTAAAGGTAACATCCCGTCGAGGCAGTGTGGAGGTGGCTGTTCGAGTTAGCGATAGAGTGACACCGGGATTAGTCTTTACTTCCTTCCACTATCCGGAAGTAGCTATAAATCAACTTACCAACCCAGCCCGCGACCCTATTTCCAAGATACCAGAGTTTAAGGTCTGCGCGGTGAAGATAACCAAGGTGATGGTAAGTGCGAATACAAAGAAAGTCAGTTAGACAGAATCATGAAATGGTTCCCGTTTATAATACGGGAGCCAGTTTTTTTACCTTGTTTGAAGATAGAATGTGCTATAGGTGGTAAAGAGAACCGGAGAATAGATAAAAAGGTTTATTAGAAAGAGCCTGTAAGAAAGAGTCTGTTGACAGGGGGGGAATTCATGGGAGGGTACATCGGGAGGATTTTACGGATTAATCTTACGGAAGGGAAAACCAGTAGTGAACCATTAAACATGGAATTGGCAAACAAATATTTAAGTGGGCGTGGGCTTGCTGGGAAAATGTTTGCAGATGAGGTATCCTCAGACGTCAAGGCACTTGATCCTGAAAATAAACTTTTTATTGCTACAGGAGTACTCACAGGTACGGATGCTCCAACATCCGGACGATTTATGATTGTGACAAAATCACCGCTGAATGGAAGAATCACCCCTTCGAACTTTGGTGGTTCTTGGGGGTCACAGCTTAAGTTCGCTGGTTATGATATGGTTATTTTAGAAGGCAAAGCAGAATACCCAGTGTATATTACCATTCGGGATGACTTGGTGGACATTAAAGACGCTGCCCATGTTTGGGGTAAGGACGGCTTTACTGCAACAGATATTCTAAAGCAAGACTTTGGAGATGCCTCAGTAAAGGTTTTTACGATTGGACCCGCAGGTGAAAACCTTTCTTTGATGGCAGTGGTATTAAATGACCTATCTCGTGCCGCAGGGCGTAGCGGAGTGGGTGCTGTAATGGGATCGAAAAATGTCAAGGCGATAATGGTTCGTGGAACAGGGGAGGTTGTAACTGCCAATTCTGGAGAGATGGAACAAGTTTTAAGCGCGGCGCTGAGAAAAATCAAAGGTAATAATGTTAAAAGTCTTGCTAGGAAAACAAAACGTTTGACCCAAAGAGAGGTTTGCGTTCAATGCCCAATCGCCTGTGGACGTTATTCCAAAGGGGATGAAGCAGAAAGCAGCGACGCTGGGTACAAATGCGTAGGGGAATTTGCTTCTAATCTGGGTATTTGCGATCAAGACGCGGTTCAAGAGGTCAATGATTTATGCAACAAATTAGGGTTAGATAAGATCGCGGTCAAAGAGACTATTGCAACCGGTATAGAGCTGGCTCAGCTCGGTTATATAAGGCCAGAGGAGCTTGATGGTACGCCTCTTAAGTATGGAAATATGAGAGGAACGCTAGAATGGATACGCAAAATAGCTTATCACGAAGGGTTGGGAGCTAAAATGGCTTTGGGTTCTTATCTATTTACTAAAAGCTATGGCGTTTCGGACTTATCCAAGACGTTGAAAAAACAAAAGCTTCCAGCTCAGGATCTTCAAGGAAGGACGGGGCCTCAGCTTGAATCAAGAAACCGGAGTGGTAGTCATAATAGGGGATATATGATTACACCGGAACGTTTAGGGCTTTCCGAAAAATTTAATCGTACCTCACTAGAAGGAAAAACATCCTGGTGCAAGACCTTTCAAGATCTTACAGCCGTTATAGATGCCGTAGGGCTATGCTTGTTTACTTCATCTGTCCTGGACCTTTCTGACTACACGGCGATCATCAATGCTGTGATTGGTTGCAAGTACACGGATAAGGAACTCCTAGCTTGTGGCGAGCGGATTTGGAACAACGAGCGTTTACTCAATTTAAGGGTTGGTAATATTGGAGCGGAGGACATGATTCCCAAATGTTTATTAAATGATCCAATTTCTGATGAGACTTCAAAAGGACAAGTACATAAATTAGCTGAGCTTTTGCCTCAGTACTATCTTGAACGGGGTTGGGACGAAATTGGAGTGCCAACGATTGAACGACTAACCTGTCTAGGAATGTAGACGTAATAGTTTGCCAGCGTGACAGAAAAGCATGAATATGGTACATTGAAGTTAGGCGTTGGCACTTTAATTGAATATAGGATTAGAAGCGATTATTTACAGACTACCCTTTTGTCCGTAATTGTGCACGGCCAGGACCCGCTTCTCGTCCATTGAATACGAGGAGGTCTTCAAAAATCAATAAGCTGCAACAGGACTTCGGAGAACAACTTCCGAAATTGAAGGCGACGGGGATTATATTAGCCGGCGGGAAAAACTCCCGGATGAAAAAAAATAAGGCCTTCCTTGAACTGGAAGGAAGACCTTTAGTAGAGCGGAGTCTTGCTGTTTTACAATCGGTGTTTAGCGAAGTTTTAATTAGCAGCAATAAACCGGAATTATTTGGCCGATACGAAGTACCTGTTATTCAGGACGAGATTCTTGATCAGGGTCCTTTGGAAGGGCTTTATCAGGGCCTGAAAGTGGCGACGTTTGATGAGGTTTTTTTTGTAGCGTGTGATATGCCATTTTTAGAAGCAGGGCTTATCCGTCTGCTTGCTAGGTGGATTTATGAGTACGATATAGTCGTTCCAAGGCTCCAATCCGGCACACATCCGTTACATGCCTTTTACCACCGGCGTTGTCTTCCTACAATAAAAAGAAATCTTGAGGCGGGTTGTCTTAAAGTTAGCGGATTCAGCCAATCTTGTTCTGTAAAGTATGTCGAAGAAACAGAACTTCAGGGCATTGATGATTTGAGTAAAATCCTCTGCAACGTAAATACGCCGGAGGATTGGTTGGCGATCCTTAAGGAATAATTCGTTCAAGATAGTTATAGATATTAAGGTAAGCGGCAACCGATAAAGACAATACGGTGACTAATCAAAGTTAAATAAGCTGAGACCTTGATGCCCACGTTCAGGTTTTGAGATCTGAACGTGGGCATCATTATAAAGTGAGGATTTTGTAGTATATAAAGAATTAGCAACTATAAAGAATTTTTCCCGTCAGAGAAGTATCGTACCCATTTTGTTGGTTAATGGCTTGGATAAATCCGGGGGAATTCAGAACAGTTACAAGTTGTTTCCAACCAATGGTTTTAGTGGTTTGCCCTAAGGCAACGAGATCATAGCGTTCTTGGAACAGGGGGATAAAATCAAGACCAAGTCTATGAGCTGCAGCTTTTACTCCAACGCCGACATCGGCTTGTCCATTGGCTATGAGACAAGCGAGGGCAGAGTGAGTAGTTTCTTCATTTCCATATCCCAGGATGCGATCGGGAGAGATTTCTTCCGTTTGTAGGTATGAGTCCAAGCGTAGACGGGTCCCTGATCCTTTCTGGCGGTTGATGAATCGCACGCCTTGTTTGGTGAGATCGTCCCAGGTATGAAGATCAAAAGGATTACCAGGCGCCACGATAAAACCTTGTTCTCGTTGAACTAAATTTACAATACTTACAGATTCGTCGGCGATAACATGTTTGACGTGGGAGATGTTATATTCTTTAGACGCGTTATCCCAAAGGTGCATCCCTGTAATTTCTGCTTCTCGGCAATAAAGCGCAATTAACCCATTCAAGCTTCCTTTATAAGAAACAGAGAATTGCACGGGAAGCGGGCTATGCTTGAGAAACTCGAAAAGAAGCTCGACGATAGGGTCGTGGCTTCCGATGAAACGAATAATTGGCAATCCAGCAACGTTGGAGGACATAACTTCTGAAGTTGTGGAGGGTGTGACCGCAGGAGGAGTGTTGTAGTTACTCATAGTTCCATGCAGATAGTGCTCAAGGACAGCAGGGTCAATACGAAGTTGTCGTCCAATGCGGTGAGCAGGAAGCTCTCCTCGTTTAACTAGCTCATAAAGGGTATATGTCGAAACTTTAAGAATTTTAGCCGCTTCGGCAGCTGTCAAAGTTAAGGTCAAATAAATCACCTTCCTACTCTTTCCTTACACTTATTAACACTAGAATAGTAAGACTTGTAAGTCAATACCAATTTCCATTTTAATAATAATGTCGTTTAAAATAATTGGGTTAATGAAACCTTTATGATCAGAAACTGGTGTACCAATGTTACCTTTTGGAGTCTTCTCTTCGAAGTGCGTTTGCACGTTAATGAAGGAGGGACTCATTTACAAAACTAAATTAGTTTGGTTTATTTTGTTCTTATTTAATTTAGTTTAATATAGTTGACTATGGCTAGTGAAACAAGTAATATAAAACTATCTAAAAAGTCAATCAATTTAAAAAAAACATATTTGAGTCTGTCCACTTATGGATTTATACTCTTTTCGGGTATGGTGTTCGATCTTAATTATCCGTTTCTTGATACTGCTGAAAATGAGTGCCCAAATTATCTAGTGGATAGCAAACAGAGAGGAGTGAACACTTTGGAGTGGCTTACATTAACAATTGACGGTCGTGAAGTCAGCGTTCTGAAGGGATCGACTGTGCTTGAAGCCTGTCGCCAGAATGATATTCCAATTCCTACTTTATGTCATGACCCGGAGCTTACTGCTGGCGGTGCCTGCCGCATGTGCGTTGTACAAATTGAAGGTATGCGCAATCTTCCGCCGTCTTGTGTTACTCAAGTAACGCAGGGAATGAAGGTAGAAACGCAAAATCCAAAAGTTCGTAATGCACGCAAAACTATTTTGGAACTGTTAGTAGCGAATCACCCCTTAGATTGCATGACTTGCCAAAAAATGGGCAATTGCTCTTTGGCCGAGTACGCCTACGAATATGGTGTCACAGGAGAAATTTATCAAGGCGAACGCCGTAATCTTCCGATAGATGATGGGAATCCCTTCATTCTACGGGACCCCAATAAATGTATCTTGTGTGGAAAATGCATCAAAGCGTGCAGTGAAATTCAGGGAAAAAGCATTCTGGACTTTTCATTCCGTGGTTTTGATGCTCAGGTGGGTCCAGCCTTTAATTTATCCTATAACGATTCTGACTGCGATTTCTGCGGATCATGTGTCTCAGTTTGTCCAGTAGGAGCCTTGGTTGAAAAGCAAATGGTCGGCAAAGGGCATCCTTGGGAAGTATCCAAAGTCCAAACTACCTGCCCATTTTGCGGGGTAGGCTGTAACTTTGACCTGAATGTTAAAGACGGCAAAGTCATTGGAGTGACCTCGAATCCGAATGCACCCGTTAATGGCAAGGCTTTATGTGTCAAAGGTCGCTTTGGGATGGATATGATTTATAATAAAAACCGCATCACAACTCCGCTGATCAGGAAAGATGGGGTATTAGTCCCGGCAGAATGGGATGAAGCTCTGGATTTAGTCGCCTCAAAGTTAGGTGAGATCAAGAAAAACTATGGACCAAACTCTATTGCAGCTTTAAGTTCTGCCCATTGTACTAACGAAGAAAATTATCTTATGCAAAAATTCATGCGCGCGGTCATCGGCACCAATAATGTCGATCACTGCGCTAGGACTTGACACGCTCCCACTGTGGCCGGTCTGGCCATATCATTTGGATCGGGAGCAATGACTAACTCTATTAATGAAATTCCAAACACTAAAGCAATGTTTGTAATTGGTTCTAATCCAACGGAAGCTCATCCTGTGATTGGGACGAAAATGAAACAGGCACTGGCTAAGGGTTCAAAGCTGATTGTGGTGGATCCTCGGTACACTAATATGGCTGAACATGCCGATGTTTGGCTAAGACTTCGTTCGGGAACGGATATTGCTCTCATTAATGGGATTATGAACATTATTCTCGCTAACGGGTGGGAAGATCGCGCATTCATTGAAGAACGAACGGAAGGTTTTGAAGAAGCGCGAAAAACGATTGAGAAATATACTCCCGAGCTAGTCGCTCAAATTACGGGGGTTCCCGTGGAACAGCTTATGGAAGCTGCTAGACTTTACGCGACCGCAGAACGGGCGGAGATCTTCTATACATTAGGGATCACGGAACATGTCTATGGTACGGATAATGTAAAGAGCTTGGCGAACTTAGCCATGCTTACTGGTAATATTGGGAAAGAAAGCTCGGGTGTTAACCCTATGCGTGGGCAAAATAATGTTCAAGGTGCCTGCGATATGGGAGCATTGCCTAACGTCTATCCTGGTTACCAACAAGTTGCTAATCCTGAAGCACGGGCAAAATTTGAAGCCGCTTGGGGGGTTCCGCTCGACCCCAATCCTGGATTTACGATTCCAGATATGTTTGGAGCAGCAGTTAGTAAAAATCTGCGAGCCTTGTATGTTTTAGGTGAAGATCCGGTCATTACAGATGCTGATGCCAATCATGTACGCAAAGGCCTTAAGGCTTTGGATTTCCTTGTAGTCCAAGAAATCTTCATGTCCGAAACAGCTAAGTTGGCGGATGTTGTCTTACCTGGAGCTAGTTTTGCTGAGAAGACAGGTACCTTCTCCAACACTGAGCGGCGAGTGCAAATGGTTAATCAAGCGATTAAACCTCTGGGCAATGCGAAGATAGACGGAGACATCATCTGTGAACTAGCGACCCGTATGGGTTATCCCTTTGAGTATCAATCTTCGGAAGAGGTCATGCAGGAAATTGCCACGCTTACCCCAATATTTGCAGGGATCACTCACGAACGGCTAGGAACCCAAGGGTTGCAATGGCCAGTACCTTCTGCTGAACATCCTGGTACTAAGTTCTTACATGAAGGGAAGTTTAGCCGAGGCTTAGGGCAGTTTGTGGCAATTGACAATCAGTTACCTGATGAATCACCGGATGAAAAGTATCCTTTCTTACTCAACACTGGACGGAAGCTTTCTCATTATAATGTTTTCACCCAACACTCCAAATCTTTAGGAATCCATTCGCCAGAAGAGTTGGCAGAGATAAATCCATTGGATGCTAAGCGACTCGGACTCGAGATGGGTGAAGTTGTAAAAGTGTCATCTCGTCGTGGTGAGGTTAAGACTAAAATTAAGATCACAGAACGAGTGCCTACCGGTATGGTCTTTATGACTTTCCACTATTTTGATTCCCCTACTAACGAATTAACCAATGGAGCCTATGATAAAGTCACGAAAACGTATGAATATAAAGTGTGTGGCGTACAAATTTCAAAAATTAGTTAGAGTATTAATATAGATGGGCCTTTCGAAAGAAAGGCCCATCTATATTTTTGATTATAATGTAATACTAAAGAGATATTTGCCAGCGTGACATAAAAGTAGGGATGTGGTACATTGAAGCTAAGGTTAACGTACATTTAATCTGAGTTGATGGAGTGATGAGTCATGAAACATGAAGTGATAATGTATACCCTACCTCTTTGTCCATACTGTGCACGTGCCAAGCGATTTCTATCAAGTAAAGGGATTTTGTTTACAGAGAAAAATATTCTATTTCCTGGGCATTTTAAAGAAATGAGAAAAGTGACTGATCAGATCGGAGTTCCTATAACCGTTGTTGGGGAACGGATTCTGACCCGTTTCTCTTCCGCCGAATATGAGGAGGTCTTCCAAAGTAAATAAGCTACTCAATCAGGCATTTATCCACGCACGCCTTTTACCATCGTTGTTGCCTTACAGCAATTAAAGGCTAATTCGATCAGTACAGGTATAAATATTGAGGCGCTGTTCCCTTGCAAACCCTATAACGGTGATATTCAAAGCAGTCGCTTGAGAAAGGGCGAGATCGGTTGGTGCTCCACGAGCAATGAGGATAGGAACCTTCATTTTCGCAACTTTGAGCAGGATTTCAGAGGAAACCCGGCCACTAAAAAAAATCACATGGTCTTCAAGATTTAATTCTTGACGAAAGGCACTGCCCCCCAGCTTATCAAAGACGTTATGTCTGCCAATATCATAGCTCGTCAGGAGGACCTTACCTTGATAGCCTATTCCTCCGCTATGTACTCCACCGGTTGTTTGAAAAAGTGGGAGATGATACGCAAGAAATTTCACATAATTATAAGCTTCTTGGAGTGGGATGCTAAGGTTTGAAGTAAGCGGTTTAACCATTAGAGCATCGTTAGCGAAACAAAATGATGCGCGACTTTTACCACAACAGGCTGAAACAAATCGTTTGCTCATAAGTTCTTTTTGCAAAAGGCACGGTTTACCTTCGACCCAAACCAAATGATCTACGGGATCATGCCGAATCTCATACACGTCCTTCGGAAAACGGACAAACCCTTCGTTAAATAAAAATCCAAGGACGAGTTCTTCGATTTGGGAAAGAGAGCATAAAAGAGTTGCAATTTCTTCGCGGTTGTAATGTATGGTCAAAGGAACTTCTCGAACCACTGTGTCTTCTACCCATTCGAGCAGTGGCCCATTGGCTTTAAGAATAGAATGAGTAACCGTTTCGTTTGGCATGTGAACCTCCTTTGTACTTTCCTATTTCTAGTTTACAATAGTTTCACAAAAAACTGAATAGTATTTAATAAAAAGAAAAATGTATTATTTTGTAGATAAATAGAAGGATTTTTATAATTTATCACGAATTATAAATTATATATTCAGATTAAAATTTAAACGTCATTACTCCGAAGCTGGATCCCCTAAAGCATAAGCTATGGTGACCAGACCAGTGTCGCAAGGCACTCGGGTATTATGGGAAACTGTAATATCTCCTATTGGAAAGGAGTCTGTCGACAGGTGGAGTGAATCCCCCGGTTGTTTACAGACCGTGGGGTTTTTTATTTTGCAGAAATCTAAGCTTGGAAAGAGGCATGGCCATGCAAGATCAATTTCAACGGCAAATTGACTATCTCAGAATCTCAGTGACAGATCGTTGTAATCTCCGCTGTAAATATTGTATGCCAGCTGATGGAGTACAATGGATGTCGCATGAATCCATTCTTTCCTTTGAAGAGATACTACGACTTATGAGGATAAGTACGCAATTGGGGTTTCGTCGGTTTCGGATCACAGGCGGAGAACCCTTAGTCCGGAAAGGGATATTAAACTTCCTGCAGGAGGGGGCTCAGCTCCCGGGGGTTGAGGATCTTATGCTCACAACCAATGGAATGTTACTTCCAGAAATGGCCTCTGATCTAAAAGCGGTGGGTGTTCAGCGAGTAAATATTAGCTTAGATACCATGAATCAAGAGCATTTCGCTGATATTACCCGTGGAGGCGATGTTTCACGTGTGATTCAGGGTGTATTCCGATCGCTTGAGGTAGGCTTAGATCCGGTAAAAATCAACGTTGTCGTCGTCCGAGGGTTTAATTCGGACGAGCTACCTAGTTTTTTGGACTTAGCTAGACAATATCCACTCCACGTCCGTTTCATAGAACTCATGCCAATTGGGATTAGCTCAGAGCATCGGGCTGATTTTGTTCCAATTAAGGAAATGAAAGAGCTTTTGGGAATCCAAGAGTACGTTCCAAAACTCTCTATTCGTGGCGGGGGGCCTGCGGAATATTTTCGCCCCCATGGTTTTAAGGGAAGCATTGGTTTTATCAGCGCAATGAGTCGACATTTTTGCGATACCTGCAATCGAGTTCGTTTGACAGCAGATGGGAAACTCAGACCATGTTTACATAGTAAACATGAAGTGGATCTCCGTGAGGCCTTACGGAATGGAAGCACGGATGCAGATATATTGGATCTATTTGCCCATGCAGTTTGGCATAAACCAGTTGAACATCATATGAATGACGAAGCATTGCAAGGTCTACGTGTAATGTCCCAGATCGGAGGGTAAGAATTGGATGATTTAACACATTTTGATGAAGAAGGTCGCGCCCGCATGGTGGATGTTAGTGACAAGAATGAAACGGCACGTGTTGCGGTTGCGCGTGGGAAGATACAGATGAAACCAGATACATTGGAGCGCATCCGGTTGGGGCTAATAGCTAAAGGAGATGTTTTGGCGGTAGCTCAAGTTGCGGGTATTATGGCAGCAAAGCAGACATCTCAATTAATACCTATGTGTCATCCCCTAGCGATTACCGGAGCCAAACTCAAGTTTAAACTAGAGGGTCCTGGTGAGGTAAACATTGAAGCTGTAGTAAAAGTACATGGGAAAACTGGAGTCGAGATGGAAGCCTTGACAGCGGTCAGTGTCGCTGCGTTAACTATTTACGACATGTGTAAAGCCATGGATAAAACTATGACGATTGGGGATATTTATTTGGTCGAAAAGTTTGGGGGGAAAAGTGGACACTTTGTACGTGACTAATGGCTACTAAGCTTCTGTTTTTAGATATGGTCACTTCGCCCCATCAAGGCACCTGACAATCCTTGAGGTGCTCTGGCATGGAACGTCTGTTCGAATCTTAGTTTCAGCGATACTAGGTCCTCCGGCATCCAGCAATCCTTAGTTACAGGAACACTCGGCCATTCTTGGTTAGCGCCCTAACCTCGAATATTCTTGTTCAAGTTATGACCGTCGGAAGAACTAGCGGTAAGACTTGGATAAGTCTAACTAAATAATTAGAAAGTGGACTTTCATAAATTAAGTTTCCTATATAAATGAATACGTAGCATTCGGATGAAAGCGAGGACATATAAGATGGGCAAAATATTAGCTGTTTGCACAAGTGAAAAAAAAGGGATGCGTAAAAAAAATGTGGGCGAAGGGATCTTGAAAGTCAACTTTGGTCTTGAAGGAGATGCACACGGCGGAGATTGGCATCGCATGGTTAGTTTACTGGCGATGGAGAGCATAAAGACGATGCAGGACAAAGGTTTGGATGTTGGACCAGGAGATTTTGCTGAGAACTTGACGACTGAAGGGATAGAATTGTTTACTCTGCCCATCGGAACAAAGTTAAAAATCGGGGAAACAAGTATCGGGGAAGTCACTCAAATCGGTAAAGAGTGTCATACAAAATGTGCGATTTTCTATCAAGCTGGGGACTGTGTCATGCCTAAAGAAGGAATCTTTATTCGCCTATTAGAAGGTGGGGCGGTTCGCGTAGGAGATAGTATTGAGGTGATAGCATAATGCTTCGAGTAGGGGTCATTACTGCAAGTGATAAAGGGTCGCGTGGAGAAAGGGAAGATCTCTCAGGACCAGCTCTTGCTAAACTTGTTCAGGAAATCGAGGGGGCTGTCGTTGAGTATGAGGTACTCCCAGACGACCAAACTTTAATTGCAGCAAAAATGCGACAATGGGCAGATGAGTTAAGTCTGGACTTAATATTGACAACTGGTGGAACCGGATTTTCACTACGTGATGTTACGCCTGAGGCCACACTCGCTGTGGCAGATCGTATGGTGCCGGGCATTGCGGAAGTGATGCGGATGGAAAGCTTAAAAGTGACGCCTAAGGCTATGCTAAGTCGAGGTGTGGCAGTCCTCAGGAAACAAACGCTCATCATTAATATGCCGGGTAGCCCCAAAGCAGTGCGCGAATGCTTTGCGGCGATTGCTCCAGCGCTTCCCCATGGGATTCAGATTCTTAAAGGGGAAGCCAGTGAATGCGCAACAACGTTGAAACATGGCTAACATTAACGTTTTAAGGGGTATGCTTAATTGATGCATACCCCTTAAACGTTGATTCGGCTTGTCACGTCTGTCCAGATTCTTGCGTATGATATTGTAGACATAGGGGCTTGTGAGGTGGAAAGTTGTGAAAGCCATAGCGTTTGTCGATTACGAAAATATCTGGACAGGATTACTTGAGCGGGGTTATGAATTAACACCCGAGCAATTGGAAGAGTATTTACGATATTACGCAGCGCGTAATAAAGTGGATTTATTGGCGATCTATCTTTACGCTAACTTCGATAGGGAAGAGTTCTGGAGAACACAAACGACGTTCCAAAAGACAAATGTTTTTACGCGACATGTCTTTGGGAAAAACAATTATGCCAGTACGGGACTCCGTCATAATGCAGCGGATCTGGAGTTAATGCTCGAAGCTCAAGAAATATTGCTTACACGAACGTCTACTTTTGATATGTATTTATTGTTGACAGGGGATGGAGACTTTCTTCCATTCGTGAGAAAGGTTCGGGCTTGGGGAAAAGAAGTAAAAGTAATTGGCGTAACTGGAAGCGTTCATCATGCCCTCCAACCATACAGCGAAGGGGAAGATATCTTACAGTGGCTTCTCCATGAAAAACCTGAAACAGAGTATCGTGCAGAAAACGATTTGGATCAAGGAATCCAAGTTATAGGAAGCCTTCAGACTCGCTTACCTTACGTTGCGTCAACGAAAGCGAGAGCTGCTTTGGCAGAACTTCTGGGACGATCTGTTCCACAAGTTAAAGATTTTATTCGTTATACCTTAAAAGAAAATATGCTTATTGAGCAGGAACATTTGGATTCAAATTTAAAAATTGGAAAAACAAAGATATATCTGCTTAATCTGGAAAATCCCAGAGTTTGTGAAGCGTTGGGGTCTATGTTCGAGGAAGTTTCTCAGCGTCAGCAAAAATTGATGATGGAGACATAATCATGAATAAAAGAATGGAAATCGGGCAATATAGTGGTTAGATGATGTGGTAATGCGCTCCGGGGGGGGCCTTGAAAGCATTAATTATAACTAGAGCCTGAAATAGTTAGTATTTAAACGATTTCTAAAGGATTTTTAAGATAAAATTATGTTTTTCAAAGATTGGGGGGGTTGCTTTCCAGCGGTCCCTTGCATATTATTATAGATATATTGTTAGCACTCAACAGAGTCGAGTGCTAACAAATATTAAATAAAATATTAATTAAAAACATTAAGGAGGGACTTTTCTTCATGAACATTAAACCTCTCGCAGACCGGGTGATCATTAAAGCACTCCCGATGGAAGAAAAAACTAAGAGCGGAATCATTATGCCAGATACCGCTAAGGAAAAGCCACAAGAGGGCGAAGTGGTCGCTGTAGGTCCTGGTAAAATGGAAAAGGGTGTTCGCATTGCTCTTGACGTTAAAGTAAGCGATAAAGTAATTTATTCCAAATATGCCGGCACCGAAGTTAAGTATGAGGGCGAAGAGTACTTAATTCTGAAAGAAGCAGATATTTTGGCTATTATTGGCTAGATTTATAAGACTCAAATTAATATGATTTAATTTAAATTTAAGGAGTGAACATACGTTGGCAAAACAAATTATTTTTAATCAAGAAGCACGTCATGCTTTAGAACGCGGTGTCAATGCTCTTGCTGAAGCTGTACGTGTAACCTTAGGACCTAAAGGTCGCAATGTTGTACTTGACAAAAAATTCGGATCTCCTTTAATTACGAACGATGGTGTAACGATTGCTCGTGATATTGAATTGGAAGATCCATTTGAGAATATGGGTGCACAGCTCGTTAAAGAAGTGGCGACTAAAACCAATGATGTGGCTGGGGATGGTACAACGACGGCTACAGTTTTAGCGCAAGCAATCATTCGTGAAGGCCTCAAGAATGTCGCTGCCGGTGCAAATCCTATGGGGATTAAACGTGGGATTGAGCAAGCAGTGGATGTTGTTGTAGCTGACATCAAAGCCAATGCAAAACTCGTTGAGACGAGCGAAGCTATTGCTCAAGTTGCTTCGATTTCTGCCAGTGATAAAAATATTGGCGCACTTATTGCTGAAGCTATGGAGAAAGTTGGCAAAGATGGCGTCATTACTGTAGAAGAAGCTAAAGGCATGACGACAGAGCTTGAAGTAGTTGAAGGAATGCAATTTGATCGTGGCTATATTTCAGCTTATATGATTACCGACACTGAAAAAATGGAAGCAATACTTAATGATCCTTACATCCTGATTACTGATAAGAAAATCAGTGCAATTCAAGATGTTTTACCAGTACTGGAAAAAGTAGTACAAGCTGGTCGTCAACTGATGATCATTGCAGAAGATATCGACGGGGAGGCTTTGGCAACCCTCGTTGTCAACAAATTACGCGGAACGTTCGTTTGTGTTGGTGTTAAGGCGCCTGGCTTCGGTGATCGTCGTAAAGCGATGCTTGAAGATATTGCTGTGCTTACGGGCGGAACAGTCATCACTGAAGATCTCGGCTTAAAGTTAGAAAACACCACAATTGACATGCTCGGACGTGCGCGTCAAGTCCGCGTTACTAAAGAGGAAACTACGCTTGTCGAAGGATCCGGAAGCATTGAAAATATTAAGAACCGTGTGGAAGCCCTCAAACGACAAATTGAAGAAACTACTTCTGATTTTGATCGTGAAAAGCTCCAAGAACGTTTGGCAAAATTAGCTGGCGGCGTTGCGGTTATCCAAGTCGGTGCAGCAACTGAAACTGAAATGAAGGAGAAGAAACTCCGAATTGAAGATGCCTTGGCAGCGACCCGTGCAGCAGTTGAAGAAGGAATCGTTTCCGGTGGCGGTACTACCTTAATTGATGCCCTGCAAGCCTTAGATTCACTCAATTTGGCTGGAGACGAAGCAACAGGTGTGAACATTATTCGACGTGCACTTGAAGAACCACTCCGTCAAATTGCCAATAATGCTGGGCATGAAGGATCTGTTGTGGTTGAGAAGGTTCGTTCCTCCAATCGAGGTACTGGTTTCAACGCCTTAACCGAAGTTTATGAAGACATGATTGCCGCTGGTATTGTTGACCCAGCGAAAGTTACTCGTTCGGCCTTGCAAAATGCAGGTTCCATTGCTGCAATGCTCCTAACTACGGAGTGCCTAGTCTCCGATATTCCATCAAAGGATGGCGGAGCACCAGCTATGGGCGGCATGGGTGGTATGGGTGGCATGGGCGGCATGATGTAGGTCAAAGTCTAGAAGCCGCTTATACCAAGCATTTCAACGGTATGAGCCCCTCTAAAAACCCCTAGCGGTAACAAAACGGGAACATTTTCTGATAAAAAAATGCATACCCGACTAGGGTATGCTGTGGATTAGAGGCTTTTCATGAGTTCACTGAACTTGCGAGAAGCCTCTTTTTTCAGCGTTTTGGTCACGTGTCATATAGACCGTTCTCGTGACCAAAGGCTTCCCAAAGATAGGATTGCTCATGAAATCATCAAACATCAGACTAAAAACCGAATTATACTTAATACCAAACAGCAAAAGGCGATTTATAAGCTTCAGTAATCGTTTGACGCTTGCAAGAATCGTTCTCTGGACTGATTCCGCGTCATGTCGTTCCAAGAAGATAAAGTGAATTGGCTATAAAATCGAAGATATTCTGGCGAAGTCCTTGCTACAAGAGGCTTCCAGGGTTTCGCTCCAAGGTATCTCTTTCTCACTCTGTTAGATATACTTGTCCGTGTTTCTGCGTCAAAAGAACTAGTCTTACAAACCGTTTGCCAGAGAAAGCAATTCCCTTGCTGCCGTTGTCAGATTGTTTACTCTCCATCGGCTGGGGTAAAGTGATTTCTGGCGCCATAAAGTTAACCGTATTAATCAAGTAAGGCAATCTATTCTGAGAATCGGGATAGTGTTGCTCTAATTTTTTTTGCAACCAAAATGAAAGGAAGCAAGGACAAATGGACGTTCAATATCTAGAAACCCTTGAGATTCCAGTCGGTAGGATGGTTCGGGTAGAGCTAAGTAGAGCTAAAAGGTAGAGATATCGACTCACAAAAAAGAGGTATTACGGGAATTGTTAAGTCATCCATGGTTACTTAGAATTCAATCAAGGGACGAACTAGCTTCCCATATCACTTTACTCCAGCCGAAAGAAAAGTAACTCAAACAAGGATACTGTTCAGTGCGGTACACTGGGCAATGATTGTAACAGCCTAAACAAAATCAAATAGATTCATGAATAGTCGTTGAGTAACAGCCTTTGGTTTTAACTGTCCAAGAATGTATAGCAATGGTTACCTCGCCAGATGTGCCGTTTGGTAGTAAGATATACTTTCCAGACCTTAAATATGTGTATGAGGTAACAGACCGAAGTGGGACATGGATATTCAGACCACAGAAAAATTTTCGTGGAGAGGGGGTGAGGCCGTCTGATAGGTCAAAAATAACCAATCGTAAAGGGTTGTGATAAAGTCATAGATAGCCATCAAATCAAGCATATATCACTGCTTGGAGTTGAAGGGGAGCTGAAACTGTTTTTTGCACATTGAAGCAACTGAAACAATCGACATGGAGGAACTTTTGAAATGATGGGAAAAACACATATCGCGGGTGCGTTGGCCGCATGGGCTGTTGCCTATCCTATGCTCGTGAAAACAACACTCTCTACGCCGCAAGACGCAATGATTTTAGCAGCTAGCCTCGGTGGGACTGTCTTAGGAGGACTATTACCAGACATAGATCAACCAGGAAGTACGATTGACCAAACTCTCTTTGGGGCACTTGGTAAGACGCGCATTGGAGCTATGGTAGGCGGTGTGTTACTGCTTAGTATGAGTATCTTCCTGCGTATTCCAAGTTTGATAAGGCTTGTTTGTCACTCTTCCAGCTTTTTAAGTGTACTGCTACACTATGCTCCTCGGATTAGCCTTTTCTCTGGCGTAATAGCTGTAGCATTGGTCGTTATTGCATCTATGAAGCATCGAGGCATTAGCCATACTTTGTTAGGTATGGGCCTTTTCTTGTGGGGTGCAGATACTTTATTAGGCTATATCCCAATATTGACGCCTTGGCGTGTGGCCTTGCTATATGTCTACGGAGCCGGATATCTAAGCCATTTACTGCTGGATCTCATGGCGCATGGAGTTCCGTTGTTTTATCCTGTGATCAAAAGGCGAATTCGTTTGCCCTTTTCAATTCGCACGGGTAGCTTTGGGGATGTTGTAGTGATACGGTTTGGACTTCTCGCCTATTTTATTTTTGCTTTAGCAACGTCGTATTTGCCTGCAGCAGTACTAACCCATTTGAATAGTTAACTTTTGGCTTTGAAAGAAGGTGGTTACTCCCCATGCCGAGTGTATGGGGCTTATGTTATGCACTAAAACGAGAACCACTTAAAAAAGAGAAGAGAACTCGACATTATTAAGCAAAGGAACTGTTCGATTCACTGACTGTGCGCACTTTTACGTCCTTCTTCTGTGGTCAATTGGCTCTTACGAGGTCGGAGGAAAACATGAAAAAAAAATCAAAACTAGTCCGAAAACCAAGAACTCAGGCCATCTTCAACACGGGCACACGTCCACATAAATCAATTAAAGACTACACCCGAAAAATTAAACATAAGGAAAGTTCTTCTGAAGATGGAGAGCAGTAATAGGAATATTAAGCTCTTAGATTTGGAGAGGTAACAATGATCTTAGTTAGTTGTACTGAGTTTTGTAGCGCCAGCGCATATAGAAAGATTGAAAGCCAAGGAATGCATTTACTTAACTTCGGCGCATGGCTTTCGTTATTATATGTATTATTAATATTGAAAACTAATTGCCGGGCAGTTGGATGCCACGCCAACTGCTTACATCGCATTGGCCATATTCATTATCACCCACAGCCACCACCGTGCCGTTCGATTTAAGGCCGAGAGTATGAGCGCAACCCGCGGCAACCGCCACAATATCGCGCCAGCCACTTACATGGCATTGGCCATGCTCATTCCAACCCACAGCAGTCACGGTACCGTCCGATTTAAGGCTGATGGTATGATGACTACCCGCCGCTATCGCCACAATACCGCGCCAGCCGCTTACATCGCATTCTACTTCCTTATTGCGACCCACAGCCACCACCGTGCCGTCCGATTTAAGACCAACGGTATGACGACGACCCGCGGTTATGGTATCGTTGTCTTTATATAAGTCCATTCCACTACCTCCAGTGCGCATGGTTCCAATTATCTTACTGATGCTGCCCTACACTTATTAAATGGGGCGGTTAGTTAATGAAGGGTTTAAGAATAATCCTGCTAATAAAAATCAAGTATAAATTTAAAAAATCTTAAAGAAATTATTCAATGCATTTTTAGCTACTAGCACTCTGGAAGTTAAAGATACGTTCAAAATATGGGTCTTTAACGAAGCTAAGTTACCGTACTTTAATACGGAAAGAAGAAAATTATTTGGCATTGTATCCGATAGTGGGCGTTATGCAATGCACCAGCATTCACAATAATGATACAGGTGCCATAATTGGTAGCGTAAATGATTTGACGATTCACAACTAACCGTTATTGAGTGACAATGCGAAATTCTGGAATAACCTCAACGTTATTCTTCAACATAGTCCATACAGGACAGTATGTTTCTTCAGTAAGCTTAATCGCCTTCTCCACTTCTGAACGTTGAACATCCTCAGAAATTATTACAAATTTAAGAGTAATCTTTTGAAATGAAGTTGGGGGTTGCTCACGCCTTATACCTTTTGCGTTAACCTTAAGCCCAGAGATGTTCTTTCTCATCTTTCTAAGCAACGTCAAAACCGTAGTTCCACTACACGAGGCTAGACTTATTAGTAGCAATTCAAGCGGCGTATAACCTTGTCCATCCCCTAGAGGGGGTAGGCAGTCAATAATAATTGCTGGATTTGCTCTTGCTACCCCAGTCAATTGAACCTTCTGATTCGTTAAGTCAACTGAAACTTCCAATTGATTACCCATTTTTTAATCCCTCCATCATTCCTTATTTATTAGACACTAATGTTAGGCTTACCTTTATTTTACTCTTTAAGTGTGTTGGTAACATTATGACACTTTGCCAATAATATTATTTGGTTCGTTAAACTCCCATTATATTTGCATCCCTCTAAATCCATGTTACTCAAATTTTAAGGAGCTTAGAGCCGTTTCTTTCTTTTAACTATTATCGATTAACTAGCATTTTCAAGGGATTTTAGCTGGTCCCCTCATACATACTTGGACGAGGGGATTTTACGGACATCTTTTATAGGAATCAAAACAAGCTTAAACTGCTAGTTTTGTTACGGTGAACACCTACAAGAGAAATTCTGGGCAAACATATACGATTAAATTTGGTGGGGTGTTGTGAGTGGTGCTACAGTTAGCCAAATATGTAACGATACCAGAAGATATTAAACCGGCAGAATGGCTATTATATACTTTCCTTGAGAGAAAACGGGGCACGCCTGTAGGATCCGTAATTCCAAATGTATTTAATGAATACGCTCGCGTATTCCATCCAGCGGAGGATAACAAAGGTTGTGGCATAGTACGGTGGAGCGAGGTAGCTGCTTGGTCCGGACGTTCAGTTCATCCTGAGATGCAGTGGGAAGCGATTTGCCAACCCGTTAGTTCTACCTTAGCTCTAAAACCACCGCTACTGGGCCAGTGTCCAAGGGAGGAGCTAATTCCACTAACAGAGTTGCTAGCGGTTCACACAACTAGTCTACAGCGATGTTGGGTTTGTTTTTGGGAGGGTTATGCAGGTATAGATGAAGCCATACAACGTTTAGATCAAGCTGTACCACGTATTCAACTACCAGATCGAGGCTATTATTTACTGAATGTACCATTAGATAAGATTGCCAAAGGGGTGTTTATCAACAAGTATGGTCATGAGCCTCTTATCCCTAGCTTGTGGTGGCCGGATGACCGTACCTGGTGTGTAGCGACTGAGATCGATTTCAGATGGACTTATGTCGGTGGTTCACGGGTGTGTATAAATGAATTGCTTGCCGACAGGCGATTAGAATGTCTAGCAACAAAACCTGAACATCGAGGAGACTACCTTAGTGATGTGGTTAACGGACCGGTCTTGTCGTAATCTGAATTATAGGACTCAAAAAAGGTAATGAAAATTAGTCCCAGGCCGTAAAAAGCCTGGGACTAATTTTCATTACCGACGTGTAATTCCAAACAAAGCGTTGGCATAATATATAACACCGTGATATACTATGATGTGATATAACGCGATGAAGAATAAAATGTAATGAGGTGAATTAATGGACATTGGAAAAATTCGAAAAAGATATATTCCGATGAGTGAAACAATGTTTTATATACTGCTTTCTCTTAGAGAGGCTCAACACGGTTACGCTATTATGCAGTATGTAAAGGGGTTAACAAACGGTCGGATTGTTCTTGGAGCTGGTACTGTATATTCAAGCATTGGTAAACTTGAGGGGGATGGTCTTATTAAGGCAGTCAGCGAGGAAAATCGCAGAAAAACCTATATTATTTCTGAAAATGGCAAGCAGATATTACGTGAGGAAGCAATGCGCATTGCTGAACTTAGTAAAAATTCGGAGGGATTGTTATGAGGGATGAGAAAACAGTATTGTTTCCGGGTTACCGAAATGTTGTCCCAGCTGACTTTGAAAACTGGCTTGAAAAAATGGCGTCTGAAGGGTGGCATTTTGATAATATAGGTCAATGGAGTTCAATTCTAATGACTTTTAAACGTGGAATGCCTAAAAAATATCGTTTTGTTTGTGATTTACAAGCTTTTCCTCGTAATGATTATAGATCAACCTATGAAGAATTTGGATGGGAATATTTGGGTCATATGTCAAGTGTGAATATTTGGAGGAAAGAGTATAAAGATGAGCGTCCAGAGGCATTCAGCGATTATGAAAGTATTATAAAAAGAAACAGAAGAATAGTTGCAGCAATCTCCTTCTCTTTCATATCACTTCTTATTGCTTTGGTAACACAATTCATTTTCCTCTTCATTTCAAAGCCATTGACGCCAAACAAACTGGTTCAGCTTGGTTTTGGAATAACTATATGTAGTATGTTTATTATATTGCTCGGATTTGTAATGCTCAAAATAAAAAGAAACGAAGATCGATAAACAAAACTGATCGGTATTGCACTTTCCTAATCAAGAGCTTTGATCTAAAGGTGAATTAGCATCAATTTAACAGACGGTTACCCGTTAATATAACGGTTAATATAAATCTAACTTTTTTCATTCCTTATCCTCCTTCACTCCCCCTCCTTGTGAGAGGATTTCTTTTACAAATAAGTAAACCCTCAGCATTGCTAAGGGCATTAGATATCTAACTGATTTGTTATGTATCGCTCCTACCGGAAGGTAGGGGCTTTTTGTTTCTGTGACTCCATTCGCCAAATTTTGTACAAGCGTTATGCCATAATGAGAGGGTATACAGTAGGGTGGTTTTAGAGCCTAAAATTCTTCATGGGTTAGGTAATATAGATGAATAACAACGGTGGAAGAAAACAATGATTAGCGGTGAGGACACAGAGCGAAAATTGGAAACCTTGAGGGCTCTGGCTGATCAATTCGATCATCTGTATGCCGATAATTATGAAAAACTTTATCAGCTTGCCTATCAGCTAACTGGCAATCGCGAAGATGCTGAGGATGTTGTACAAGAAGCGTGGCTTAATGCCTATCGCTCCCGAGCTCAGTTCCAAGGAAAGAGTTCTCAGGTTAAAAAGTGTTAAGATGAGAGTGTTTAAGGAAGTTTTTTGGAAAAACTAGCTTTAACCGCATGAGTGGATATATAGTACGTAGAAACAGATTGAAGTTAGTACTGGTGAAAGGAGTAGCCATGACTTCTCAGCTTCTTTTCCACTATATTACGCAATATGGATATGGCGGATTATATTTAATTGTAGGTACTTCCATTTTAGGGCTTCCTGTTCCCGATGAATTTCTAATGACTTTTGTTGGTTTCCTTACATATTCAGGTCAGCTAAATACTATTTTGGCTATTCTGTTTGCTGCTATGGGCTGTTGTACAGCTGTCTAAATTGAATTTATATGGAAAATTATTGGCACTCATATGATATTAATGCTATGGTTTATTTTAGTAGTGTTTGTCATAAGAGTTAGGACTAAGCTTTGGTTGCATGTTCCTCTGGCAGTTTCATGGGGAGGGGGTACTAACTTTTCATACTATCTTAGGATACTTAATTAGGCAAAAACAATTAAGGTATTACACAAATTTTATTAATGAGTGGAGAGTTTGTGCTAATGGTTCTATTGGCAATTAGTCCTATTTATCTCCGCATTCATGTGCCTAGTTCTATGGTTACAAGTTTGATAGTAAGTGGATTATGGTTTTTAGTTTGCGTTTTTAGTTACGAATTTTGCATTTATGATAAAAGGGATATACTAATGAAAGGTTAATTATTATGGGTAACTTAATACATATCCCAGTTAATGAAATTGTTTATTGGAGTGTTACATGTGAAAGAACCAAAAAGTGAACAAGATCAAGAAGTGAACAAGAACTCGACCCCAGCTATTAGCGATGCTCATGCCGAACGTATTGATCGACTCGTCGATGAATATAAAAGTCACATTCTCACGCAACTAAACGCCCGAGAATATCGTGAAACGACCCGTTCAGACCATCTAGCTGACATGGTAGCTCTTTTTGCTGGCAGTTGGAAGTTCATTATCATTTTCACATCATTCCTTGTTCTTTGGATGGTGTGGAACACTCTTGCTCAAACGACAGCACTTCATTTCGATGTCGCACCATTCATTCTTCTCAATCTTATTCTTTCGTTCACAGCGGCATTTCAGGCTCCTTTCATAATCATGAGTCAAAACCGCCAAGCCATTCGGGACAAACACGAAGCAGTCGTTGACTTTTCTATTAACTATAAAGCAGAGCTTGAAATAGCCGACATGCAAAAGCATCTCCACCATCTTGAACTTCAGGTCGCAGATATTCATAAGATGCTCCATAAGCTACATAGCAAAGCCGGACCATCATTAGATAAAGTCTGATTGATATGTTCTATGGACTAACAACCTCGTTACGCTAAAATGATATAAAAATATAGCTCTTTTATAGTGAGAGGGCACGTTGGTGTTACGTATGTTTTGGGCTTAGAATATTGATGACAAATATTTAATGCGTTGGTTGAGAAGTGATATGCTACCCCCAGACAGGACAGTGAAATAAAAAGCTGTTCAGTCTGGGGGTAAATATGTCACAAAAAAATAAGGCATTCATAAGGAAAACTTAAGAAATTTATAAGCTAATATTTAAAGAAAGCCTATCCCATTTTGGTAGAATGAAGTTATCGAATCGGATAGGCTTTCGTAATTTCAGAAGGGGGCTTCTCTCATACGAAAAGAAATAGATTTTACTTCTACATCAATTTGAAATAATACAAAAAGTAAAGGAGATTAAATAAAATGACAGCATCCAATCAATCAACTGGAGAAGATTCACGAAATAGAATTAGAAGAGATTATATGGGAAAAATATTATCTAGAGGATTGCTAGCTTTATATTTAGTGATACTAATCTGGTTAGTGTTATTCAAATTACAATACAATATTTTGTCAGTATTTAATTATCATCATAGAAGTCTTAACTTGAATCCATTTGCTGCTCCTTTAAATATAAATGGAAGAATTAATTTCGGAGAGATGATAGATAATGTTATAATTTTTATTCCTTTTGGCTTGCTTTTGAATGTCAATTTCAAAAAAATTGGATTTTTACCTAAGTTTGCTTTAATACTGGTTTTTAGCCTTACTTGCGAATTAATTCAATTTATCTTCGCTATTGGAGCGACAGACATAACAGATGTAATTACAAATACTGTTGGAGGTTTTCTTGGACTGGAATTATATAGTTTGAGCAATAAGTATATTAATAATAAAAGATTAGACAGAGTTATTATCTTTGTTGGTCCACTTTTGCTCGTATTATTGCTCTATTACCGTATCCATATACTGAGACTAAAATATTAATTAATAAAACCTTAAGGTTTGTTTGCAGTACTATAAAAATGAGTGTTTGTCCAGGAAGAAGGGATAGAACTTATGAGCATCAATATTTTAATTGTAGACGATGAGCAGTCCATAGCGGATCTAATTGAAGTTTATTTAAGAAATGAAGGTTTTACAGTATACAAATTTTATAACGGTCAAGATGCGTTCCGGTGTGTTGAGTCGGAACAGTTAGAGCTTGCAATACTTGATGTCATGCTGCCGGATATTGATGGCTTTACTCTCTGTCGGAAAATCAGGGAAAAGCATAATTTTCCGGTTATCATGCTGACAGCTAAAGAAGAAGAAATCGATAAGATTACCGGGCTGACATTAGGTGCGGACGACTATATCACTAAACCGTTTCGCCCTTTGGAACTCGTTGCCCGTGTAAAGGCACAGTTCCGGAGATTTACCAAATATAATTCTGCGGCGCCAAACCAGGAAGAACACTTGATTGCCTTTTCCGGCTTGGTATTGGACATGAAGACCCATGAATGTACGCTGAATGAAAAAAGGCTATCTCTCACTCCTACAGAATTTTCTATTCTTTGGGTCCTTTGTTCTAATCGCGGACGGGTGATCAGTTCGGAAAAATTGTTCCATGAGGTATGGGGAGATAAGTATTTCACCAATAGCAATAATACAGTAATGGTTCATATCAGGCATTTAAGGGAAAAAATGCATGACAGCGCGGAACATCCTAAATATATCAAAACGGTATGGGGGATTGGCTATAAAATTGAAAAGTAAGAGAAGAAGGAATGATTATACAAAATTAAAAAGGAAAGTATTTTTTCAAATGCTTCTGATTACAGTTGCCGCCGCTGTAACTGTTTATCTATTGCGCTATATCCTACGTGGACAGATCGGAGATCGTATCGTTCGGTTTTTAGTCAACGCTTTTAATTTTGAAAATTCGGACGCACTGACAATCTATCAGTTGGTGATTCGCAACAATATGGACATGATCCTTTTTATTGTAATCCTAATATTTTTAGTTATACTTTTTCGATTTTCAATTTCTTGGTTTACTAAATATTTCGATGAAGTCAGTGCTGGAATGGATAAACTTGCTGAGGAATTCGATGATGAAATTACATTATCACCGGAATTGGATTTTATGGAAAATAAGCTTAATCAGATAAAAAGCAACTTGGAAAAACAAAAGAAAGCTGCACTTGATGCCGAGCAACGCAAAAATGATTTAGTCGTTTACTTGGCTCACGATATAAAGACACCTTTGACCTCCGTCATAGGATACTTAAGTCTTCTGGATGAAGCCCCTGATATGCCTCCGGAACAGAAGGCAAAATATGTCGGTATTACCTTGGAAAAAGCTTATCGATTAGAGCAGCTTATAAATGAGTTTTTTGAGATCACAAGATTTAATCTTCAAACTATTGTTTTGAATAAAGAAAAAATCAAGTTACTGTTCATGCTCCAGCAGATGGCCGATGAATTCTATCCAATGCTGACTCCCGAGGAAAAGCAGGTGTCCGTCAATGTGCCTGACGGCCTCACTCTGTGGGGAGATGCCGACAAACTGGCCCGTGTGTTCAATAACATTCTGAAAAATGCGATAGCCTATAGTTATGAAAACAACGTCATTGACATTTCTGCTAAACAGCAGGACAAAAATATCGTTATAACTTTTACTAATCAGGGAAATCCAATCCCGCAGGCAAAGCTTGAAACAATTTTTGAAAAATTTTACCGATTAGATTCTGCACGTTCCACAAACACCGGTGGAGCAGGACTAGGTTTGGCAATCGCCCAAGAAATTGTCAAGGCTCATGACGGTACAATCTCTGTGGAAAGCAATCCGGAAAATACTACATTTACAGTAAAGCTTCCGTTATAAGGAAATCTTAAGATGTTCATAAGATGGAATTCCAACATAGCTCCTTGTTCTGTGGTTGAATAATATTAGCACAGAATAAGGAGCTGTTTATTATGGTACGAAAAGTAAAAAAGAAAAAAACAGGAATACGCATATTTGTAGCATTTCTGTTGATGGTTGTCATTGCTGCTTTTATTTACAAATCCAGCATTACTCCAGGAAACCAACATATATTTAAGAAGGAATATGATGATAAAACCTCATCATATTCTTCTTTAAAGATAACTCCCGATTCTTCCGAAGATAGAACAACACCGGTTCCTCCATCAAAGATAGAAACCGATCCCTCTGTTCCTATCTCTCACGATAAGCTGAACAGTCCTAATGCGATTCTGATCCGTTTAAAAGATCATACCATCCTGATGCAAAAAAACAGCGAAGAAAAAATTTATCCTGCTTCTTTGACTAAAATGATGACAGCCATTGTTGCGATAGAAAATTTATCTAATCTGAAGGAAGAAATCAAACTGACCAATTCTACGTTTCAGGGGCTGTACGGAGCAGATGCATCAATGGCCGGTTTCCTACCAGGTGAGCAGGTCAAGGCAATCGATCTGTTATACGGAGTAATGCTGCCGAGCGGCGCGGAATGCTGTATTGGACTTGCTGACCAGATTGCGGGATCAGAGCAGAATTTTGTAAAATTAATGAATCAAAAGGCGGCAGATCTTGGCATGGAAAATACCCATTTTGAAAATGCGACTGGACTTCACAATGTAAACCATTACACAACAGTCAAAGATCTGGCTATTCTTCTAAGCTATGCTCTGCAAAATGATACTTTCCGGGAGATTTTTACTTCATCCCGTCATTCCGCACAACCTACGAATATGCACCCTGATGGGATAACCTTTAACAGCACCATGTTTGAACTCAACAATCAAAACATTATTGATGGGGAAATTTTAGGAGGGAAAACAGGATATACCCATGAGGCCGGTCTATGTCTCGCGAGTCTCGCCAAAGTAGGTAACCAAGAATACATTTTGATTTCAGCTGGTGCAAAAGGCGATCACCATTCGGAACAGTATGATTTTACCGATGCATTAACTGTTTACAACAGTATTGGAAAACGATAAGGTCTTCTCTTATACATTTAGATAAGCACAAGCATCCAATCCGTTCAATCGGATCGTTTGCTTGTGCTTTTATTGTGCCAATAGAAAGTTTGGTTGTTAAAGTTAGCGTTCATTCTTTTCATTTTCTAGTTCTGAAATAATATTACGGACGGCTTTGTTAACGTCATCGTTAAAATGATCTATTGCTTGACTCACATCATTATGCTTAAAAATGCCACTCCTCATGTTTTCTGCTACACGCTTAAACTTGTTTTGATTCGCCTTGTAATTATAGATGCTCATATCTTTTCTCTCCTTGCTCGTGTAAGAATGCGATCTGTGAATTGCATCCTGAGGCCTTCTAGTATGGGCCGATTGATTAAGAAACTAGGCATTACCCTAGCATAGAGTTTTACTATGGAATGCCTAAAAAGCAAGAAAAATTAGTGTCGAATCGATCATTTCAGCTATCCTCCTCTATATTGTTCTTCAAAATTTACACCAATTACTTTGTAACCTTTTGTCCCACTTTTATACTCTATATATTAGAATAATGGAGAGGGGAAATGTGTAATGAGAAAGGTAATACCCATACTTCTAGCTATCTTTATGCTATGGGGTACTCAAGTAGCTTTAGGAGCCACGGTAACTAAAGTTAGTGCGAATGGGGTAATGAGTCCGGCAGTTTACCAAACTATTTCAGGAGGAGAATGCAAGATTGTAAACAATGGCGATGGTACAATCAGCATTTCTGGTTCAACCTCAACCTACTATGCAGTCGACAAAATAGGTTTAACATTGAATTTGCAATATTATTCCGGCGGTAAATGGTCTTCATTAAGTAACTATAGCTACAGTAATTCCGATTCGGATTATGTTTTTGGCGGAAAGATACTTAGTGTCTCAAGTGGATATAGTTATAGGGTAGTTGCGCAACACACTTCATTGGATGGTGGAGTAAGCGAGAGTGGTCAATCTTACACAGAAGCCATCTATGTTCAATAATATAAAATAATGCAAGATTAGGGAAACTAAGAATTAAAAGCATCCCATAAGAAAGGGCCTAGCCAGTGTCTGGTTAGGCCCTTTCTTAGTTAATTGATTGTGTGATTTTCGTAATTTCTTCTTCAGGTAGTTTCCCTGTAATTTGCAGTAATAGACCCCTTAGTTGCCAATTCAATGTGTTGATACCATTCTTACGTATAAATAAGACGGCAGGACTGCCGTTAATTGACAGATTTTTTGTAACAGTATCATCGGTATCATACAATGTTCCACGTGAAGTTTCATTTGCGCTATTTTGTTGACTAAAAATGATTACGTCTTTATTAAGATTATATTCAATAGTAATTTGATATATATCTGCTCCTAAAGAAGAAAGAACAATCCTTCTTTTATTAGCCCCCTGGGGGAGGTAATTAGGGATAGCCAATTTATATGGAACTGAATTCTGAGCTTGTTCCAGGTTAACCTCTTTTTCAAAAACATTTCCTTCATCCTGTACCTTGGGTACACCGGACTCATCATCCTGTTTATAGGTTTCAGTTTTGTTTTGAGTGGTTTTTCCAACAATGTAGTTAAAAAACTCTGCAATTTTTCCGCCGAAAGCGTTAGCATTGTTTGGGTATGAAAAAGTTATTGCACCGATGGAAATGACGATGACTGCGGCTACAACGATTTGTTTTTGGTTGGGAAATCGCTTTTGTGTTTTATGTATATTGTCTGTCATTAATATTTGCTGTTTAATCTTCTGCCACTGATTATCGATATCTGGAACCTCAATATTGGAGTCTAACTCTTCTGATAAGTGATTTTTTATTATTCTATCAAGTTCTTCTTCTGATATGGACATATAGCTCAACCTCCCAAATATTGATTGAAATCTTTATCTATCAGTTTTCTGAATTTTTCCTTCGCTCTATGTAATCTTACTTTTGTGTTCGATAAGTTAATACCTAATAAGTTAGAGATTTGTTTTAACGTTAAGTCAGCATAATACTTCAGAACTAAGATTTCAGTTTCATTATGTTTTAACTTGCTTAAAGCATTGTCAATGTCTTCTTTAAGTTCTATATCGGTTCCTCTATTTTCTCGCGATATATTTAATTGCAAATCTGTTAATGGAGTAATATTAGAGTTATCTTTCAACATTCGTTTCGCTTCATTCAATGCAATAGTAATAACCCACGAAGAAAATTTATCCTTAAATTTTAATTGATTAATTTGTTTGTAAGCAACAACAAACGCCTGTTGTACTGCATCTTCTGATATATGTTTATTGTTGGTCAGCAGGGACCATCACTCAAGACCAAGCAGATGCTATTACAGCTGCTATGGAAACTGCAACTAAGGGGTCAGACGGAGCTAAAACGGCTTTAGATACGCTTGTTACAGCAGGGACGATTACCCAGGACCAAGCAGATGCAGTTACTTCTAGTAAGGGTAACATGAACAGAAGCGAAGGTAACGGATATCAAGGCGGATTAAAAGCACTTGTCACAGCAGGGACCATCACTCAAGACCAAGCAGATGCTATTACAGCTGCTATGGAAACTGCAACTAAGGGGCCAGACGGAGTTAAAACGGCTTTAGATGCGCTTGTTACAGCAGGGACGATTACCCAAGACCAAGCTGACGCTATTCAAACAGCTAGGACACCTTCAATGGGTGCCTCCAATAAAGGAACTAATGACGGAATTAAAACTGCCTTGGATAGTCTCGTAACTGCAGGAACCATCACTCAAGCTCAAGAAGATGCTATTCTAGGTTCATAAGGCTAAGGAAGAATTGATTTTTTATTGGGTTCACTTATGCCAACCGATCCGTAAAAACAGGACTGAAAGCAATTGCTTTCAGTCTTGTTTTCTCATTAAGGTCTGATTCCCTTCGTCTTTATATTCTTTCTGTGTGAGGTTTAAGGTGGGTACTAGGAAACTTAACATAGTAGACCCATTTAACACTCATCACTAAACGCCTAGGAATAGAGAGAGGTGTTATTTGTGTTCAAAAGATGGTTGTTGATCCCCTAATTCTGGTCACTAGAACGTAATAAGTTTTAGAGCAAAGCCTTAAGTGGTGACTCTTTTGTATTCTTCTATCAATTACGAATTAACCTGTAGAAACTACTTGAAAATATATTTATTTATCCTGTAGTTTATACGGATGTACAAATATCGGAAACGTCTTATAATACATAGGCTATTAGAGTTGTATGCTCACCTACACTAATGACAGACTGGGCGGTATTCGAGAATCGATAGGATACTCTGTATATGGTCCGATCGGAAGTGAACCTGCTATTTGATTCGTTAAAGACTGCCAATCAGAAACTACAATACAATTTTATGGTGAGTCATAAGCATCAACTCAACCGACGGTTACCCGTTAATATAACGGTTAATATAAATCTGACTTTTTTCATTCTTTATCCTCCTTCACTCCCCCTCCTTGTGAGGGGATTTCTTTTGCAATAAATAAAGCCTTAGCATTACTGAGGGCATTAGATACTTAAACCAGGCATTGCCCCATGGGGCAGTTTGTATCCCAAGACCTGGCGTGAAAAAGCAAGAACTATCAAACGTCTCAGAAAACGATGAAGCACCTCTAAAAACAAGAGGGCTTTTTATTTGCTCAAAAAACACGGACGAGGGGTGATTTCACCCCTAATGTTGTTTATAATGGTTATGGGTGATTTTATGAAATCTTTTATCAGGACGATGATCTATGGAACCATATTGGTGTATTTGTATATGTTTCTTGCCCAATATTTCACTTTATTAATGAAAAAATACAATCAACACATAGTTTTCATCATATTTATATTTATATTTGTAATAGTAGCCATATTTGTTTATTTGATTTTAAAGAGATTGTGTCACAAATAAGACATGTCGAATCGCGACACTATGTTTAACAATTTAAAAAACCATGTTATTCCCAATTCACAAACTATGAGCCAGGCGCTCATGTGTTCAAGGATATCGGAGAATAACCTTTAAGAATAAGAAAAAAGTCACTTCAAGTAAGAGGCTTATTTTTTTGCCTAAAACTAGGTAACAACAAGTAAAGAAAGAAGGGAAAGAAGTTTTGAATTTTTCAGAGTTGCATAAGTGGAATAGACCAAGCCATGTACACATATTAGTAGGGTAAGAACTCCGCCAGGGGGGCATGAGATGAAGAAAAGAGGATTATGGTTACTCATCGGAATCAGCATCGTGTTGATGGGGGGACTTTTAGGGCGCTTTTTTTGGCAGCCAGACCCTACTAATTTGGTCACACACAGCTTAGAACGATTGAACGCAGCGACCTCTTTTCGCTACAGTTTGACCCAGCATCAATGGGTCGAAGGAAAGGATCGGGTACTCACCCAGATCCTAGGGGAAAAAGACGGTGCCAACGCCCGGATCTTGGGGCAGCTGACAGGAAGCGAAGTTGAGATGATCAAAATTGGAGATTCTACCTACAGCAAGGATCCTTTTAACAAGAAGTGGATCAGGTTTGCTAATGCTCCAGCAGCGCAGGAAGTCTTCCTGGCGGAGCTCAACCCCTTATCTTCGCTTCAAATGAAAGAACTTGGAGAGGTGATGCTTAGCGGTCAAGGTAAGGTTAACGGAGAAAGAGTATGGATTTGTAATTTAAAACCCAGTGTGCAGAATCAAATGATGGAGGTATTTTGGACCGATTTCCAGTATACGCTTTATATTCGCAGGTCTGATAAAATGTTAGTAAAAGCGACAATCGAAGCGAAAAATAAAGCTAAGTCCGACCCCATGACAATGACACTTGAGTTTAAGGATATTGGGAAGAAAATAACTATACAAGCGCCGGATATTTAAAGATGCTGCTCAATGAGTAGTGCGAAAGAGGCAGGATTACACCACAAGTGGGGTAGCCTGTCTCACTTATGTATTTGGCAACTAGCTATGTCTATAAAACACTCAGGATTCGTAAAATGTTTGCACAACGGACAAGCCTCTGATATAGTTTTGGCATAAGTTTTATCCGACGACTAATCGCCACGAATTTGAGGTTCGGAGTTCACAATCCGGAGTGAGAATATGCAGCGTATATTGTACATTTAGTCTCTGGATAAGTATAATTTAAAAAACTTTTATGAAATATGGGATTTGATAAAAGTAGGTTCTTACAATGCAAGGTATGGTGGAGGTGTACATTATGGAAGAATATATTGCAAAAGTTTTAATCACACGAGAAGAATTGGGAAAGCGTGTGGCCGAACTCGGGGCAGAAATAACACGTGACTACGAAGGAAAAAATATCCTGGTTCTAGGGATTCTAAAAGGCGCCGTTCCTTTCATGGCAGACCTCATACGGGAGATCAAATTGCCATTGACCTATGATTTTATGGCGTTATCAAGCTATGGGGCGTCTACACAATCTTCTGGCGTTGTGCGAATTCTCAAAGATTTGGAGCGTAGTGTTGAAGATGTCCATATTTTGATTACTGAGGATATCGTGGATTCTGGCTTAACGTTAAAGTATCTAAAAGAAAATTTAACTGCTCGGAACCCTCTTAGTGTGAAAGTAGCTACATTGCTCGACAAGGCTACCCGCCGGCAAGTTGATGTCTTTCCGGATTACAATGGATTTACGATCCCCGATGAATTCGTTGTAGGATATGGTTTGGACTTTAATGAACAGTACCGCAATTTGCCTTATGTTGGTGTTTTAAAACAGGAAGCTTATAAAGTTGACTAGGAAGAACTGGCGCACTGAAAGCGCTCTCTAGCAGAGAATGTCCCTCTGGGATTGAGTCGGAAGAGGCTTGGTGTGATTTGAGAGTTTAGGATGTTGTTTGCATTCATCTCAAAGGAAAATTATAGATAGTATTTATAATATTAACAAGAAATGGTAGTGATAAAAAAGTGACACAAGAAGTCGTTTTAGTTTTAGATTTTGGAGGACAGTACAATCAACTCATTGCTCGCCGTGTGCGAGAGGCCCATGTGTATTCTGAAATGGTTTCCTATAAAACCCCAATTGAAGAGATTCGTGCTCGCCAGCCAAAGGGCATTATCTTCTCGGGTGGACCAGCAAGCGTAAATCAGCCCAATGCTCCAGAAGTGGACCCGGAAATTTATAATCTAGGAATCCCCATCCTGGGGATTTGTTATGGAATGCAGCTAATGACCGTTCAATTAGGCGGAAGCGTGGAACACCCAAAAGCCAAAGAGTATGGAAAGACGATGGTTACAGTTGATATTGCAACAGATCTGTGGAAAGACTTGAGTGGTGAGCGTCCGTGTTGGATGAGCCATGGTGATTCCGTACAGAAATTACCGGAAGGTTTTACGGTCGCTGCCCATACAGGGCATACCCCGGTCGCAGCCATGATGGATGTGAAGCGGCGTTTTTATGGTGTTCAGTTTCATCCGGAAGTAAAGCATACCCCGGATGGTCAAACCATGTTAGAACATTTTCTCTTTGATATTTGTGAATGCATTGGGGACTGGACTATGGAGTCCTTTATTGAGTTGCAAGTTGCTGAAATTCGGGCTAAAGTTGGCAAGGGACATATACTTTGTGCGTTGAGCGGTGGAGTGGATTCCTCGGTGGCTGCAGCTCTAGTACACAGGGCTGTTGGCGATCAGCTAACTTGCGTCTTTGTTGATCATGGATTCATGCGTAAAAATGAGGCTGAGCAGGTCAAGAAGATTTTCACAGAACAGTTTCAACTGAATTTAGTGTTTGTAGATGTGAGCGAGCGATTTATGCAAAAGCTTGCAGGCGTCTCCGATCCCGAAATGAAACGCAAAGCGATCGGGAATGAGTTTATCCGCGTCTTTGAGGTGGAGGCATCAAAACTTGGTCAGGTCGATTTCTTAGTACAAGGAACGCTTTATCCAGATATTGTAGAAAGCGGGACAGAAACAGCGGAAACTATTAAGAGCCATCACAACGTTGGTGGTTTACCAGAGGATATGAAATTTGAGCTTATCGAGCCATTGAGGATGCTTTTTAAAGATGAAGTGCGGGAACTAGGCGTTGAACTGGGAATGAGTGAGGAGATTGTATGGCGTCAACCGTTCCCTGGGCCGGGCTTGGCTATCCGTATTCTCGGTGAAGTGACTCGTGAGAAATTGGATATTTTACGGGAAGCGGATGCTATCGTTTTAGAAGAAATCCGTGGTTCGGGAATGTATCGAGACTTGTGGCAAAGTTTTGCTGTTCTACCCTCAATCAAAAGTGTCGGTGTGATGGGAGATGGCCGCACCTATGAATATCCCATTATCGTGAGAGCTGTAACCAGTGAAGATGCTATGACTGCAGATTGGGCCAGACTCCCCTATGACCTCCTGCAAAGCATATCCTCGCGGATTGTGAACGAGGTACAAGGGGTCAACCGCGTTGTTTATGACATCACCTCCAAGCCCCCTGGGACGATTGAGTGGGAGTAGGTCTAAAAGTGAGTAAACAAAGGTTTGCCAGAGTTTAAAGGTTGTCTACTATTTGCTGGGTGGTTATGATTTCAGCCAGTTTTTGGCGTCATCATAACCACCTGTTTTCTCGTTTATCGGCTTACCAATTTGTGATTAGGAGTTGGTAAAATAAAGACTTTTACGATAATTGTAGGAACAGGTTTATCTACTCGTCAGACTTAAGGTTCTGAGGTTAATCGAATACCCCCATAAATTGCTGTTGTATTATTAATAAAAGTGACTTCGTAATTTTGTGTTTTTAAGTAAATCGAGGGAGGCAATTACAATGAGAGTATTAGTTAGAGAACCGCTCAATCAACCTTTACAATTGAAGGAGATTGAAGGTACTTTTGAGGACTTGCAAGAGCTAGTCGGAGAATTTATTGAGATCGTACCATTAACAGATGATATAGTGTGCATATGTAATGAGAAAGCTGTATCGCAAGGACTCGGAAACAATTTCTATGATGATCGGCTTGGTTGGGTTGTTGGGACTTGTGTATTCACTGCAACTAATGACACAGAGTTTACTTCACTTTCAGATAAGCAGATTGGATACATATCAGAGTATATAGGGTTCCCTGTAGTTTAATGTTCGACAGTTACAAGAATAGGACACCGTTAAGAAGGTGTCCTATTCTTGCATTTAGTACTTGAAAAAATGTTGGTGTGATGGAGATGGGCGCACTCGCCGTAATTCGTCTTTTATGTTAACTATTGAAAAATTATTAGAATAAGAGAAATATAAGATCTATTTCGACAGATTGCACCCTTTATGTTTGTCGGAAAAATATATAAAATAGTAATAATATTAAGATTGGTGAGAAAATAATAGGTATTTCTATAAATCTTAACTTTTTGCTAAACAGGATTTTATGACGTTTATATAGAAAGTTGGATGGGCATGAGCAAAGAGCAAATATTCAATATTTGTGACATTTTAGTTGATCAGTTAACAGTTCTTAAAGGGTATGTACAACTGGATAAGATAAATAATAAGATTAACCATTCAATTGTCATCTTAAAAGAAGTAGAAAATATTGAAAAGCTGGTCAATGAGTTAGTTAATCAATTATTAACGATGAATAACGATAGCAGATGCTAGTTTTCTGCGTCTAAGGAGGTAGAATTATAGTGAGTAATAATCATATTATAGTGGTTGATGATAATTATGGCATCCGGCGACTTATGGTTGAATTTCTGACTCAAGAAGGTTTCTATATTAAAGAAGCGTCTGATGGATCAATGGCTTTACGACTTGTAATAGAGGAAACACCTAATCTTGTATTACTCGATTTGAGGATGCCTGGCTTAAGTGGTTTGCAAACCCTAACCAAATTAAAAGATATAGCTCCAGAGACAATTGTTGTCATCATGAGTGCGTATTTTGATGCCAAGGATTTAAACGATGCGGTCCAAGATGGGCTCGTAAAATACTTTATAATTAAACCTTTTGACTTGGTTGATGTACGTGTTCTAATAAACCACTTAATGTGTAACATGGATAAGTATCAAAAAAACATAATTTCATAGCTCACACACGCTCAAGACAAATTCAGAACTCAGAAAAACATGATTGTTCATTGACTATTTTCAACTCAGATCGGTGCAATTCTTCGGAATGATGGGGAACGGTGTCACTTTAGCTTTACTGTTGAAGAAAGTGTTGGAACATAGTAAAATCGATTAGGTAAACGATAACTTCATGTATCGTGATTGCGGCAAAGTTTCTCTGTACTTCCTTCGATTGCAGGGGTTAATCGCTTGTTTATGATATTCCTCGAAACCCCTTAAGGACGATCAAGTGGGAATATGTGTTTGTGTCATAAAGGCTCTCTGATAAAGTAAGGGTTCATGGAGCGTTTGAGCTTGTTAGGGGGTTATGATTTCCGCCACCTTTTGGCGACTTCGTAGCCTCTTGTTATGTCTATCGGCTCTTTGCACAACCTATATTAGGTGTGTTTGTTTTTTGTGATCGAATGTAAATCTAATTACGAGAAATAATAAGAAAGCGTAATCTTAATATGATAGTGCCAATAAAAATTAATGATATGAAGTTAGATGCAATCTAACGACAAAGTTTTATTTGAAAATAAATTGCTTAACTTGTGAGAACCTGACGCCTGACCCTTGAGCATTGTACTAAAAAGAAGTTGGCAAATTAGATTCATTTGATATATAAATGTCGCAAATATTGAATAAAGTGATAAGGATTAGGTGAGTATTATGCCACTACCTGAGAATAACTTATTGTTTGGGTTCGCACCAAGATTAACTGCTGAACAACGTGAATATGTTGACGCCATATTTGATAACCAATTGGTCATGGTAAACGCCAGGGCTGGATCTGGAAAAACTACACTCGCGGTTGCCTGCGCTAAGATTTTGAAAAAGCCTCTAACATATATTTTTAACCCAGTACAAGAATCCAATATGGGTTTCAGACCAGGAACTCAATCTGAAAAGGAAAGTATCTATCATCAACCGTTGATAGACGCTTTATTAGAAATTAATGAAAATCCAGCTCAATGTATTTACAATGAAGAAACATTGGCAAATGAAGCAATTCGTAGAAAGGTAAGTATTAAACGAGTGATGGATAGCATTTGGTGTTTTCCTAAGAGTCCATTATTTCTTAGAGGAACTAATCTCAAGGACATGACAATAATTATTGATGAATGTCAAAATTTTACTGTCCAAGAATTGAGAAAGATCTTAACTCGAGTACATGACTCGTGTAAAGTAATTTGTATTGGACACTCAGGGCAAATTGACATCCCTATTTCAAAAAGCGGCTTTGTTCCATATATGGAACACTTTAAAGATCAACCGTATTGCAAGATTGTTTCACTAACAAAGAACTTTCGTGGAGACCTTGCGAATTGGGCAGACGCATTTCAAAATAGTTAACTAGGTAAAGCTATAAACGATGAAGTTGGAGAGAAAAGCGTTGTACTATTATTAGTACAGCGCTTTCTTTAAGTGCGCCACGGCATGGCGATAACTAGGTTGGTGAAAGGTAC
>NZ_MASS01000039.1 GCF_001707885.1 Desulfosporosinus cupriresistens | reverse complement strand
AAAACTTCGCTTTAGCATCGTGCATCCAGGCGCTTGTGGACCAAACTAGTTGTTCAAAGTTTGGTAACCACTCGCTATGAAGGATTCGCTAACGCTAAAGCGAAGTCTCTGACTGGGAATTCTAGAACTAAGAGAACCTATTTAGCTTGAAATATTAGGCACAGTTTAAACATAAAACTCTTTGTTGCAACATAAGTTGTGGCAAGGGGGTAAGGATGTGTTTGATCTAACCACGGGTATAAGTTATGCTTTTTTTATCTTCTGTTTGATACTAGGCTGGGGTGCCGCTGGAGCCCTTGATTTTGATGGGATCTTGAACCGATCAACGTCTCGTGGAGGACGCCTTTTAATCCGTGTCGGTGTGGCTCTTGTTTTAGCGGAGGGATTTCGACTTTTTCTAAGCTTCGTATTAGGTCCAGTGCTGGATATGTTTGTAAATCAAAGTATTAATGGTTTTAAGGCCTTTTAATATAATTGTCGGAAAGATATCGTTATTTTGATGCGGTGATGATAGGGTACCTACAACCTCTGGAATCTTCTATAAGGTTCCAGAGGTTTCTATGTTTGTTCTCAACTATTTTTGGTTGATAATACAAATAAGAGTGCTACAATGAATAAGACAACAATTAAAGGAGTTACTATGAAACGAACGTGGCATTTTTGGGTTGCCTTATGGGTGGGAAAGCTCATCACGGTGGCTCTGCGAGTTACTGGGAAAAAGGGGACAACCTTACCTGGAAAAATTGCGCATTGGCTTGATCCAGAGATCATGAGACATTTGAGTGTAGCGTATACGGAAGGAATTATAATGGTCACTGGGACCAATGGTAAAACGACGACTGCGAACCTATTGGCAAGTATTTTACGTGGGTCTGGAAAAGCTTTTGCGTTTAATCAAGCTGGGGCGAATCTTGTGACGGGTATTACGGGTGCTTTGATCCAGAATACTCGCTGGAGTGGGTCATCTCGAGCGAGTTTAGCCTTACTGGAAGTGGATGAAGCTACTGTGCCTAAACTTTGTGAACAGGTTTCTCCCAGTTTAGCGATAATCACCAACTTCTTTCGTGATCAACTGGATCGCTACGGTGAGTTAGATACAACTGTCCGTTTGGTTAGAGAGTCTCTGCCTAAAGAAACCGTTCTTGTGCTTAATGCAGATGATCCTTTAGTTGCCCAGTTTGGATTGAACCATGCTGAAGTTGTTTATTATGGGGTGGAACGCACCCCGGATAGTGTGAGCGAGAGCCAGGAAACTCGGGAAGCGAGATTTTGTCCGTTATGCGGTACTGAACTCGATTATACGCTTTTTCACTACGGACAATTGGGAATTTATAATTGTTTGGGTTGTGGATTTCATCGCCCTGAGCCTAAAATACTGGCCCAAAACGTCCGTCCTCTGGAAGGCTTACTGCTGTTTCAAGTTAAGGTAACTCCATTTGCTATAGCTCTCCAAGGGTACTATAATTTGTATAATGCTTTAGCAGCACTTACTGCGGCTCGCCAACTCGGATTAAGCGACAGTTTGATTGGAGAGGGGTTACGGGGGTTTATTCCTCAAGCTGGACGGATGGAACGTTTTCATTTGCAGGAAGGGGAGATCACCTTAACCCTCGTAAAAAATCCCACTGGGTTTGATCAAGTCATTCAGACTATGCTTGGTCTTGATAAACCCCTTCGAATTTTAATTGGGATCAATGACTTAGCCGCTGATGGCCGGGACATTTCCTGGCTGTGGGATGTCAATTTTGAACGACTAGGATTGCATGAGGCTCGTATACACCAAGTGATCTGTACAGGGCTTCGTGCTGAAGACATGGCCTTAAGGCTCAAATATGCTGGAGTTTCCGAAGGGAAGCTTGTACTTGAACATGATTTGACTGGAGCCCTTGATCTTTTGCAAACGAATTGGGCGGTGGAAGAGGCCATCTTTATCTTGCCCACCTATACCTTACTTTTCCCGCTTCGTGAGATTCTGGAAGATCGCCAAAAGAATGCGGGATTGACTCATCTAAAGACCAAGGATCTTGAAGAGGGGGCAAGTTAAGTGAATCTAAATATTTGTCACCTTTATCCAGATCTGCTCGACCTTTACGGAGACCGGGGTAACATTTTAGCATTGGCTGCTCGCTGTCGCTGGCGGGGGATTGAGCCTGTAATTCAAAAAGCCTCTTTAGGTGAAGACTTGGACTTTACGGGGATAGATATTCTATTTCTTGGTGGGGGTTCTGACCGTGAACAAGGTCTGCTGGTGCAGGATCTAATGCGACGGGAAAAGGAACTTCGAAGTGCTATAGAGAACGGACTTGTGGTTCTTTCCATTTGTGGTGGCTATCAGATGTTAGGGAAATTTTATCAGATGGCTGGTGGGGAAAAGATTCAAGGGTTAGGCATTTTAGATGTCTGGACCATCGCCGGAGCGAAGCGTTTAATTGGTAATGTTGTTGTAGAACTTGATGAACGAGTGCTTAAGGTTAACTCGAAATTTAGGACGTTGGTTGGGTTTGAGAATCACTCAGGTAAAACATATTTGGGCGAAGAGGTTATGCCTTTGGGTAAAGTCTTAGCTGGGAATGGAAATAATGGCGATGATAGTGTAGAAGGGGTACGCTACCGTAATGTCTTCGGAACGTATTTGCATGGTCCGCTTCTTCCAAAGAACCCACACTTTGCCGATTTATTGTTGGAACTGGCGATTCAAAGACGTGGACCTGGCACTCGTTTAGTGGAACTTGACGACCGTTTGGAAGAGTTGGCGCATGAGGCCATAGTAAAAAGGTTATTGAAGCAAGCATAATTTCAATTTGGCAGTTGGTTTAGTGAAAAAAACAGTATATCATGAGTGATATACTGTTATACTATCAATAGTGAACGATGCTTTCATTTAAATCTGCATTGAAAATAACCCTCTGCCATTATTTACATGTTGAAAAAGACCCGTTTTTAGTGAGTTTAAGCTTATTTATCCTTCCAGTTCGTTGACACTTTTTTGCATTACTGTCTATAATAGAGTATAGCTTTGGCTAAATGACTTGGGGGTGCTAATGTGGCAGAAAGTAAGCGAATTATGATCAGTTTGCCGGAGAGTTTGCTCGCGGAGGTGGATGGGATCGTCACCGTGGAGAAACGCAATCGCAGCGAATTTATTCGAGAAGCATTAAACAGCATCCTTCACGAACGCCGGAAAAAAGGAATCCACGAGCAGATGCGTAAAGGATACTTAGAAATGGCGCAACTGAATTTGTCTATAGCCAGGGAGTTGTTCTCAACGGAACAAGAAGTATTAGAGTATTATGAAGAAACGATGGTGGAGTGTCGGAGATGATGATAAAACGCGGGGAAATTTATTACGCAGAGCTTAACCCCGTTGTCGGATCAGAACAGGGAGGAACTCGTCCGGTTCTTGTGATTCAAAACGACATAGGGAATCAATTTAGCCCAACGACAATTATTGCCGCGATCACTTCACAAATTGCGAAAGCAAAATTACCTACTCACGTCGAAGTGAGAGCTAAACGAAGTGGCTTAGAACGGGATTCTGTCATTCTGACGGAGCAGATTCGGACGATAGATAAAAGCCGCCTTAAGGAAAAAGTAGCGGTTTTGGATGAAGAAGTGATGCTTAGGGTAGACCAAGCCATTGAAATAAGTTTAGGGCTTGCGGATATTTAATATAAAGCTTCAAGGGAGAGGGAGACAGCGTGGCGGAGACAAATACCGACGCTGTTTTTGTTTTTTCTACATAGGAGAGGAGAGCTAAAGGGATGTTAAGAAAACCAGTGATAGGAGTCACAGCGGCCCATTGCTCAGAGGAATTAAAAACATTTCCAAGGCATTATTATGTGGAAAGCATTAGACATGCGGGTGGAATCCCGGTTATTCTTCCGCCTGTTTGCGTAGAGGCAGAAGGCAATGACGTTTTAAGTCTTCTTGATGGTTTGCTTTTAACAGGTGGAGGCGATATTTCTCCCATATATCTAAGAGAAGACCCACTCCGAGGAATTGGTGCATGTTTTCCAGAACGGGACTGGAGCGAAATTTTGCTCACCCAGCTGTGCCTGCAACGAAATCTTCCGATGCTGGGGATTTGTCGAGGCATTCAGGTCTTGGCGGTCGCGGCTGGGGGAAGAATCTATCAAGACATTCCTAGTCAATTTCCTAGGGCGCTGGAACATCGTCAAACTGCCCCACGCCAAAATGTATGGCACGATGTGGATATTGTAAAGGAATCTCTGCTTTATCACCTTGTTGCAGCAACAAAAATAGGAGTTAATAGTCTCCATCATCAAGCGGTATCGGAAATTCCACAAGGATTTATCCAAAATGCTAGTGCATCAGACGGCATTATTGAGGGGATTGAAATGCTGGGCGCTAAGTTTTGCTTAGGGGTTCAGTGGCACCCAGAGAGCATGGAAGCGCAAGCGCATTGCCAGGCTATATTTAATGGATTTGTTGAAGCGTGTATAGAAGAAATTTAGGGAAGGCTAATTATAGTTCATTACATTAGAGAGAACTCTTGATAGGGTTCTCTCTAATGTAATGAGCATGAGTTTCAGAAACATGGTAAGGGGGGACGACAATGACAGAACCTGACCTCAATCAACCGATGCTTTCTGTGCAAAATCTTTCTAAGAAATTTGGAAAGCACATGGCCGTGGACCAATTGAACTTTATGCTTCGTAGTGGGGAAGTTGTGGGTCTTCTAGGCCCTAACGGGGCAGGAAAAAGCACATTGATTAAATGTATTGTTGGTTTATTGCGACCATCTGGTGGTGAGATACGCATCAATGGACATATCCGTGGCTCCCGATCGGCTAGGAAAACGAGTGCCTACGTTCCGGAAATTCCTCAGCTTTATGGTATGCTTTCAGTATGGCAACATCTTCAATTTATCGCCAGCGCATACGAGGTCGAGCAATGGGAGGAAAATGCCGAATCGTTATTAAAGATGTTTGAAATCTGGGACAAGAAAGACGAATTCGTAAAAACGCTTTCCAAAGGAATGCGTCAGAAGCTTTCACTTTGCTGTGGAGTGGTTTCCAATGCGCAGATGCTCTTTCTGGATGAACCTATGGTAGGATTGGATCCGAAGGCAATCAAATATTTAAAGGATCTGATTCATCAGTTGAAAGACGAAGGGAAAACGTTATTCATTAGCACGCATTTGCTCGATCCAATTGAGACCGTATGTAACAGGGTAATTGTGCTCAAGAAAGGGAGAATTATTGCCGAAGGTAGTCTGGAAGACTTGAGACACCAGTTGGGGGAAGAGCGCGCTTCCCTTGAGGAAGTTTTCCTTGGGGTGACAGCCGATGTCTGATTACTTGCTGATGCTAAGGTTTGATATCCGGAAGCTTTTAAATTATATCGTAGAAATTCGACGTACACCCAAAAAATTAATTAGCTATTTTTTGTTTGGGGCTTGGATCATCCTCGTTATGATTCCTCAACGAATAAACAGAAAAAACAACCACATCGAGATCAACGATACGGTTGTCCAAGTTGTATTGGGTATTTTTGCTCTCTTGTTAGGGGCCCTTGTCTTCTTCACCCTTTATTCGGCACTTAAAAAGCTATCCTATACGTTTGGTATGGGAGATGTGAATTTGCTTTTTCCATCTCCGCTAGAACCTCAACGCATTTTGTTCTGGAGTATGTTAAAAAAGATTCCCATTTCGTTAGCGCGGTCTGTGCTACCGGTGCTATTTCTTACCCCAACACTTTTGAATTTGGGGCTTCAGACTCAAGGTGTCTTTTTTGTCTATGTATCCTTTGTCTCCTTAGCGTTACTGTTACCTCCGCTGGCATTTTTAGTCTTTTTGCTTTCTGTACGGTACAAAAAGGGTAGTTGGACTGTTAGCGTTTTAACCTGCTCTCTGGTATGGCTGATTGGTAGTTGGTTTTGGCAGGTTAGAGGAGATTTTAGCATTCTAAATTTAATGACGGGATACCGGGGCGCAGGGGTGTGGCAATTTCCAGTTGTGGGCTGGGTACTTCGGGTTGCTTATGCTGCTTTTTATGGGGCCAGTCTGGACACCTATATAGCTCTCTTGGGGATCGTCTTATCTTTGGGAATTGTGAATTTTACAGTGTTTGGATTAGCTAAAGACTATTATGAAGATGTCCTTGATCATGCAGCCAAAATTGAGGAAGCCCGTAGCCTTAAAAGGAGCGGTCGACGTCCACAATTTTCCGATGCCTTTGCCAAGCTTCGTAGGGAAAGGCAGGTCGTGGTTCAGGGTACGTATGCCGAAAGCAAGTCCTTTCTATTTAAACAAATCGTCAATTATCGTTCTACAGGGTTTAATGAGTATTTCGGTTATTTGACTCCGCTGGTGTTAGTGGCTGGTGTAGCCATTGGTTATATGGTTAGCCAGAGGGGTAACGATCCCACAGGGTGGCTTTTTACCTTTAATGGAGTTATCGCGTACTTCCTACTCCTTACCAGCACGACCAGCCCTGTTAGCTCAGAATTAGCGCTACCGTATATATACGTCCTCCCCGGAACATTTTACAGAAAGATATTAGCGCTTAATTTCTTGCCACTGGTACGTTTTGCAATCAATGTCTTGTTGCTTAACCTTAGCTACACCTTAATGGCTATGGGCGACGAAAAGGTATGGATGACAGCCATTGCACTTTCCCTGATTGTGATTTCTGTATATTTTGAACTGGGGAACTCTGTGATCTTAGGTACTGTTCTTCTCCCTTCATCATTGGATCGCAAGATATTCTATCCCTTACTGATTTTCGTACAAGTCGTAGTTATTGTAATTCCCGCAGGCCTTGTCGGAGGGGGCCTCTACTGGATATTGCGGAGTGAAGTTGCCTTGGAGTTGGGAATCATTTTGGCAAACGTTGGGGTCGGCTTACTACTCTTAAGATTCTCGGACAAATTGTTTGGTTATATCGAAATGAAGGAGTTTAGTGATTCATAGAAGTTGCGACGAGCAGTTGAAAAGCAGTCTCGTCTTTAATTTAAAAACGAAAACACCTGCCGTCCATAGCAGGTGTTTTCTCCATTTTTGGTGTCGCGCCAGTCGGCGCGCTCTCAATGTCAGCTCATTTGTAGTTTAGAACATGGGCGAGTTTTTGTCAACCTAGGTATGTATGGATGTTAAGTTGAAGCGACCTTAAGAGAAGGCTGTCAAAAACATGCGTACATACATAAGGAAAGGTGACTATTTTTCATGTATACAGTATTATAAGCAAACTAATGAAGGAATCTTTATATATAAGCACGAATTAAGTTAAAATAAATGATTAATTTTAGATTAATTAAAATGGTAAAAGAGTAAAAAAAAGGAAGGAGAACCCGCTTGATTCAATTAGAAGGGTTAAATAAACATTTTGGTCACTTGCATGTCCTCAAAGAGATTAATCTGACGGTAAAGTCGGGGGAAAAATTGGTCGTCATTGGCCCTAGTGGATCAGGCAAGAGTACATTGATTCGGTGCATGAACCTTCTGGAAAAGCCTAGCTCAGGTAAAGTAACGGTTGATGGAGTGGAGATTACGGCCCATAAGGCAATGGTGGCTAAAGTTCGTCAGTCGGTTGCTATGGTTTTCCAACAATTTAACCTCTATCCACACAAAACGGTACTAGAGAATTTAACCCTTGCGCCAATGTTGATTAAAGGTGTTCCTAAGGAGGAAGCAACAGAGGCTGGAATGGTTTATCTTGATCGGGTAGGATTAAAAGCCAAAGCCAACGTGTATCCATCGCAACTTTCCGGTGGGCAACAACAACGTGTAGCCATTGCTCGGGCCTTGGCCATGCGGCCTAAAATTATGCTCTTTGATGAACCGACATCGGCTTTAGATCCAGAAATGATCCAGGAAGTCCTTGATGTAATGGTTGATCTGGCCCATGAAGGAATTACAATGGTTGTTGTCACTCATGAAATGGGTTTTGCCAAAACAGTTGCGGATCGCGTCATCTTCATGGATGATGGACAGATTGTGGAAGAAAATACCCCAGAACGCTTTTTTGCCAACCCCACCCATGAGCGTACCAAGTCTTTTTTAAGTAGAATTTTGCGCTAAACTTATACTCAGACGTCCTCATAGACGGGACCTATTTAGAGGTTCTAGAGAAAGTGCAGTTTGGCTGCAACTAGATTAGAGGGGGATTCAAGAATGAAGAAAGCTGGAATAATTTTAACAAGTTTGTTATTAATGTTGGGTTTGGTAACAGGATGTGGGGCGACTGCCTCTACGACTCCAAGCAGTGACAGTGCTGTAGCTGCTGATGTCAAGGCCATCCAAGACCGAGGTGTACTTAAAGTTGGGGTTAAAGTTGATGTTCCAAAGTTCGGATATAAAGACCCTAAGACGGGACAGGTCGATGGATTTGAAATTGATTTAGCTAACGCCATAGCCAAGAAAATTTTAGGAACAGAGAAGATCGAGACCACGGCTGTTACAGCAAAAACACGTGGACCTGTTCTAGATAGCGGGGACGTTGATATGGATATATCGACATTTACCATTACAGAAGAGCGTAAGAAAAGTTATAACTTCTCTGATGCGTATTTTACCGATGGAGTAAGATTGTTGGTTAAAAAGAATTCAGGTATTAGCAGTTTAAAAGATTTGGACGGGAAAAAGATTGGTGTAGCACAAAGCGCCACCAGTAAGAAAGCCGTGCAAGCTGAAGCAGATAAGGTGGGAGCCAAAGTCACTTTCTTGGAATTTGGAACTTATCCTGAAATTAAAACAGCACTGGATTCTGGCCGGGTGGATTGTTTCTCCGTAGATGGCTCTATTCTCTTTGGATATTTGGATGATTCAACGACTATATTGCCGGAAAGTTTTAGTCCTCAAGAATATGGAGTTGCCTCTAAAAAGGGAAATGATGGAATAGCTAAAGTGGTCAATGAAACAATATCTGACTTAAAGAAATCCGGAGAACTCGATAAAATGATCCAAAAATGGGGTCTTAAATAGTGGTCTCACCTTTTGCATGGTTTAAATGGGTAGCACTTTTTAGTGACTGGTCGGTATTTGCTGAAGGGTTTAAAAACACAATCCTTTCAGCACTCCTGGCCCTGGCTTTGGCTCTTATACTTGGGGTTGTCTTTGGGGTTCTAGGAACCTCTCAGTGGACATTAGCTAAGGTAATCAATCGAATATATGTTGAATTTATTCAAAACACACCTCTTGTAATTCAGGTGTTCTTCCTTTATCATGGGTTGCCTCACTTGGGCATAATGCTGCCTGTTTTCGCGGTAGGTGTTTTAGGTGTTGGTGTATATCACGGTGCATATATTGCTGAAGTGGTTAGGGCAGGAATTAACTCGATTCACAGAGGACAAATGGAAGCCGCCTTATCGCAAGGGTTTAGTTTCTGGGGGGCTATGCGTTATGTTATCTTGCCGCAAGCAGCGCGACTGGTTTTACCGCCCCTTACCAATCAAGCGGTTAACTTGATTAAAAACACGTCAGTGCTTGCCATGATTGCTGGCGGTGATCTGATGTATCATGCGGACTCTTGGTCCAGCGACACCCTATACTATGGACCTGCTTATGTTATCATTGGATTACTGTATCTTATTTTGTGCCTGCCTTTAGCCACCTTAACACGTCGTTTAGAAGGTAAAACGGGGGTGTCGGCATGATTCAAGACGTCCTTAAGCCTGAAATATTTCGTTTTCTGGGGCAGGGGCTCCTGACGACACTTTACATTGCCATCATGGCTATTCTACTTAGTTTTTTCTTTGGAACTCTTCTGGGTATTGCGCGGTATTCCAAACAAGCAGTGCTGGGAAGAATCGCTGTAGTGTATATTGAAAGTGTCCGAAATATTCCTATGCTTCTGTTCATTTTGGTTTTTCGCTTTATGACTACATTGAAACCGGTTAATGCCGGGATCGTAGCAATCGCGGTTTTTACTTCGGCCATCATTGCTGAAATTGTTCGAGGAGGTTTAAACTCCATTGATAAAGGACAGTGGGAAGCCGCAAAGTCACAGGGATTTTCCTATCGCCAAACTTTGCTGCATATTATTTTGCCTCAAGCTATGCACAAGATGATTCCTCCTTTAGTATCCCAGTTTATAACGGTTATCAAGGATACATCGTTTGTCTGGGGTGTAGGCATAGAAGATCTTACGGGTAAAGGTATGATTATTTTAGGGCAATACGGTTCAACTGGCCAAGTGTTTACGGTTTTTGGGATGATTGCTTTAACCTATTTCGTACTGAACTATTCGCTTTCGATTTTGGCTCGTCGGCAACAGCTTAAGATGGTGCATCAAAGTTTTTAAAGATGTGCCAGTTATAGGGTAAGTTTATGATAATGCTCAGAAAGAAACAGGGGTTCCGATTAATTATCGGGGTCCTTGTTTCTTTTTTAATACTTATCAGTAACTTCGTTACATTCTTTCTGTAGCATAAGCGCAACTAAGGCGGCCGGCCTGCGCCAAGGCTAACAAGAATGCTAACACGTGCGAAGACAGTGTCTTCGTGGGTGACAGCCAAGTTTTATTTATTATCTGGTTCTCTTGTTCATGAGAAATTCATAACTTTTTCATGGGTTTAGCGTATTAGGGAGTTATACTAAGGACATAGAAGATTAGTAAATCGATAAGAGACAACCATCAAACGAGAATTACATGGGAGGAATATTAATTTAGAAAAAATCAGCAGAAAAAATATAAATTGGGCAAGATACAAAGGTAATGGAATTGCTGAGCCAAGGCTCTAGCGGGTGTTGAATCATAAATAATGGGAAGATTGTGATCGGGTAAATCATCGTTTTTCAGAGAAATAACTAAAGGGGGAATCTTAGATGATGTTTGGTTTTATTCTATTGCTCATCGTTGCTTACTGCATGTTTAATTCGTCAGGTTTTGGACGGGCATGCTGCATGAACCATCACCCGCACGGAGATAGTTCACTAAATTTGTTAAATGAACGATATGCGCGCGGTGAGATTAATAGAGAGGAATATCTTGAGCGGCAACAAGAATTATCGGGCAAAAACAGCTAATAACCATTAAAAAAGATAGCTTTACTTAGGTATTTGGAGGTCAAAATTCTGGATTTTTAAAGTTATTAGAAGGGAGTAATTCAGATGTTAGGTGGTTGGGGTTATATGATGGGTGGATGGGGAAATGGCGGTTATGGATACAGTGGTTTTAGGTGGATGGGTATGGGAATGTTCATACCGTTTATCTTAGGAATTGGGATTATTATATTAGGTGTTTATGTATTTCGTCGCAACGCAGCGCAGCTTCATACAGGGGCACAGGCTAATCATAGTGGTTTAGATATCCTCAGAGAACGCTATGCGCGTGGCGAGATAGATTCAGCCGAATATCATAGCCGGAAACAGGATCTAGAGGGGAAATAGGTAGATTGATTACCACGAGATTGAAGTAACTTCAGTCTCTTTTCTTATGATTGATCTGCTGAACGTACTAGGGTTACATAATAGGATTTATTTTAGAAATAATATCAAAAAACCGATGTTTGGAGTGGTGATAAATGGATACGAGGCTAAGAGATCTTCTCGAACAAAAGAAAGCATCTATTTTGAAAAGGTGGTTTGAGGCGATAATCGAGACTTATCCTATTGATACCTCTGGTTTCTTGAAAAAGCAGAAGGATCAGTTTGCTAATCCAGTTGGATATACTGTTTCCCTGGGGATAGAGAGTATGCTGGAAGCCCTTATGGAAGGGAATGAGTTTAATGAGGAGTTACCATTTCTCGATGACATAATCAAGGTAAGGGCAGTTCAGGATTTTTCCCCTTCGAAGGCTATGTCCTTTGTTTTTCTTCTCAAAAAGGTGGTCCGGGAAGAATTAGAAAAGGAAATCAAACAAAGCCAGCTTTCTGATGACTTGCTGGAGTTTGAATCAAAAATAGATAATCTTGCGCTTCTCTCCTTTGATAAATACATTAAATGTCGGGAGCTGATTTACAAACTTAAGACAGATGAACTGCAAAGAATGACTTTCACGTTATTAAAGAAAGCAAATTTAATGTCCGAAATTCCTGTGCAGGAATTTGAACACAGAGACTAGAAATACGGTTAAAATTGTTTAACATAGGAACTCTCAATTTCATTCAAGTATGTGGGTGCAACTGAATAGAAATAATGCACTAAGAGACTGAGCTTCAGTCTCTTTTATGCATTATTAAATGTAATGAGGCTCGAAGATTATTAACAATGAACAATCATCGTTGAAATAATGGTTGTTGTCAGTCAGTATTGTAGGTAGAATAGTGGTTATAGCAATTAATACTAAAAGGAGCGAACAAAATGAAAATGAAAAGAAAAGTCAGAATCACTCTTAGCTTAGATTCTGAGGTTTTGAAGAGATTGGACAAACTTTGTGAAGATAAAAACTTAAGTCGCCCACAAGTAATCGAAATGATTTTTTCTACGGATGGTGTCACAGTTGATTATATGACAGATCAGATTAAGCGACTCGGTTTAGGAATCGGATTTTAAGGAGATTCGACGATAAATTTTGTCTCCCACTCTGCTTTCATTACGCCGATGGGTCTTAAGGAAGGAAACAGTTGCCGGTAATCATGATGGCTGCTGTTTCCTTCTGTTTTTCACCAACCTGTTCGTAAGAAAAGATATAAGCCCAGGATTATTAATAAGGCGCCACTTAGATAACTAATATAGTGGCCCCACTTCTGTAAACGAGGTAGACTCTTCAAAACAGCTGTAAAGGTACCCACAACAATCAATGGTAACCCGTGACCTAGACCATAAATAAAGAGCAATAAAGCACCATACCATAGTACGCCTTGACCAGCAACATAAGTCATCAAGACTGCCAACACTGGAGTAGCACAGGGCGAAGCAACTAGACCAAACAATAAACCAACTCCAAAAGATCCTAAAAATCTACCGTTTTGTTTTGGCATAGTTTTTAAACCTGGTAAATTGAAATTAATAATCCCTATTAGTTGCAATCCCATGAAGATAGCAAAGAAGCCCATAATATAAAGCCATACAGAACCGATTTGACCGAAAGCTTTACCTAACAGCGAGGCTATTACACCCAACATAGCAAATGTAACGGCTAAACCTAAGACAAAAGAGGTTGAAGCTCTAAAGCCTTTAAATTTGGAAGGCTTTTCCAAACCACCAATATATCCCAACATGACTGGTAACATTGATAACATACAGGGACTTAGGCTAGTTAGTAATCCCCCTAAGAAAATTAGAATTAAAATGGATAATCCGCCGGTAGTCAAAGCATTAGGAATCGTTTCGTAAAAGAAGGATTCTGACCAGTTATTGGTCGGATTTCCTGAAGTTATGGCATTCTCTAAAGTATTTTCACTTTGAGGACCAGTAGCACTGTAAGTTATATCCCCCTGTTGATCAATCACAAAATAGGCGGGGATATAATAGATGTTAAATTGCTTAGAGAGAACTTGTCCTTGAGGATCATCAATATCAACGATTATAAAATCAATATTATGATTATATTTTTTCTCTAGAGCCAGCACCACGGGCTCCATGCTCTTACAGGTGGGTCACCACTTGGCATAAAACTCCAGGAAGATTGGCGTGTCGGATTTCTGCACTGCTTGGAAAGCAACCAACGGTTGGTTGGTTACCTGAAATTCTGATTGACCAGTAAATCTAGGTATAACCAGAGCCATGATAGATAAAACGGCAACGGTTATTAAAATCAGCACTCTATTCTTCATCTTCATCTTGATGCGTCACCCCTCTCGTTACACTTTTAGCGACTATAAGGTATTCTCTCATTACTTTACCATGTATTTCTGATTTATATAAGCTTGGAAGCAGTCAGCGCTTTGAACAAACGTCGAGACGGAGAGGCCGCCGCATTTATGCGTGAATCGTTCAGCCTTGGGAGACCTCATTCATGAGAAATTCACAACTCATTCACAGCATACTCGAATTGATTCGATATACTAGGGAACATAAAGACAGAGTGGCGGTTAAATCTCTTCGAGTGAAATTAAAGGAGGAATTATGGTGAAAAAGAAAAAATGGATTGTTGGACTCTCAATTGCAAGTATGATGGCCCTTTTAGGTGGAGCATTTGTCCTAAACCCTGGGTCGGTAGTTGCTCAATCAGTTGGAAAACCACTTGGTCTAGCTCTCAGAGTTGCTACAACTCCAAATCAAGGAACCGTTACCGACGGAAGCAGCACACCTAATGTTCGTTATGCTGTAACAAGGCAACCTGTAAACACAACATCGTCTTCCACGAACAATAATTCTAATGGCGTAACTACTCCAGAGTACAATGGTTATAATGGAGGTTACGGTATGATGGGTGGTGGCCTAGGTGAAGATGGTTATAGTGGGGGCTATGGTATGATGGGTGGCCTAGGTGAAAATGGTTATAGTGGGGGTTACGGCATGATGGGCGGCCTAGGTGGAAATAGTTATAATGGGGGCTATGGTATGATGGGTGGCTCAGGTACAAATGGATACGGTGGAGGTTATAACGGTATGATGGGGGGAGGTTATAACGCCCAAAGTTTAGGTGTTAGCCTCACTAATGGTCAAGTCGCTACATCGGATCAAGCTATAGCTATTACCAAAGCTTATACTCAAAAACTTAACCCAGATGTGGTTGTAGCAGAACTTCATGAATTTTCCAATGGTTATGAAGTAGAGCTCAAAGAGGCGAAGACGGGAGCTGAAGCCTATGAAGTTATAGTTTATAAGAATGGTGGACAGGTCATTCCTGAGATGGGCCCGAATATCATGTGGAACACCAAATACGGAGCTATGAATTGGAGTAACACTGGGGATGTTACGGTAACTGAAGAGCAGGCCACGAAGAATGCGCAAGAGGCTGTAACTAAAATGGGCCAAGGATATTCAATTGGAAAAGCGGAACTAGCTCCAGGCTATTATGAATTTATGATTCAAAAAGATGGCAAGGATTACTCAGAGCTTGACGTTAACGGATACACGGGTCAAGTTTGGTTTGAAAACTGGCAAGGACCGATTCTAAATACTATTGATGTTAAATGAAATTAAAGGTGGCTGTGGGTGTTTAACCCTCAGCCACCTTTAGGCCTTTCGGAAGCTTGACGGTGAATTCTGTCTCTTTGCCGACATCACTCTGCACAGAGATTGTTCCATGATGGAGGTCCGTGATTTGTTGAACCAGCGCTAGACCAATTCCGGTTCCCCCAGTTTCACGGGTCCGGGATTTATCAGCACGATAAAAACGCTCGAAGATAAATGGAAGATCGTCTTCTGAGATGCCTAGACCTGTGTTTTTGATTTTGATTTCAGCGAAATCGGATGTTTGTGTAAGAGCAACGGTGAGTTGACCGCCAATATCTGAGTACCGATAGGCGTTGTGAACGAGATTGTAGAAGAGCCTTGTTAGGAGGCGCGCATCCCCCGACGTGGTCACGAGCTCTGCTGGGGCATTCCATATCAGGGCTAATTGCTTTTCCTGGATAAGAGGATGAAGACTATGAATCACTTTCTCCAGAAGATGGCCCAGATTCACAGGTTCGAGGATTAGAGTTAAAGCACCCATTTCCGCTACATTTAAATCCTTGAGGTCGCTGGACAGGTCAACTAAGCGGTCAATCTCCTCATGAATGGAGGAGAGGTTTTCTTGATCAGCAGGAAGGACATCGTCTTGAAAGGCTTCAATATAGCTTTTAATGGAGGTTAAGGGTGTACGTAGTTCGTGAGCTATAGCTGCAGCAAACTGTTTGCGCAGAGTTTCTTGGCGATTTAGATTGTCCACCATTGCGTTAAAAGCGGTGGCTAATTGTCCCACCTCGTCTTTGGCTTGAATAGTCACGCGCCCATCCAGGTGCCCTTGACCGATGCGATCGGCGGCTTGAGTTAAACGTTTCAGCGGCGCGACGAGACGACGGCTTGTGAAGTAACTGAGGATTATCCCGAACAGAAGTGCTAACCCTCCAGCAAGGAGGAGAGAACGAAAGACTGAGGACTGGAAGAGGACATCTTGGGGATTCAGAATTTGGGCGGTAGCCGGATAACGGATGAGGGCGGTAGCTATTGTCCCGAGAGGTCCGGACACCGTTAAGGTCATCGTTTTCCAACTTGTGATAGAAGAAGAGGACATCATACTCATCCCCATACTGCCTTGAGTGTGCATCATGCCTTCCATCGGGTTGTTCAACGTAGCTATGAGTTTGCCGCTAGGATCGGTTAAGGTGACACTCGTGCCAACAGGCAGGGAATTGCTGATTTCACTCAGAGACGCAAGATCCCAAGCTCCTTTGCTCTGATAAAGAACACTGAGACGAGTAGGTAATTGTTCTAAAGTGGTTTCGTTCGTCTTAGTTAGATAATTGCTGAACTGTTGATGAAAGACCAGATTTACAGAAAGCATGCTGAGAATCAAGGTAAAAAGTACAATGATTAGCGTGGAGAGGAAAAGTTTTTTAAGCATTTTATGCCCCTTTGCTGGGATTAAACTTGTACCCGACGCCGTAGACCGTCAGAATAAGTTGAGGATCACTTGGGGTAGTTTCTATCTTTTGACGGATCTTTTTAATATGAGCGTCAATCACGCGGTCATCGCCCTCAAAGTTGTGCCCCTGAACTATTTCTACCAATTGTCCGCGTGAATATACTCGACCGGGGTGTTTCGCTAAGGCCCCTAGGATTTTGAACTCAGTTGGAGTAAGAAAGACCTCTTGCTCATGAAGCCGAATTTCATGTTGAATATTATCAATGGTAAGACCGTTATCATAGGAGATTACATCAGCCAGAGGTGCAGTTTCATTATTGGTTCGACGTAAAACAGCTCGAACACGGGCAACCACTTCGCGGGGGCTAAATGGTTTGGTGATGTAATCGTCAGCGCCAATGCTCAATCCATTAAGGCGGTCCTCTTCTTCAACTTTTGCCGTGAGCATGATGATGGGGACAGAGGATATTTTGCGAATTTCACTGCAAATTTCTGTTCCAGACATGCCGGGGAGCATTAGATCAAGGATGAGGAGGTCGAACTTATTTTCTTTAAACATGGTCAGGGCAACAAGCCCGTTAATAGCCGTGCTGACCTGAAAGCCCTCTTGTTGAAGGTAAGCCTTGAGCACGGTCGTAATTTTTTTTTCGTCATCAACGAGTAAAATTCTCATTATGCAACTCCTTTCAAAGACCCATTATATAAGGGAAAGGCAGGTTTCGGCAATAATCTACAATTGGGAGTACACTGCTAACAGAACTAGTCCCCTTAGGCTTATAAAAGCCTTACGGAGACTAGTTCTGTTAGATATAGGAGAGTGCTGCTAAAGGATCTAACAGAATCGCTCGTCTAGCTGGAAGGACAATGGAGACTATACCGATTAAGACCGAAGCGCCTATAGAGAGCAAAGCCATTAAGGGGTGTAATTGAAAAGTAACAGCTTTTTGAAAAGCTATAGGGCCGAGTAAAGTGGGGGTAAGCAAGCCCAAGAAAAATCCCAGGACACCCCCAGAGAGACTAACCAAGGAAATTTCTTGGATCAGGATGGAAAGAATATGGCGACGGCGAAAACCGATGGCTCGAAGGATCCCAAGTTCGGCAATTCGGTCATTGATGTTTCCTGTCGTCGTAACGAATACAATCAAAACCCCGATAATCCCTAATAAAGAAGAAACTATTAAGGAAAAATTTGAAAAGCGGTCAACACTTTCTTTGGTACCCTGAACTAATTGAGATACTTCGGCGACGTTGGCTTCTGGTAAGAGTTTAGCTAAGCTGACCGTCGTTTTATCTGGGTCAGAGGTGTTGAGCTCAATCATGGACCAAGAATCAATTCCGGTAATGGCTCGAGATGTATCGAAATTTGTAAAAACACCATTGTCCTCTGAGCCGCCAGTTTCCTGCATTACTCCGACGACTGGATATGTTTGGTGGTTGAGCTCTAGAGTGCTCCCAACAACTAGATTTTCTTGACGAGCAAGGTTCGAACCGATAATGACTTCTCCGTCAGCGGGTTGTCGTCCTTGAATATGCCACCACGGCTTCATCTTTAATTCACTGGGAAAGTCCACTCCTATGACCAGAAAATGATTACTGACGCTCACTGCCGAGCCAATAATTTTGGGGGCGATTCCATTGATCATGAGATCTGTGCTCGTTTTGATTTTAGCCAAAATGTTATTATTCAAGCTTTTAATCTCGTAATTAACTCCCGGAATGGAGAGACCGCCGTAGCTGAGTGTAAAATGTTCAGACTTGGGAGTAATTTCGACGTTGGCACCATATTGGGTTAAACTTTTTTGTAAATTATCTTGCATGCCTTTTGCCAGCGTATTCAGAGTAACCGTGATGCCAATCACCAATATGAAGGTTAGAAGTAAAAAGGCAGTTTTCCCTTTACGCCGACGTAAGTTTTGGATTGCTATGTCAGTAAGTGTCATATAGTACCTCCAAAATCATATATAACGCAAAGATTCAGTAGGGTCAAGTCTTGCTGCTTTCCAAGCTGGATAAAGACTTGCTACTAGGCCAATTAGAAGAGATGCCCCTAAAGCATAGAGGAGCAAATTAGATTGCCATGGGATTGCTACTTGAGATTTGACCAAAACGGATCCAAAGTTCACTGCCGCACCCATCCCAAGAAGGTAACCTAAAAGCCCACCTAAAATACTTAAAAGACCTGCTTCAGTAAGAACAATTTGGATAATGTGGCGTTTGCGGAAACCGATCGACCGCAAAATTCCTATCTCTCGGGTCCGTTCCTCAACAGAGGACTTCATAGTCAAAGTAATAACTAGACTGCTAGCTAGGAAGAGAATAATGGATACGCTTCTGGCGAATAAGTTGAACTTATTGAGCGTATCATTACGAGATTCAAGGGTTGATCTTAAAGCAGTTACCTGGGTGCCAGGTAATATAGCGGTTAATTGTTTGGTTACCTCATCGATGGGACAAGAATAACAAAAAGCAGCGGCTTCTATAAGACTGATAGCATTTGGCCGGTTGGCCAGTTTTTGGAGTACAGCCAAGTCGATAAACACAGCTTGGTCATTATCTGCAGAACCTGTAGGTTGGATGACTCCTGCTACTCTAAAATCTTGTCCTTTGATCGTGATGGTTTGGTTGATGCTCAAACTCAACGAACGAGCCACGTCACTTCCTAATATAACTTCGTTGGCAGATGGAATTTGGTCTTTAGTGAGGCCGTTTACTGTCCACCATTTTTTAAGGTGTAATTCCTGTAGGAAATCTACGCCCAGTAATAGAACGGTTTGTCCTTTGATAGTCGTGTCGACTAAAAGCTTGGGGGCAATGGTAGCCAAGGTTTCCTTGTTTTTAATCGTTTTCATAAGTGGAATGAGGGACATGTCGAGTGCTTTGACTTGAGTCGGAGCCTCGACGGTTATACCGCCAAAAGTCAGGGCTTGTCCAGTATCAGGAAGAATAAGGATATTTGAACCGAATTGATCCAGTTTGTTAGCCACATCTTCTTTCATGGCTTGGGTTGTCGTGAAGAGGAAGATAATTGAAGCAACCCCAATAATTACACTGAGCACTAGTAAAGTGGAGCGCATTTTACGGCGGCGCAGGTTTTGAAACGCTATATCTGTTAAACGCATTGAGTTTCCCCCTTAGGTCTCTTGAGGCATTGAAGCTAAAACACCATCACGGATATAAACTGTGCGGGAGACCCATTCTAAGTTTTCTTTGTTATGAGTTACCATAATAATGGTTAGACCGTCGCGATTAAGGGTTTGGAATAATTCCAACAGATCCACTGCCGTTTTCGAGTCCAGACTTCCGGTAGGTTCATCGGCAAAAATAATTGCTGGTTGATTGACAATGGCTCGAGCAATAGCCACCCGATTTTGCTCACCGCCGGACAACTGACTGGGGAGACGCAGGGATTTTGAAGTTAAGCCGACTTTATTTAGAACTGCCTGAGCCATTTCCCTTTGTTCTTTTCCTGGTCTAGAGGAGATAGCCAGAGGGAGCATAACGTTTTCTAGAGCAGTGAGATAGGGAATCAACTGATATTGTTGAAAAACAAAACCGACGTATTCGTGCCGGAAATCGGCTAATCGTTCTGGTGCTAAAGCATAAACATCAATATCGTCGATGATGAGTTTACCAGAGGTGGGCGGATTTAATCCTCCAAGAATACTTAGTAAAGTGCTTTTCCCAGAACCTGACGGACCCATTAAAGCCAAAAATTCGCCTTCTGCAATCTCTAAATTAACATTTTTTAAGGCTTCGACAACACCGTCTCCACCTCGATAGGTCTTGGTGGCTTCACAGACCCTTATTAAAGACATTTGGTTATTTCCTCCCAAATCACAAGATATATTTAGGAACGTTACATTATTATAAGTAAGCAGTAGTGCTAAAGCAAATCTTTCATGATCCTACAATTATTAGAGTGAACGCACTCGTAAGAACGAGTGCGTTATAGCATAATCATTATATTTGCTATGAGGAGTGTTTTTAGATCATACTCTGGGTGACCAGGTATCTAGGACAGCTTGGGGAATCTCAAGGTTATCGCCGTTTAAAGAGTAGGTTAATGCTTGAGGCGGATAATCTTGGCAGCCGCCGCTTATTCCTTTAAATGTCTGGAGATCCCAAGTTGTTCCACAAGTGTTACAAATTATTTGATTTCCAGTAATATGAAAGGAATCTCCTTTACAAGGTTCACAATAGCTTACAGCCACCATTACTTTACCATCGGGTTGGATGAAGGCCGCCAACGGAACAGTCTTGCCGTTGGCAGTGTATTCTGTCCGTATGAACTTCTTTTCTTTTACCATACTTAGGGTAGTTACAATTTCTTTACTATTTTCTACCTTGCTGGCAATCACCGTTTGCTCTAGGTTATCGTTCGGGCTATAATCTATTTTTTGTCCGGTATCTGCAGCGGCCTTAGTAGAGGCGCTTGAATTATTGCTATTGCTAAATAAAAAATAGGAACCAATAACAATCATAACAGCTACAATGCCCACAATACTGAAAAAACCCGCTTTGCTTTTCTTTTGTTGAGTGAATTTCTGCTTTTTGTCTTCGCGATTATTTTTCAGGTTGATATCCTCCTTGCTAAAATATAGTTGCTAAATCAATCTTTTTAATTAGAAGTTGTTATTTTACCGGATTCTGATCAAAGTAACTTTTAAATCATAACTAAATTGAAAACAGCAAGTTGATTATACATTTACTTATCCAATTTATAAAGAAGAATATTGTGGTAAATTTAAATTAAAGATTTGAATTACATTCGCATTCCCATTCTTACGGTAAAGGTAAGAAAGTTCAAAATACCGAAGAGCAAGATAACAATTAGATACGGCATTGAGACGAACAAGGCTTTACTCACACCATAGTTCTTTTTAGCAATTCTGTAGGCAGTGTAAAGAGAACCGAGAGTTCCAGCGATTACTAAGAAATATTGCATAATTTGAATCGTTGGATCGGAAACGAAGGCGGTCGGTCCCTCAAGATGCGTACCAAAGAGCCCCATGAAGGTGTAGTAGATTGACTTCCCTTCAGCCAGAAGATGGAACAAGTTGTGGGCCATGTGAGAAGCGAGGTCCAGTGGAATGACGGCATATCCAAAACGCGCAAAGGCATTACGTAAAGTCTCACCTGTGAAACGTTTAGAAACTGCAGTAGCCGCGAAAAGTAGCAACACGGGTGTCGCCATTGCTAAAATAAAGAGAATTGTAAAGGTAATGTCTTGATTAGCGATACCTAATGTATGTTCCACCCACTTTAAGAAGGAGGGGTAAAAGTCTAACATCGTGACGTTTTGAACAAAAACAATTCCTACGATGACAATCGCTAAGAACGATTCTTCAAAACGGGCTCTGGTCATGGACCAAAACTCACTGGTAGGGATACGGGGGGTTAGGCGAATTGAGTCATGGGGACAGCTTTTGATACAGCTTCCGCAGAGATTACAGTTGGCGTTGTTTTCCATGGCCATCGGAAATTCAAACATCGGACAACCAGGTGCTTTGTCATTGCCTTTATAGCAATCTCTTGTTTTGCAGGTTTTACAAGTGTCTTTGTCTGCTCGGAGTTCTAACATACCTGCGCGGGAATAGTTACCGGACAAACTACCTAGAAAACAGAGATACCGACACCAAGTACGGCGTTCGAAGAGCAGAGCAGTGACCATGACTCCACCTAAGATGAGTAAAAGGAGGGTTCCAGATCCTCGGGGTGATTCAACGATTCCCCAAACGTGATCAGACCAGGTGATAAAGATAAAGGTAATATCGATGATCCAGAGACCGTTTTTACGGATAAATTTGGGAACCTTGAGATTGGCTCCAAATAATTTTTGAGTTAGATCGCTTACCCAGGCAAATGGGCAAATTCCACACCAAAACCGACCGAGGAGAAAAAAGAAAAAAGGGATTAATGGCCACCAAAGTACCCAAGTTGCGGCGGTACCAAAGTTATCATGGGCAACTGAGGGGCCTGCTAAGGTTTCAACCATGATAACCGCAAAAACTAAAACGGTAATCCATTGGAATACCCTGGGGAATAAAGAGCTTTTCAGAAAACGTTTGAGCCATGAGTAATTAAGGAGGTTTAGTGGTTGTTTTTTAGTTGACATACTGATGGCCTCTACTTTCCTAGTTTTTCTTTCGTTTCAATAGTGCCGCAACTAGTCCAACAATTACGACAACACCAGCGACACTACCAATTAAGACAAGGTTAGGTCCGGATTTACTGATAGTAATAGGAAAGTTAACAGTGCTTTCGCCCAAAGACGATGTGATAGTAATCGATTGGGTCCATTGCCCGGGTTGGTTAAACATCATTCCTTCTACCATGTAGGAACCAAGGCCCATAGCCATGCCACTCATTGAGGATTGCTCTTGCATGGCTGTACCCTCTTGTTTATCCATGCTGGAGGACATGTTCATGCCAGCCATGCTACTATCCCCAGTGCTACTGGACAACATTGTTGATTTGCTCATCATTACTTTGGCGCCTGTCACGGGTTGCCCGGTGACCTTATCTTTTATGATTATTGTCATGGTTCCAGCTTGGTTGACCAAAAGATTTTCAGGATTGATCTGCATAGTTACATGATAGGGTCCAGCGTCTTGTTCGAGTTCGCCAGATGCAGCTAGAGTATTAGTAGCAAACAAGAGAGTTAAGAGTAATAGGGATAGGGAAAGAAGGATTTTCTTCATTGGTTTTGTTAGGTAATTCATGGTACACGCTCCTTTAAAAATATTGACGGTCAATCTTATTGCAAAAGTGATGCCAAGTTGCGCTTTGTTTATGAATATGATTCAATATAACAGGATCTTGAAACTGCTTCAGGCTAGATTTAGTAACACTTTAAAGTAAGTTACAAAAAATTTTTCTTAGTCATTAATAAACTTGAAAGAAACTATAAAGTCTTAAGACTAGATGGATAATTAGCATTGATGTGGGATAAAACACAGTGTAGTGTGTCTTATCCCACACTGGCTTCTTAGCTACATACTATTAAAAGACTATTAAGCATTCAGTAAGATTAGATTCTATGGGTTGTTGCTGCTGCGTTGACTATGCGCTTTTGGAGTTAAGCCAGGGCTAAAAAAGGACACCCTTAATATAGTAATGATTTTAAAGGAAGTGGAGAAAGTGCGTCGGATTTTAGTGGCTGATGATGAGGCTAATATGCGCTGGGTTCTAGAACGGGCCTTAACAAAAGCTGGTTACGAAGTTGAAACGGTGGAGGATGGACAATTCGCCTTAGATAGGGCTTTGGCGGAGCGTCCTGATCTTGTCCTTGTGGATTTAAAAATGCCGAAGATGGACGGCTTAAGTTTATTGCACAAGTTGAAAGAGCGCTATCCAGATTTACTGATGGTCATGATGACTGCCCACGGAAGCACCTCCACAGCAGTTGAAGCCATGAAGGCTGGAGCTCAGGATTATTTGATGAAACCTTTTGATATAGAGGAACTGTTGATCACCGTGGCTAAGGCCTTTGAAGTGGGAAGCTTGCGCGAGCAGGTGGATTATTTGAAGGGGGAAGTTCAGAACGGTGGTTGGCAGTTAGTGGGCAACAGCGCGGAGATGCAGGCTGTTAAGCATTTGGTCGAACGAGTTGCCCCGACGCCAGCAACAGTTCTCATTCATGGGGAGTCGGGCACAGGAAAGGAACTGGTGGCTCATGCCATTCATACCTTAAGCCCGCGCTTTGACGGACCTTATATCCGGGTGAATTGTGCAGCGCTGACAGAGACCCTATTGGAAAGTGAATTGTTTGGACACGAGAAAGGCGCGTTTACAGGGGCCCATGTCCGAAAAACAGGACGATTTGAATTAGCGGATGGGGGGACACTTTTCCTTGATGAAATTGGCGAGTTGTCATTTAATGTTCAGGCTAAACTGTTGCGGGTACTCCAGGAGCGTACGTTCGAACGAGTTGGTGGAGAAAAAACCATTAAGGTCGATGTAAGGATCATCGCGGCTACGAATCGAGATTTACTTAAAGAGACTCAAGAAGGACGCTTTCGAGAGGATTTATATTATCGACTCAATGTATTTCCGATTTTCGTGCCCCCTTTACGGGAACGTCGAGAGGATATTTCTGAGCTGACTGAACATTTCTTGGAAAAACTCAGGACCTATGGTGGAAGCAAGACGCTTGGTCCAGGAGTCCTGTCTCAACTTAAGGCCTATACTTGGCCGGGAAATGTGCGCGAACTAGAAAATGTCGTAGAACGTATGGTAATTATTTCTCAAGGGCAGAGATTGGGATGGATAGTTTGCCCTTCTTGGGTATTCCACCAAAATTGGAGAAGAACATCGGAGGTTTTGTGCTGCCAACAGAAGGGATTTCCCTCGAAGAGTTTGAGAAATCGTTTCTCAAGCAGGCTATGGAACACACGGGGGGAAACCAAAGTCAGGCTGCAAAACAGTTAGGCCTTTCTAGGCATGCCTTTTTATACCGTTTAGAAAAATACGGAATAGATCCTCACAGGGGTATGTAGAGAGGAGGCCCGTTTGTTGAAACATGAATCTCCTGATCAAAATCAAGCCCGCATCCTCTTTGACCTCATCGCGATCGGGCTTGTCATGGCCATTTTAACGGCTGTTCACTACACAAATTACCATTATGAAATGAATTACCACATCCTTTTGCAATTCGCGTACTACCTTCCAGTGATTTATGCTGCCATGCGCTTTGGTCCTGCTGGGGGGATCCTATCCGGCTTGGTCATTACGCTCCTCATCTTACCGTTTATGACGCATTTCCATGCCATGAACCCATCTGCCATCTATACTCAATGGGTAGAAATTGGCTTGATCAACGTGATTGGCTGGTTGACAGGATTTCTTACTGGGCAGGAGCGGAGGGCAAAACGCAAATATCAAATCGCTTTAACTGTTCAAAAGGAATTGGTGGAGAAGTTAAAGAAAGAGGGCCTGGAGCGTGAACGCTTGGAGGAGGAGATCCGACAAACAGAACGATTAACGGCCCTGGGGCATATGAGTTCTGGGTTGGCTCATGAAATACGCAATCCCTTAGGGATTATGAAGGTGAGCATCCAACTCCTCGCTCAGGATAAAGTCGGTGATGGAGTGGTTTCAGAATATTGTCGAGTGCTTCTGGAAGAGTGTGAACGGCTAAATCGCTTGGTCAGCGATTTTCTGTCTTTTGCCCGTCCCAAGGAATTAGCACGTAAACGAATGTCCTTGGGAAAACTCTTGGACGAAGGTGTCAATCTGCTCAATCCTGCCTTAAGGCAGCACGGCATTGTCTTGAAGCAAGTGAGGGGTCAAGTGGACAAGCAAGAGGTTGAATTTGATCCAGATCAAATGAAGCAAGTGATCCTGAATATCATACTCAATGCTATCGATGCCCAGGGAGAAGGTGGTGTTATTCAACTCGAGGGGGTTAATCGGGAGGGATTTGTTGGTTTCGCCGTGAGTGACGAGGGACCAGGTATCTCGCCAGACGCTATGCCTTATATTTATGACCCGTTTTTTACGACCAAGGAGAAAGGGACCGGATTAGGGCTATCCGTTGTGCACCGTATCCTTGATCTACATGGAGGGAAGATAGTCGCTGCAAATCGGAGGGAGCGAGGGGTTCGAGTGGAGATATTGTTGCCTCTAAGTTAAGATAAATCTAAATGCCACGCTTATCTCAAGCGTGGCATTGGATGAAGTTTCAATCTATTAAAAGAATAAGCGGTTATAGAAGCCACCATAACCAAGACCTTGGTTAGCTGGATATCCTTGGAAACCTCGGTCGACAACAACGTTTCTTGTCGTTGGTTGATAATAATGCTGGGGAACATCAACAATATTCTGGCGGTTGATAGTCACTATTGGATGAATTACAGGAACAACTCGTTGAGTGTAATAGTCTCGCACGCAATATTGTGGCGGACAACAAATCGGTTTTACACAACCATACATCAGAAAACCACCTCCTATATTTAATGTAGTATATGCAATAAGAAAATAATTGGTAACATTTAACAAATTTCATTGTTGTATCTCCTCCAATAAACAGGCCTAGGAATTCCTTCAATAAATTGCCGGAGCACAGTATTGTGATATGTTCAATGGACTGGAAATATTGACAGAACAAGTAATAGGTTATATATTAAAACTAATAGGTGTATATACACACTAAATTTTAGCATAGATCATAGAGAAAGGCGTTAAGTCGATGAAACATATCGGATCCAAACCAAAATCTTCTAGTCCATGTCACTGTTTGAATATAAGACGGGCTTCTCGGGCGGTAACTCAATTTTATGAAAAAGTCTTGGAACCCAGTGGACTTAAAGTTACGCAGTATTCGTTATTGCGGAATCTCGAATGGTTGGAGTCAGTTAATATGAGTGTGTTGGCCAAAATAATGCGCATTGACCGAACTACTTTGAACAGAAATATGAAACCACTGATCAATGCCGGTCTAATAGCGGTTAATCCCGGAGAAGATTCACGCTCTAGGCAGGTGATCCTTACAGAGGTCGGTAAAACTGTGTTATTTAATGCTTTGGAGCTATGGAGTGAAGCCCAAGCATCATTGGAGGAATATTTGGGGGTAGAAGAGTTGGAGAGTCTTGAGAAATCACTTTCCAAACTGGAAGCACTTATTTTATAAATTTCCTTGGGTAGAAATGCATTTAGAGAAGTAGATAGCGACTAATTACGTGTATATACACAAATAACTTTCAATTACTGAAACATCAATGAAACGAAAGGAGAGAGCAAGATTAATATTAATATTAATATTAATATGTGACTGTGAGTCATCAAATGATTACTGACTCGAACAACAGAACATATTTCACATAAGTTTTGCATTGCATCTTAAGTTTTGCTGAAATTGCACGGTGGCGGTAAACATTGTTAAAACATCAAGATTAAACTAACTAGGGGGAATGAGCATGTCACTTACAACCCAAATCAAAGAATTTGCCTTGGACATTGGGTATAGCAAGGTCGGCATTATACCTGCTGATGGCTTTCCTGAATACATCACCGATTTAACCAATAGACATGAAATGTATTCATTTTATCTCAAGGGACCTTCTCGTCCGTTGGTTGCCGCAGAACCTCGCTCAGTGATGCCTACGGCAAAATCGATCATTACAACAGTTTATGACTATTCCCAAAAAAGCTTTCCTAAGGAATTAACAGATAAAATTGGCCGGGTTTATCAAGCTAGGTGTTATAACGCACCGCCTGAACGGATCAATGGCGCTAGACCAGAATTAATGAGGGGATTTCTGCGTAAACTTGGCTGTGAAGTGGGCGACAAGATTAGTTTGCCTGAACGATTGGTCGCGGCCAAAGCAGGCATAGTGAATTACGGTAGAAATAATTTCGCTTATGCCGAAGGTATTGGTTCCTTCATCTACCTTACGTCTTTCGTTGTCGATCAAGAGCTTGATTATGATAGTCCTACGGTGGAGATTGGTTGTCCAGAAGGATGTTTCGCTTGTATGAAAGCATGTCCGACGCAAGCTATATATGAACCGTTAAAGTTAAATCCACGCCGTTGCATTGCATTCAATACATTTATGACGCAAGAGCGAATAGCTGGCAGCCACATTGAACCTGAAATTCGGGAAAAAATGGGAACCCAAGTTCATGGATGCGACATTTGCCAAGAGGTGTGTCCCCGCAATCAGAGAAAGTTACAAGCAAAGCTGCCGGACGATGAGTTTTTAGTGAAAGTAGCCCAAGATTTCAGTCTGTCTCAAATGCTCATTATGACGGATGAGTTTTACTCAACAAGGATACAACCTTTGATGTACAACTATATAAAAGAGAGGAAATACTTTCAGCGAAATGCTGCCATTGCTCTTGGCAATCTTGGCGACCCTGCATTTGTGCCTGATTTGGCAGTTGCCATGAATGATCCTGAAGAGTTAGTACGTGGTTACGCCGCTTGGGCTTTAGGAAAAATAGGCGGCAGATCAGCTAAACAAATTTTGGAGGAAAATCTCAGCAGGGAAACATCTGAATCTGTCAAGCAAGAAATTAGAGAAGAATTATTGTAAGCAGAATTAAGGCCAGACTGGTAAAGACAGGATTCTCGGAGGTATTCGCGAACTTAATGAAAGTGGAGGTATCTGAGATGGAAACTAATTACCGAATTGCTTATGACAAATACTGGAGGGATTTAAAGAGAAAGGCGCCGGAAGAAATTGCGACCCAGCTTAATGTGACCTACAGTAGCGAAACTCGTCAATTTGTCGTGACGTTTTTTGACTCTGAGTATATATTGGATTGGAATGACCAAACGGTCTACAGAAAAACAGACGGACAGGTCCCGGAAATAATGGCTTCCATAATCATGCTGAATTACCTGGCTTATGCGCGACCGCCTCAAGAAACCGCTAAAAAATGGGTGAGTCTCAAAGAAATACCCAATGGTGGGATGTTATTTTATCCTGCGTTTCATAAAAACGCAATCCTGGGTTTGATCAAGGCGTTCGGACATCAGTCCAATCAATTATTGGAGTGTGCTGCCGCCTTAGGCGGAAAACCCGCATCGTTTGGCAGTTCATCTGCAACTTTTCAGGCCTTTCCCGAAATCCCCTTGTGTGTGATTATATGGGAAGGGGACGAAGATGTTCGGGCCAATGCCACGATCCTCTACGAACCGTCCGTTGAACATCTGTTACATATGGAGAGCGTAATCGGTCTTGGTATGTATCTAGCGAGCAAATTAAAGAAGCTAGCAAGTTTATCTTCACCGCTACCAGCTTCGATGTGACCTGCAATAATGTCCTATACGAAGGGTGAATTAAAACGCTATAATGCTCTAAAGTATCGTTAAGGAGTAAGCTTTATGAACATTACAGCGGTTTTTGCCATTGCATTATTGTTCCTTTTACACCAGGTCCAACCAATATTGTCATTCTGTCTACTGTACATAACTATGGAATGAAAAAAGCCCTCAAATTTACAGATGGTGCGACACTTGCCTTTGGGATATTACTAGCGCATTTTAAATAAATTAATGGCACTACGGCGTATGAATATTTACAATATGTAAAAATGTAAAACCGAAAAGAATCGAGGTGATTCTGTATTAGAAAAGGTGCGAGTTTTCCATAATGATTGGATAATTCAATTGAATAATTTAACCTAATAAAGACCTCTTGAGTTAACGTTCGGGAGGTCTTTATTTAATCGTCTCAGTCTCTAACTGAATCAGTTAGCAAATTTCAAACGGATTCCTTGCTTTATAGGGGCGCATCATTTCATTGTCTTCATGGTCAAGACTATGACAGTGCCACACATACCCAGGACCTTTGGCTGGATTAAACGGATAAAGATTGATGCCTGGGACAGAGAATGTAGCATCTCTTTGCTTATCCCCTTGTCAGCGAAGATTATTTTTGTTATCATATATCTTGAATATCAAACAATATTAATATCATAAGTTATTATCATAAGACATTATGAGAAACTTACCAATAGGGAGGGGGAGTTTTAATGACTATCAATGAAGAGTTGACCCATGAACTCTTGGCATTTTTTAATGGGTTTTCTTCCTGGGAGAATTCAATTGTGCGATCCAGTGAACTAACGGTTTCTGAGGCCCATGCTATAGAGGTGCTTGGTGAACATGAAAAAATTAATATGAAAGGTTTAGCTCAGAAGCTGGGGGTTACGACAGGAACAACGACGGTAACGGTTGATCGCTTAGAAAAGAAGAATTTTGCTCGCCGTGAATCGACGAAAGAAGATAGGCGAGTAAATTTAATCAGTTTGACTGACCTAGGTAAGAAGGCCTTTGAGGAACATCATGACTTCCACTTGCATCTGACAGAGCAAATGACGTCCATTTTAAGTGACGATGAAATCAAGCAGTTTTTGAACACCTTAAAGAAAATCAATGTAGAAACTTTTTAGGCATTGGGAATTTTCATGATGACACCATCGGTCAGTGAACTGATGGTGTCAAGAAGCAGGTGCTTGTTTTTACTTAAAATTACTTTTTATGTTAATATAGGGATATGAAGGAGAATTTAAATGAAAACGTCTTGTAACATAGTTTGGTCACGACATAAAGGGTTGATTGTAACAGTTATTAGTTTAGGATTTCTTATTCTGGCTTGGTTTTCTGGCAAATATGATCATACGGAGTTGGAAATTCCTTGTTACCTGTTAGCTTATATCATAGGTGGATACCAAAAAGCCTGGGAAGGGTTGCAAACCCTGTTCAAGGAAAAAGATTTAGATGTCGATTTGCTTATGGTCGTAGCGGCAATTGGTGCGGCTAGTATCGGATTTTGGAGAGATGGGGCTATTTTAATCTTAATTTTTTCCCTAAGTGGTGCCTTGGAAGGATATACTCTGGAGAGAACGAATGACGAAATTAAGTCTATCATGAAGCTACGCCCGGAAGAGGCTATTGTGTTACATGGAAACCTGGAAAAGAGGATTCGAGTCGAAGACTTGCAACAAGGTGATCTCTTGTTGGTCAGGCCGGGAGAGAGGATCGCGACAGATGGGATTGTGCGCGAGGGATATTCCTCTGTGAATCAATCATCGATAACCGGGGAATCGATTCCCATAGACAAGTCGGCAGGGGACGAGGTTTTTGCTGGAACTATGAATGGACAAGGAGCCTTAGTAATCGAAATGACCAAAACGGCTGAGGCAACCTTGCTTGCTAAAATAATCCATCTGGTTCAAGAAGCGCAAAGCGAAAAACCCCCCAGTCAATTATTCATGGAGCGTTTTGAAGGTATTTACGCAAAAATTGTGATCACAGGTGCAGTTTTGATCTCGGTCTTGTCACCTTTAGTATTAGGCTTGTCTTGGAGTGACGCAATTTACAAGGCTATGATCTTTCTCGTCGTAGCCTCCCCTTGTGCGCTGGTTTCCTCGGTAATGCCGGCCGTATTATCCGGGATTTCGAACGGAGCTCGCCAAGGTATCTTATTCAAAGGAGGGGCCTACCTGGAGGCTATCGGTGATGTGAGTGTGGTGGCTTTTGACAAAACTGGAACTCTCACCGAGGGAATACCAAGAATTACTCATGTGATACCTTATGGAAACTATACTGAAAATGAGGTCTTAAGAATCGCTGCTTCTTTGGAAACGTGGTCAGAACATCCTATTGCTAAGGCTATAATCCGCGAAGCGAAGGAAAAAGATCTCCACCTGAGTACAGCCTCAAAACTTGAAGCGGTGCCCGGATTTGGAGTACAGGGAATAGTGGAGGGTCAGGAACATCGAATCGGGAAATTAGATCTGAGTGAAGGGGAAATATCCGAAGAGGAAATGAAGGCGGTTCGGGAACTGGAGAAACAAGGGAATACGGTGATCTTTGTTCAGGTAGGAAAAGAACGAATCGGCGTCTTAGCGGTTCAGGATACTCTGCGACCGCAAGCGAAAGAATCAATAAATAGACTGAAAAAAATGGGAATCAAAGTTGTGATGTTGACGGGAGATAGCTCTTCAACTGCCAAAATAATGGGTGATCAGGTGGGTGTCGACCAAGTATATTCCGAACTTCTGCCAGAAGATAAAGTAGATATAATAAAAAAGTTAGGGGAATATGGCAAAGTTGCCATGGTCGGCGACGGTGTAAACGATGCTCCGGCTTTGGCGGTTTCTTCCGTGGGTATCGCAATGGGCGCTGCCGGAACTGATGTAGCATTAGAGACAGCTAATGTGGTCCTGATGGCTGATGATATTTCTAAGGTTTCTTATGCCATTGCCTTAGGGCGTCGCTCGACTAGGGTGGTTAAACAAAATGTGACTTTTGCAGTTACAGTCATGTTGTTACTTATATTATCTAATTTTTTCGGGAATATAAATCTACCGCTCGGTGTGATCGGACACGAAGGAAGTACAATCATTGTCATTATCAGTGGCTTACGCTTACTGAGGTAAGTTGCTCCAAAAAGCAAACGCTCTAACCTATCGGCTAGGGCGTTTGCTTTTGTGACCATATTATTGAATTTCAATGCGGTAGTAATTTTCCTCAAGAAGTTTCTTAATTGTTTGGACTTGGGCAGCATCGGTGGTCTCTAACTCGAGTTCTACCTTAGCATAACTTATAGGAATATCTAAGGTTTCTCGTCGGTGTGAAACCGCAAGGACGTTAGCCCCCAGACGAGCAATGAACTGTAGTAGTTGAGCTAGAGCCCCAGGGCGATCAGAAATAACGGTTGTCAGGAAACACTTCCGTCCATTTTTCACAAGCCCCTTGTCGATCGTACGAGCGAGGATGTTGACATCAACATTTCCACCACTCAGGATGGCAACCATTTTGCGATTTTTGTAATGGGCAAGACGATGAATGATCGCTGCGGCCGGAGAAGCGCCCGCACCTTCCGCAACAACTTTGGCACTTTCTAGAAAAAAAAGCATAGCACTGGCGATTTCATCCTCATCTACGGTTACTATATCGTCAACATATTTCTTAATGAGTTCAAACGGCAGATTGCCAGGTGTTTTTACTGCAATCCCATCGGCAATGGTCGGGGTGCCATTAACTGTCACCATTTGACGTTGGGAAAAAGATACCGCCATCGAAGGCATGTTTTTACTCTGTACACCAATGATTTTAACATCTGGTTTTAAAGTCTTCAGTCCCAGGGCGATCCCCGAGATCAGACCACCGCCACCAATCGGGGCAACAACGACTTCAACATTAGGCAAATCTTCAAGGATTTCCAAGGCGATGGTTCCTTGACCGGCAATCACCAGCGGGTCGTTAAAGGGATGAATAAATGTCGCTTTGGTCTCCTTTTGAATTCGGAGGGCTTCTTCGTAAGCTTCATCATACACTTCACCGTGAAGGATGACCTCTGCACCATATCGTCGCGTTGCTGTTACCTTGGACAAGGGAGCGTGCTTGGGCATGACAATCGTTGACTTGATGCCATAAATGGTCGCAGCAACGGCGACACCTTGGGCGTGATTGCCAGCAGAAGAGGCAATCACGCCCAGGTGTTTTTCTGCCTCTGTTAAATGGGCAATCTTATTGTACGCTCCTCTAAGCTTGAAAGAGCCCGTACGCTGAAGGTTTTCCATCTTTACATATACCTGATTATTACTCATGTCACTAAGAAGCGGATTGTTTACTAACGTCGTTTTATAGGTAACTCCTTTTAGTGTCTCCCTAGCGTTAATTATGTTTTCAAGGGAAATGTCCATGCTCAGGCTTCCTTTCATTAAATAAGATAACTGTCTTAATACATTGAGCGGGTTGCAATTTCCTTACACTCATAGCATGTTCTTTAATTGTAAGAAATATGATTCCGTCAATAATGTTGACAATGCCCGGAATCTTAATTTCAACTGCGTAATAATGGGTGAGCAGGTAGGTTGAAAACGAAAGAAGTGCAGCTTTGAACTTTTTAGTTATTATATTAGCGAAAGCAAAGGCCTTTGTGTGCATTACGTAAAGGCTTTTGCTTTCGTTTCTTCATCGGCAGTGGGATCATGTATATGACGATGATCTATTTTAGCTAATGTATTTCATGCGGCTCGTCCCATAGTCAGTGATTTTATAACACTGTTTAAGCTTATTATTATTTAAAGTTACAGTCGTTAACTCGATGAGGCCAGCAGCCTTTAACGAAAGAAGGTAGTCCTCGATGCCTTTTTCATTAACGCTCCGATCAAGAGGATATTCATGTTTGAGCATTTCGAATATTTTTTGATCCGAGACTCCCGCATTCAGGAAGATTACTTGTACTACTCTGAATTTAACGGGTATCTGATTCATGGTAAACCTCCCTATCGACTTCTTAAATTAACTAAATCTTTAGGATTGCCTATTGTAAGGATGGTGCCAATGGAAATGATCACAACTCCAATAATCAGGTTCGGTGTTATTGGTAATTTATTTAACAACCACCCAAAAAATACAGACCATAAGGCAAACGTTACGTTTAACCCCATAGCTCTGCTAACTCCAGTCATATTCATCGCCCGATACCAGGATAAAAAGGAAGTTCCACCAACCAAGCCGATAACAGCAATGTACCAGCCAGAGGGTGTCGTAAAACTAACGGAAAGAATCTGATAAGCGATTCCTCCAAACAAAGGTAATATGGCAAGGATATATACAATAAACGAAGTCACTTCCCTGATACCAATGGCAATATCAGAATCGACTAAATCCATTCCATAAGTTGACATAACGCCTTCTACTGCCCAACCAACAGCGGCAACCGCGGCTAATCCAAGACCGAGATAAAAGTGGGGATAGTTTGACCCTTCCGGTGGCACAAACCCAACAATAAATGAGCCAATAATGGCGAATATTATGCCAACCCATACGCGGGGTGATACCTTTTCTTTAAGAAAAATAGATCCCAGAATAGCTCCAATCGCTGGATAAGCGGCTGTGATTGCTGCAGTATAGGAGGCACCTGCAAAATAAATTCCCAGCAAATTACCGGACATTCCAATGGGGCCCCCTAAAATAGCTGCTATTATTATCATTTTGGCTGGTCGAGTTTTTAAGGTGCGCGCATAATCACGCCATTTACCGTTAATGACATTATAAATAAACAACCATAGTGCGGCAAATCCATCATGAAGACATGCCCCGACCAAAGGTGCAGCGAAAATACTCATATTGTTAGTGAATGGTGCTAAACCCAACACCATCCCCATCAACACCCCGTCTAAGCCCCAAGCTGCACCGGTTAATAATCCTAGGCCTATACCCTTTTTCGCAAAGGCTAGATCTTTCCTTTGTAAAAGTAATTGTGTTTTCTGATCCATTACTTTTAAACTCCTTATTTGCTGTTTATCAATGTATTTCCACCTATAAGAAATATTTAATATAATTGAACAGAAACATGTAGTTTAATGTTACTCAAGTGATTATATTATAAGATCATGACTAGCGATAGTAAAATACTTAGTAAATATGCCCCCTATAAGTTCAAAAGAATTTGAAGTTTAGATAATTTGTGTGTCTAAGCATAAGCATAACTTATGTCCAGCTTTCCGCGCATGGTGACATAAAAAGGCCGAGATAACGAATGTTATCTCGGCAAAAGTACCATGAGTCATTTTACATCTTCGTTGTGGAAAAATTTGAACATACGGTTTTGATAACTTTGATGAACTCTTTCTCGACCATTGAAAGATGATGACGATTTAACCAAATTAAGATCACTGAAACCTCTAAGCGGGCATCACTTATACTAACTTTTCTTATACTACTAGATTTTACATACTCATCAGCCATAAATTGAGGGACAAAAGCAAGGGTTTTGCCTTGAGATAAGATTTTCTCCATCATCTCTAAGTTGTCAACTCTATAAGAAACATTAATCTCACCATACTTTTGCAACACACTAGATACTCCACAATTAGTGATGTACTCAGTGTTGTATAAAAGTATTGGCAAAGAAAGCGCCTTCTCTAAAGTCATCTTCGTTGATCTCTTAGCAATTTCGCAGTTATTTCCTGTAATGATTACAAATTCATCAGAAAATAGTTCTTTATAGTTAAGATCTTTCGACTTAGAAAACGCATCAGTTTTTAAAATGATACCAAAGTCAGCCTTGCCAGATTCAACATCCCGCAATATATTATTAGATTCTCCGACTTTGAGCAGGGCATTTACTTTAGGATGATTATGCTTAAAAGTAGTTAATATGTCGGGCATTACGGTAATATTGATACTTGGCTCTACTGCAATTGAGATGTTTCCATTTAACTCTATGGAGTCACCGTGGGCGATGGATTTGATCTCGTCAACAGTATTGAGCACTTCCTTGGCCTTTATGATAATTAGTTCCCCAATTTCGGTTAGATAGGCACCGGAATTCGTCCTTTTTAACAGAACTACACCAAGTTCATCTTCAAGTTTACTGATGGCAGAACTAAGAGCAGGCTGTGAAATGTGAGTTCGCTCGGCTGCAAGAGAAATAGACTTAGATTCATGGACTGCAACTAAATAAGTTAATTGTTCAAAACGCATATTCTTAACCGTCCTTGATAGCATATTTATACAGACCACGCCTAAGGCAAGAATGCAATTCTTAGAATTCATTATACTATGAGTAATTCAAATAACAATAGTATTTAAGTTAAAGAAGGAGAAAAGCGATAATCCATTATAAGGAAAAAGAATTAATTCAGAATATTTGCGATAAAAAATACTTATCAACCTATAATTGACCAGTTATACGGGGCATAATTACTAAGTATTTTACAGGGAAACATGAATTGCATATAATCTGGCTTGTAAGTGCGGGAAATCACAAGAAAATACCGGAACTTTAAATTATCGGGAGAGTAGGAGGGTAATAAAGTAAAAGATCTAAGAACTTATCAGTTTAATATTAATTTTTACTAAATAGGGAGGTAAATATATGGCAGTAATGAAGAGTGCGAATGTAGATGCAACTCCGAGTGGTAAGAAGCGCTACCTTGATGATGCGCGTATGTGTTCAGAACATTATAAGTTCTTAATTATTCTTGCTCTAGCCTATGCTTTTGACCAAATGGATTTATTTACGTTTTCTTTCGTTGCTCCTGCTCTTACGAAACACTGGGGTGTTTCAATGGAGTGGATCGGAATAGTCAATTCTTGCACTTTTGTCGGTATGTTGTTTGGATGTTGGTTTGGTGGGTGGCTATCGGACGTTATTGGCAGGAAAAAAGCATTTTTATATTCGGTGGCATTTTTCTCTACATTTTCAATATTAAATGGCTTGGCACCTAACAAAGCGTTATTCATAGTATTTAGAACATTGACTGGTTTCGGTATATTATCAATGGTCGTTGTGGCAATGGTCTATATCACGGAAATATTACCATCTGTTTCGAGAGGAAAGTGGCAGGCAATATCTCTAGCAACGGGTCTACTGAGTGTACCGTTAATTGGACAAGTAGCCGAACGAATTGTTCCAAGTAGCCCAGATGGCTGGAGACATATTTTCTTCATTGGTGGAACAGGGTTTATTATCTTAATCTTAGGTCTGATGTGGTTAAAAGAATCTCCACGTTGGCTTATCTCTAGAGGGCGATATGCTGAGGCAGAAGTCATTATCCAGAGATTTATGCCCGAAATTAAAGTTGATATTAATGATGAAGCAAGTATCCCTGTAGAAGGTGCTGTCAAACCAAAAGAGATAGGAACCGTAACAGCACTAAAAGAGGTCTTCAGTAAAAAGTATGCTCGAAAAACTGGCGTGCTAATCACGATGGTTTGTTGTATCACGGTAGGGTACTTTATGTTTTTCGCTTGGATGCCTACCTTACTGAATGAATTTGGTTTCACGTTGGAAGATGCTCTGTGGATGTCAGCTCTAGTGTCCTTTGGAAGTCCCATTGGTAACTATCTAGCAGCTACCGTAACCGACAAAGGCGGTAGAAAGATCCCCATCGTCATATACAGCATCTTAGTTGGTGTCTTGACAATTGCTTTTGGTACTCTTAAAATCCCGATGGTCATCGTAGGGATAGGCTTTGTTATCAGGGTGCTTATGGACGGCGTTTTCGTTGTGATGTGGTCTTACTTGGCAGAATCATACCCCACACATATACGAAACAGTGGGACAGGCTTTATTTACAGTACCGGTAGGCTTCTAACTGCCGGGGCCATGATCGTAGTTCCTATGATTTATAAAAGTTTTGGTTATACAACGTTATTCTTTATTATTGGTGCTATGTTCTTAGTGGTAGCAGTCGTTACTGGAATCTGGGGTGAGAAGACCGCTGGTCGCTCACTCGATGAAATTGGTGCTTAAAACACCTATCATAATTGTATGCGTCTAATGTCCGACGAGGAATGTTGCTCAGCTTAGTGTAAGAGGCATTGCAAATGCCCCTTACACTAAAGGCCCAAATCTTTGAAAAAGAGAAATTTGTACCCTTGATAAAGCAGAGGATTAAGATCGCTATAAATCCAAAATTGATAAGAGGGGATAGAATATTATGAAAAGAACAGCGCTTACCCAGAAACTATTGGTATTAGGTGTTGACGGAATGGACCCCAGAATCAGTCAGAAATTCTTGGCTGAAGGGAAAATGCCTAACTTACAGAAATTTATTGAACGTGGATCTGCTAGAAAAGATTTGCATCTACTCGGAGCAATCCCAACGATCACACCGCCTTGTTGGACGACGCTCGCTACAGGCGCTTATCCAGGAACCCATGGCATCACGTGTTATTGGAGGCAATCGCCGGAAAGTCTTGATGCAGTAGTTTATAATATGGACTCTCGCAATTGCACCGCCGAACAAATCTGGAATATCACCGCTGAAGCTGGCCTGAAGACACTCGTTTGGCATTGGCCTGGGAGTTCTTGGCCTCCAACCTCTCATAGCGAAAATCTGAGTGTTGTAGATGGAACGCAACCAGGTTCGGTTAATATGGGCGTTGCACAACTTGACTGGGAAAAGGTTATCGTGGCTACACCCGATATTAAAGAAGTGCGATATGCACCACGAGTGGATAAACCGGCAGGTGTTGGTTGCATCATCGCTGATCTGGAAGGCACTTTGGACAATGAAGTCGATGATGAAATGATGGAACTTTGGTGGGGCGATACAGCTCGTGAAGGGGGCGAAATTCGCACCTACGTTATGGATGATGAAGATACAGAAGTAGTTATTGGTAGTAAGGTAGCTTATGATATTGTAAATTCCCCGCTCAAAGATGCTACAGGTTGGGCAAATGCTCCTGAAGGGGCTAAAGAATTCACGATCCTCACTTCTGGTGGTGTGATGAGACGCCCTGCTTTAATTCTCAAAAATGAAGCTGGAGAATATGATCGAGTGGCTATTTATAAGAACAAGAAAGCAGAAGCGCCGATCGTTACCTTAGAAAGAGATCTTATGGTAACAGGGATTATTGATGATGTTACCAAAAAAGAAGTTACTAAGCCTGGCTGCCGATCTATGAAGATTTTAGAACTTGATCCAGCCGGCAATAAAGTTAGAGTATGGATCAGCAATGCTCTGGATATTGCTAATGACCAATTATGGCATCAAAAATCTCTCTATAAAGATGTTGTTAATAATGTTGGCGAGGTCCCACCGGTCAGCTTAATCGGCGGGGAAGATGATGAATTGGTACATGAAATTTTTGAACCGTCTTGGGCAATTTACGACAAATGGCAAGCAGATTGTCTGAATTATTGCATCAAAGAAAAAGGCTATGATGTTGTATTTTCTCATCTTCATAATATTGATTGTGCAGGTCATCAATTATGGCATCTAGGAAAGACCCTGCCACCATGGGATCATACTGATGAAAAAACGTTCCAAGGGTTTATTGAAAAATTCTATCTGCAAACAGATGATTATCTTGGCGAATTCCTGTATCTATTAGACGAAGGTTGGACTGTGTTAGTTGTAAGTGATCATGGTCTTATTGTTGGGGAAAACGTACCTCCTATCTTAGGGGAATATGGTGGTCTCAATACAAAGGTCATGGAAGATCTGGGCTATACGGTCATGAAAAAAGACGAAAATGGCAATTCTATAAGGGAAGTCGATTGGGAAAAGACAAGAGCTGTTCAGATTCGCAGTAACTATATCTATCTCAATCTCAAGGGCCGTGACAAATATGGGATTGTGGATCCAAAAGATCAATACGATTTAGAAGAACAACTAATCTCTGATTTGTATAATTACAGAGATGATCGAACAGGTAAACGTGTTGTCGGCATCTGCCTTAGAAACAAAGATGCTGTGCTAATTGGTGCTAATGGACCGGAATGTGGGGATATTTTCTTCTCGATTGAAGAAGGCTACAATCGCTTGCATGGCGATAGTATCTCAACTTCAGAAGGATATTTTGATTCATCCGTTTCGCCGATTTTTGTAGCTGCAGGTAGCGGCATCAAGTCTGCCTTTACAACAGATCGTACTATCCGACAAGTTGACGTTGCACCTTCAATTTCAGTATTGCTCGGTTTGCGGTACCCTGCACAATGTGAAGGGGCTCCGATTTATCAGATTTTCTCCGAAGAAATTTAACAAATATTATTTGCGCAGCTATCAGAAAGCGCACTCTGATAGCTGCTTTTTAAATCGAAGTTAGAGCAATGAAGGAG
>NZ_MASS01000038.1 GCF_001707885.1 Desulfosporosinus cupriresistens | reverse complement strand
GAGTAATGTTAAAAACAAGTTAAAGGAGAAGGGGGCAAAACAATATGTATGTTCGCCAATTTATGACATCTCAGGTTTTTACAGTGAGCCCGGATGAATCGATCGCAGAAACGATGGTCCTCATGCGAGAAAAAAAGATCAATAAGTTGCCGGTTATGGATAAGGGTAAACTCGTGGGTTTTGTGACAGATGGGGATCTCCGAGAGGTCTCTCCTTCTCCTGCGACGACGTTAAGTATTTTTGAACTTAATTATCTCATCGCCAAAACTCCTATCCGAGAAGTTGCTGTAAAGAAGGTAATGACCTGTCAACCCGATACCCAGATTGAGGATGCTGCCTTGTTAATGCGGGAACACAGAATTAGTGGATTGCCTGTTCTTGACCAAGGCAAACTGGTTGGTATCATTACGGCAACTGATATCTTAGATGCTTTTCTGGATATTATGGGATTTCGCAGTCCAGGCCAACGAGTGGTAATAGAAACAAAAGATGAAACGGGTGTCCTGTTGGACCTTGCGGTGACGATCAAGCAGTTTGATGTTAATATTGCGAGTTTTGCGGTCTACCATCTAAGGGATAATCAAGTCCAAATCTTGGCGCGCTTACAGGGTGAACAAGTAGCCGAAGTAAAAGCGTCATTAAAGGAAAAAGGGTATCAAGTTAGAGAATGAGTTAGCATTCGGACCAGTTTTGGAGGCACGCTTAGTGACCACAACAGTAAAAGGTTTTCTGAACGAGCAATAACAGCTGAACTGAATCTAAGATAACGAATAAATAGTAAACTGGTGAATGAAGTAGTTACTCCCTAATAAACAATAAAAGAAAGTTACTGAATGAGTAATGGTCATCCAGTAACTTTCTTTATTCATAAAAGGCGATATAATATATAGAAAATTAAAATATCTTAAAGATAAATGAGGAGATGGGTCAATGTTTCTTTTTAACCGTTCAATTTCTATAAATGTCAGTTTAGTATCCAATAAAATTGTAGCAGTAAATGGAGTTTTTTTAGATAGCCAACACGAACTCTGTATAACCCTCGAAGCTGACCTCGAGAGTTATACGATTACATCAGCCGATGGTCAACTTCGTCGTGCTCCCCACAAGGATTGTGTACACGCCCAAGACCGAATTAAAAAACTTGTGGGGGTTAACCTGAATTGTAATGTCAGAAAGCAAATTCAAGCAGCGGTTGGCTTAGAACAGGGCTGTACGCATTTGACAGACCTCACACTTGAGTGTGTAAAGGGGATAGTTCAAGCTAAATACCAGTTGATGAAGCTTACAATGCAAGAAGAAGAAATGAAAATTCAGGTTGAACAACAACTTAATGGAAGCTGCCTGCACTATAAGAAGTTTTAGTTTGTTGTGGTGCAGTTGCCTATTTTTGTTCGGGTTTAGTATAAGCAATTAAGACGGTCTCTTGGCCAGTGGTAGGAGATGTATTAAATTTAGTTTCTAAAGCCTTAATGTCTTCGACCTGGCTGTTTGATAGACTAGAAAACAATATATCGCTCCGATCCATAATAAAACTCCTTTCTTTGTAAGATTTTGACCCACCTGCGTTCAATACAGCGCTTAATTAAAAATCTGATCTTAAGATAAATGTGGTTCCATTATTATTGTGCACACATTAATGGAAATATATACCTTTCATTTGTTGAACTTAAGCATTATGTATAATTGTATGCCATTTAAAAGATTTACTAATAACCTTGAATGTGTTATATTATTGTCGACAGAATGGGGATGGATAGTAGCTGGTGCTGCTCCCGGACTTCAAATCCGCGTGTCGGGACGCAGAACGTTCCGAGGTGTGTTCGATTCTCACGCATCCCCGCCATAATCGTGTTTCGCGGTTCGAACTTCGCTTATCGAATGCAATTGTTGTGATATTATAGTTCGAGCTTCCAGTTCGAAAATCAAAATACCGAATATCAATATGAGGCAGCGAGCAGCTGTCTTTTTGATTTCCCTGATGAGGGTTGTTGCAGGATTTTGGACAGATAGACCGAATATTAAAAGATTAGTGAAATATTATTGTTTAGTTTTGTTGCGCTAAGATAAATTTAAATTAGCTTTTATAAGGTAGGGGGGAGTACATGAATCTTATTGATGTGCTTATTATGGGGTTTGTTCTGTTTGGAGCCTTACATGGTTATCAAAGAGGCCTTATAACTAGCGTTATTAATTTCTTGAGTAGTATTGTAGGTTTTGTGGTAGCATCATGGGAGTATATGGCTGCTCTTCATTGGGCTGAGCAACATTTTGCGCTGCAAAAATGGTTGGAACCCGTGATTTATCAAGCAATCCTTCCCATTGTTCAGTCTAAAGCCAGTAGTCTACAACAACAGGCTTTAGGGAATATTTTAGGGGCCCTGCCGTCAGAATGGCGTAATATTCTCGCCTCGTTAAACCTGCCTAATGTACAGATGCCCCAAGCTATTGAGCAAGTGACCCATCGTTTAGCGGAGGCGGTTACTGAGCGCACTCTAAGCCTTATTGCCTTTGGTTGTGTTTTTTTTATAGTGGTGATTTTGATTCACTTGTTGGTCTCTATTCTTCTTCGTCTTTTTAGTATTTGGGGTGGGGCTTTTAATCGAGGAGGAGGTCTCATATTTGGGGGATTGAGTGCCCTTATTTGCCTGGCCGTCGTTGCAGGGTTGTCTTCCCCGCTCTTGAAAATGGGAGTAGGTGGAGGCATTAATGACCTAATTCAGAACTCGAACTTTTATCCTTATTTAACAGGGATCTTTCAGACCCTGGATCAGGCGTTTTCTGCGCAACTCAGTCAAAAACTGCTCGAACCGCTTTCACTTGGCAAAGGAGTTTGGTTTTAAGATGCCCTAGTTAGGGCAGAAAGTATAAATCGTCCAGCCAAGGGATAGTGAGGCGCCTATTGTATAAATCAACCAGAGACGAAGAAAACTTAAGCTAAATATAAAAATTGCTTAAGGTGGAAAGGTGATTATATGCGTTCAAAAATGGTAAAGTTGGCATGGGATGAACTAAAGATTTCTGAGAAGGAACGTCAAGCGATGACAGAATACTTAGCTTTTCTCAGTGAAGGAAAAACAGAACGGGAATCATGGCAGATCCTAGAGAGATGGGCCAAGAAGTCAGGTTTTACATCGCTTGACGAGGTGAAGGATTTTAAGTCAGGTCAAAAGGTCCGACTGGAAGTTCAAGGAAAAGCGGGCATATTGGCAATTGCAGGTCTTCGTCCATTAAGCGAGGGCTTTCGAATTGTTGCGGCTCATATTGATGCTCCTCGGTTAGATATTAAACAACGCCCTCTTTATGAAGAAGAAGGATTGGCCTTTTTAAAAACGCACTATTATGGAGGGATTAAGAAATACCAATGGACAGCCCTGCCGCTTGCTTTACATGGAGTCATCATATTAACGGAGGGTCAGAAGGTTAGTATTGTGGTAGGAGAAGATGAAGAAGACCCGATTTTTACTATTACCGACTTACTTCCTCATTTAGCAAAGGATCAAAATGACAAAAAGTTAAGTGAGGCCATTACAGGAGAGGGATTAAACTTATTGCTCGGACATGATCCTTCAACTGGGGAGGGGGAAGAACGTGTAAAATCGGCTATTCTTAATATTTTAAAGGAAAAATATGGTATCCAGGAAGATGACTTCGTCAGTGCAGAATTAGAGGTCGTCCCAGCAGGAAAAGCCCGCTATGCAGGTTTAGATCGAAGTCTGATTGCTGGGTACGGGCAAGATGATAGAGTCTGCGCCTTTGCTGCTTGGAAAGCAATTGAAGCTATAGAGCAGCCGGAGTGGACAACAATGGTTCTATTTGCTGATAAAGAGGAGATTGGCAGTGACTCCAATACAGGCATGAAAGCTCGTTACTTGGAGAACTTCGTTGCGGAACTTATTACCTTGCAAACCGGGACATATAATGGTTTGATGGTTCGACGTGCAATGGCCCGAGCCAAAGCGCTTTCGGCAGATGTCACCGGTGGATATGACCCTAATTATACAGAGGTTATGGACAAACGGAATTCGGCTTTCCTAGGTCGAGGGATGGTTATTAGCAAATACACTGGTTCTCGAGGTAAATCAGGGTCGAGTGACGCGAACCCGGAATTCATTGCAGAGGTTCGCAGAATTTTTGATAAGGCAAAGATTGTTTGGCAAACTGCCGAATTAGGAAAAGTTGATCAGGGCGGCGGTGGTACAATAGCTCAGTATATGGCAATTTACGGAATGGAAGTATTGGACTGTGGGGTAGGTATTCTAAGCATGCATGCCCCGTGGGAAATCTCTTCAGTCGCAGATTTGGTCATGATGATGCGTGGGTATTACGCTTTTTTAGCATATCGTAATTAGCAGAAATTACAGCAAAGGACCACGATAATATGAATGTCACTTGGATTCCGGATAAATTGAGTGATTTTGACTGGCACAAAATAGGGATCGCGGCGTTAAATACGTTACTATATATTGCTGTTATTCTCGTTGTTGCACGTATTGCCTATGGATTATTAATTTATCTATTAAGGCGCATGTTAGTCGAGCGTAAAGGGAAACAACTTCTAGATGAACGTAAGGCTAATACAATATTCTCACTTCTACGAAGTATGGCTTTTTACGTGATTACCTTCACGGTCGTAGTTCATATCCTTAAACGACTGTTTAATTTTGATACAGGGGCATTACTGGCTTCGGCCAGTGTTTTGGGTGTCGCCCTGGGTTTCGGCTCTCAAAGCTTGGTTAAAGATATGATTGGTGGTTTTTTCATTCTCTTTGAAGATCAATTTTCTGTTGGAGAATATGTTCAAGTGGGTGAATTCTCAGGAATTGTTGAAGAAACTGGAATTAGGGCGACTCACCTCAGAGACTGGGGCGGTGAACTGCACATTATTCCAAATGGTAGTATTGCGGCAGTTACTAACTTCAGCCGCGGGAAGATGCGGGCTTTGGTTGATATTCAGATTCCCTACGATGAAAATCTTGACCATGCAAGGGAAGTAATGAATTCAGTTTGTGAGGTAGTTAGTACCGAATTCGGAGAGAAAATCATAGAAGCTCCCACAGTACAGGGTATCATTCAATTCGGCGATCTCAATGTTGTTTTACGCATTGTTGGCTTCACCCACCCTAATGAACAGTGGAGTCTGGAACGAGAACTGCGTCGTCGCATTCACAGCGCATTTTTAGAAGAAGGAATTCGTACTCCACAACTAAAAATATTATCTTTTGAAGATCTCAAAAAAGGTTCACCTAATGACGAACAATAGACGATGGGCCCAGTAGAAATAATGGATATAAAAATACCTAGTCAATAGAGTATTAAAACTCCGTTGGGTTCAGTGAACTTATCAGGAGCTAAATAAGCGAAGTGCGATGCCCGAAGAGAAGTACGATATTAAATTTCGAACTTCGAACTTCGAACCTCGAACCTCGATTAAGGGGGAGTCGATAGTGGTGATTCCATTAAATGTTGGGGATATTGTTCGTCTTCGTAAACCGCATCCTTGTGGAAGCGTAGATTGGAAAGTAATGCGTACAGGGATGGATTTTAGGATTCAGTGCTTAGGATGTCAACATCAGGCCTGGATACCTCGTGTTAAACTCGAGCGCAATTTAAAAGAGATTCTAAAGCGGGCCGAAGAAAATGAGATGGATTAGTGAGTGAAAATCACTTATAATCTGTGGAGATAACTTGTCACATAATTAAGAGGAGGTAAAGCATGACATTACATGCAGGAATTGTTGGTTTGCCGAATGTGGGTAAATCAACGTTGTTTAATGCAATTACCCAAGTGGGTGCTGAAGCGGCGAATTATCCATTCTGTACCATTGATCCGAATGTGGGGATGGTAGAAGTGCCCGATTCTCGCTTGCAGAAACTAGCAGATATGGTTCATCCAAAAAAGATTGTTTCTGCTACCGTCGAGTTTGTGGATATTGCCGGACTTGTCAAAGGGGCGAGTAAAGGTGAGGGACTAGGAAATAAATTCCTTTCCCATATCCGTGAAGTCGATGCCATTGTGCATGTTGTGCGCTGCTTTGAAGACGATAATGTGATCCATGTCGAGGGTAATGTTAACCCTAAAAGAGATATCGAGACCATAGATCTTGAGTTGGTCTTAGCGGACATGGAAAGTGTGGAGAAGCGTGCAGATCGTACGTCTAAACTCTTAAAGGCCGGAGATAAAAAGGCTCAAGGCGAAGTGGCGCTGTTAGAGCGGTTGAAGGAAGTCTTTAATCGAGGAAAAGGGGCACGTTCTTTGACTTATACGGACGAGGAACGGGAAATTCTAAAAGGTTTTTCACTTTTGACTTTAAAGCCGGTGCTTTATGTTGCGAATGTCAGCGAAGATGGCCTCTCTACAGCAGCCGATAACTCTTATGTCCAACAAGTTATGGCAATCGCAGCGGAAGAGGATGCAGAAGTCGTTGTAGTTTGTGCTCAGATCGAAGCGGAGATAGCAGAACTTGAAGAAGACGAGAAGGAAGTTTTCTTACAGGATTTAGGACTCGAAGAGTCAGGACTGGACCGATTGATTCGGGTTGCTTTTCATCTATTGGGACTCATGACGTTTTTTACTGCTGGTCAGGTGGAAGTGAGAGCGTGGACGATTCGTCAAGGAACAAAAGCGCCTCAAGCAGCTGGAGTCATTCATACCGACTTTGAGCATGGGTTTATCCGGGCTGAGGTGGTCGCCTATAAGGATTTTGTAGAGCACAACGGGTTGAATGGTGCTCGTGAAAAGGGGTTGGTACGTTTAGAAGGCAAAGAGTATATTATGCATGACGGAGACATTGTTCACTTCAGGTTTAACGTATAAATTAACAAGGATTCTTGTACAACTAAGCGTTCTGCCTGCGCTAGCCAAGTTTTCTTTCATAAATAGCCCTTAAACGACTGGAAGTATGTATTTTATATAGAAATATTATTGCTTTTCTACTAACGAAATGGTATAATTTCTGCTTGGTAGTATAAATATCCCTGCTCCGTTTAACGGGGCCGCTTAGTCCGAGGGGAGGTGCAAATATGAAAGCGTACGAATTACTTTATATCATCCGGCCAGATCTGGATGAGGAGGCAACCACTGCACTGGTTGACCGTTTAGGTGGGCTCGTAGCCAGCAATGGTGGAGAAAACTTAACGGTCGAAAAGTGGGGCAAACGTCGGTTGGCTTATGAAATCCAAGATTATAAAGAAGGCCAATATATCCTGATGAACTTTGACGGCGAAGGCCGCACATCTCAGGAAATTGAACGGGTTATGAAAATCTCCGACGATGTAATCCGTTTTCTAACCGTTAGAAAAGATGACTAAAAGGACGGTGGGGCAAACATGTTGAATCGTGTCGTTTTGGTTGGCCGTTTAACTAAAGACCCCGAGTTACGTTATTCACCTAGTGGCGTAGCGGTAGCTAATTTCACTTTAGCCGTTGATCGTAAGTTTAAGAATGCTCAAGGTGAGAAAGAAACTGACTTCATTCCATGTGTTGTGTTTAGACAACTTGCTGAACTTTGTGCCAACTATTTGGCTAAAGGAAAGCTTGCTTCGGTAGATGGACGAATCCAAATTAGAACATACAATGATAAGGACGGCCAAAAGCGCTGGGTTACAGAGGTTGTTGCGGAAGATGTCCATTTCTTAAGTCCGAAGGACAGCGGGAGCGGCAATACGGAATCAGCTTCTCCAAGAGGGATTGGCTCGTTTGGACATGAAGTAAATTTGGATGATGACATCCCATTCTAAGTTGGGAAGGGGAGAATTAGTATGAAACGTGAACGCGGACGTCGCCCACGTAAGCGCGTATGCAGTTTTTGTGTGGATAAAGTTGTGTCAATGGATTACAAAGAGACACACAAAGTACGCAAGTACGTTACGGATCGTGGTAAAATATTGCCTCGCCGTATTTCTGGAAACTGCGCCATGCACCAACGTCAAGTGACATTGGCTATCAAACGGGCTCGTAGTATTGCCTTGTTACCATATAGCGTAGAGTAGAAAGGGGAGCGTAAGCTCCTTTTTTCTATTTTTGCCTAGTTGAAACCCCTTGTCGCAGTGCGGCACCTCTGACGAATGAAAATTGGTTGGCGAAATTTTCATGCTTGTAAAGTGCAGGAGATTTGTATGCTTATCACGAAGTGTTTGTAGATGTTTGTTTATTAGTAACATTTATTGAGAAAAATGACTTTAGGAGGGGGCAACCCTGGAGCATATTGAAGTTGATGTTGTCAAAGGCTTAAGGGCTATTGATGAACTAAAGGTCAATTTAATTCAGGCACAGTGGCTTATTCAACATGGAACACTGTGTGGTTCAGAGGCAGAGATGATTCAGGGGTTGGCTGATCTTGTGGGAATGAGTTATTTGCTGGCCAGACGGTTGGGTTTTGACTTTTCTCGGCTTGATCGCATGCTTTTACAACGCCTTGAGAGCTTAAAAGATGCGGATGAGATGAATCTTGAGAAACAGTGGGGAGATTTAAGTTTACTTTTGAGCTATCTGGCCCCTGAAGACTAAGTTTATAGGAGAATTGGCACATGTTTTTAAGTGACGAAACAGTTGCGAGCTACTTAGCGGGTGCGATCCTGTTGACCTTTCCTTGGCTGGGGGTCACTTGGGGGACATGGGGACTTATCTGGGAAGCACTTATGCTACTTGCCGTGTTTTTGGTCGGCCGTCGAAGTGGGTTACCTATAGCCACGTTTTTTCTGTTGATTGGTTATGTTGCGCCGTTGATTGTTTTAGGAGTAACAACCTTTAATCAGATGAGTCTTGTTCCTTTGGCCGGGTTACTAGGCGTCTTGGGCCAGCAAAAACATTGGCCGGTGCGCATGACCTTTTTCTGGAGTGCTATGTTAGCTGCAGTTTTAGGGGCCATACCAACCCTCTCTTTAATGGCTCAAGGGTTTGATGCCAAAACTGTGAGTGACGTGATTAACACAATAGTTGAGCAATATAAGGCTTCAGGATTGCTGGTCTTGATGCAACAACAAGGGATTAGTGAGGTACAAGTTCGAGATCTATTGCAACAAGGAATTCACTTTTATGCCTTAATCATTCCCAGTTTTGCTGCGATATCCGCATTTGTTGAGTTTGGATTGATTTTCTATATTGTCAGGCGTTGGTTTAAGGATGATGAAGGACGGGTTCCGTTCTCGCGTTGGAGTTTACCTTGGTATACGGTTTGGGGTGCCGTTTTAGGGATTGCCTGTTATCTTTTAGGCGATCAATTTACTTGGACTGTTCTTCGTGGTATAGGGATCAACATAATGGTTGTATATGGAGCCTTAGCTTTGGTGTTGGGTACTTCAGTGTACCTGTATTTCTTACAATCACCTAAGATCCCGCGCCTGCTTAAATTGGCAATAATTTTGATCAGCATTTTATATTTCTTCTTCAGTGTTGTTAGTATAATAATGTTTGGGCTATTTGACCTTGTTTTTAATTTTCGCCGTTTACCGGAAGAAGTGTAAGGAGGAATTCATATGAAGGTTATTCTTCAAGTAGATGTAAAAGGAACGGGTAAAAAAGGACAAGTCCTCGAAGTGGCTGACGGGTTTGCTCGAAACTTCCTTTTCCCAAAAAAATTAGCGATCGAAGCGACAACCGGAAATATTCAGGATATCTCGCATAAGAAAGAGCTGGAAGATCGTCGCAAAGAAAAAGAAAAGGTCGATGCGATTGAATTAGGAGGTAAACTGAATGCTCTCCTGATTGAAGTCAAGACGAAGACGGGCGAAGGTGGGCGCTTGTTTGGTTCAGTTACTAACAAAGAAATTGTTGACGCTTTGAAAAAGCAGCATGGGTTTGAAGTGGATAAACGTAAGTTAGACATCAAAGAACCGATTAAGGCCTTGGGAAACTATGAGGTTCATGTGAAAATTCATCCGGAAGTGACAGCAAAGCTTCAGGTAAAAGTTGTTGCAATATAAATGTTAATCTGATCTCGTGAAAGGGGATCCCTGATGAAAGGGCTTTTGACAAAATGGCTAGATCATACGAATCTTAGTGATCGGTTGCAGGATGAGGAAGAGTGGCGACGAGAAGTCGATGCACTCTACGTTTTACTTTCAAATTATCATGGAACCGACAAACTGGTTCTTAAGGCCAGTAGGTTAGAAGCGCTTAAACTTATGCGTTCAGATGTGCTTGTTGAACGTGTTGCCGGATTACGCAAAATTGTATCTGATGACCCTACAGTTCAGAAGATTCCGAAGCTACAGGAAGTGCCCAAGCTCTTAGATGAGATCGAAGAGCAGATTGCGGAACTTATTGCTCGGCGTTCAGTCGAGGAACGGCTAGAACGTGTTGTCTCAGAAAAGATGCAGGAGCGGCATGAGGATTACGTTAAAGAGATTAAGATTCAAGTTCTTCAAGAAACGACCGGACCGGAAAATGCCCAGACGCTTAAGAGGCTCGCCATCCTTGAAAAGATGAATACCGTTTCACTAAAACGTTCCGCGTTTGACGTATTGCGTCCGCAGACTGTGGAAGAGATTGTGGGGCAGGAAAGCGCTGTACGAGCCTTGTTGGCCAAGTTAGCAACGCCCTATCCTCAACATATCCTAATGTATGGTCCCCCTGGAGTTGGTAAGACATCTGCCGCTCGGGTTGCGTTAGAAGCGGTTAAGAAGCATTCCCATTCTCCCTTTGCCAAAGACGCTCCCTTTATCGAAGTGGATGGGACAACGTTAAGATGGGACCCCCGAGATGTAACCAACCCTCTATTGGGATCGGTACATGATCCGATATACCAAGGGGCGAAGCATGATTTGGCTGAAACAGGTATCCCTGAGCCTAAAATGGGACTAGTGAGCGAGGCTCACGGTGGAATTCTGTTCATAGACGAAATAGGGGAGATGGATCCCTTACTTTTAAATAAATTGCTGAAGGTGCTAGAAGATAAGCGTGTTTCATTCGATTCTTCGTATTACGATCCGAGTAATCCCCAGGTTCCTCAGTGGATCAAAAAACTCTTTGATGAGGGGGCTCCAGCTGATTTTGTCCTCGTTGGAGCCACGACGCGAGATCCAGCAGAACTCAATCCTGCTCTGCGTTCCCGCTGTTCGGAGGTCTTCTTTGCGCCGCTGGAGCCAGGAGATGTTCAGCATATTATACGCCAAGCCTCCCAAAAACTAGGTGTGACGTTGGAAGACGATGTCCCGGGAATTATCAGCGAATATGTGATTGAAGGACGAAAAGCAAATAGCATTCTTACTGATGCCTATGGTTTGGCGAGATATCGCAATTCAGATCAGGAAGAAATAAGAGTAGCAAGTGCCGATGTTTATGAAGTCCTGCGTTCGGCCCGGCTCACTCCTTATATTGTACGAAAAGTGCAACCCAGCATGGAAATAGGAAGAATCTTGGGATTGGGTGTGTCCGGATTTCTAGGTTCCGTGTTGGAGATTGAGGCGATTACCTTCGACGGACGGGATGGCAAAGGAACGGTACGCTTTAATGAAACGGCAGGAAGTATGGCTAGAGATGCAGTATTTAATGCTACGGCGGTCATCCGTGAGCTGACCGGAGAAGATTTGCGTAATTACGATGTGCATGTCAATGTGGTCGGTGGAGCAAAAATTGACGGTCCTTCAGCTGGATTGGCAACAACGCTAGCTATTTACAGTGCTTTGAGAAAGCAGCCGCTACGTCAAGATGTCGCGGTGACTGGAGAAATTTCTATTCAGGGTAAGGTTAAACCAGTCGGTGGAATTTACGAAAAGATCTTTGGAGCAAAGCAGGTTGAAGTTCGCAAAGTTTTGATTCCCCTAGAAAATATGGCAGATGTACCTCAGAGTCTGCAAGGTATTGAAGTGGTGGCAGTTAGTACGATTGAAGAGGCCATTAAACATGTTTTTTAGCAGTTGAAGAGTTTCAAGTTACAGAGCTTGTGAGAGCAAGAATGACCAGGAGGAGAGAGGTTATGGAACTAATAAAAGTTCCACCCCATAATTTGGAGGCTGAACAAGCAGTCTTAGGCGCGATGATGCTCGATCCCGAGGCCGGAAGTTCTGTCTTTGAAATGCTTCAACCGGAGGATTTTTATAGAGATAATCATCGTTTGATTTTTTCCGCCATTCAGGATCTGTTTGAAAAAGGAGATCCGGTTGATCTGGTCAGTGTTGCGGAGATTTTGCGCCAACAGGGGCGTCTAGAGCAGGTAGGCGGGATTGCCACGATCTCGGAGATCGCTCGTTCTGTCCCTTCAGCAGCCAATGTGGAATATTATGCTAAGCTGGTGACTGAGAAGGCGCTTCTTCGACAACTCATTCGGGCGACAAGCAGTATCTTAGAACGGGGATATGAGCCTGGAGAAGAAGCGCGTAGTCTGCTAGAAGAAGCAGAAAAGCTTATTTTAGATCTTTCACGTCGACGCATCAAAGATGGATTTAGCTTCATTCGCGATGTGCTCTTAGAGACGTTTGAAAAAATAGAGTATCTCTACGCAAATAAAGGAAATCTCACAGGCGTGCCTACTTTTTTTACAGAATTGGATCGAATGACATCAGGGTGGCAGCCGTCTGATTTGGTGATTATTGCTGCCCGGCCGTCCATGGGAAAAACAGCTATGGTTTTAAATATGGCCCAAAATGCTGCAGTTCGCGCCAAGGTTCCGGTGGCTATCTTTAGTTTGGAAATGTCCAAAGAGCAGTTGGTGCAACGGATGCTTTGCGGAGAAGCAATGGTCGATCAACAGCGTGTAAGGACGGGAGAATTACTTGATGCAGATTGGCCGAAGCTGACTCGAGCAGTGGGTCCTCTGTCAGATGCGCCAATCTTTATTGATGATACCGTGGGAATTTCTCTGGCTGAACTCCGATCGAAGGCCCGTCGCTTGAAGATGGAGCATAATCTAGGGATGATCATTATTGACTATCTCCAGTTATTGTCGGTTGGGAAAAAGACGGAAAGCCGGCAGCAAGAGGTTGCTCAAATTTCCAGAACCCTCAAAGGGCTTGCCCGGGAACTAAAAGTACCGGTCATTGCTTTATCACAGCTCAACCGGGGCGTTGAGCAACGCCAGGATAAACGGCCAATTATGTCGGACTTGTTGGAATCTGGAGCAATTGAAGCGGATGCCGATGTGATTTCATTTATTTACAGGGATGAGTATTATAATCATGAATCGGAGAAGAAAGGCATTGCTGAGTTGATTATTGCCAAACACCGTAATGGTCCAGTAGGAACGGTTGAATTGGGCTTTCTTAAAGAATTCACAAAGTTTGTTAACCTGGAACGTCAGCATCAAACTGCTTAATCTTTTTCCCCTGGCCATTTTGTGGGCTGGGGGATTTTTTAGTACTAGTCAGAAAGTATAAACTTCGTTTGTATACTGCAAGAATGCTAATTCGTGCGAAGACAGTGCTGCAAGAAGGTTTAACCCGTGCGAAGACAGTGTCTTCGTCGTCTGGAAGCATAAGTGCAACCAACGGTTTCGGCTTCGCCAAGGCTCGGCGAAGCCGGGTTTTCTTTATCCTTTTTATGAAGAATATATTAATTAGAAAGAGTTATCCTAGAATAACTTGAACTAAAAATGCCGAATGTTTTTTGTATATTTATAGTCAATGTTCGGCAATTAGATTGACAAGGGAGAAGAGGATTGTTAAGATGAAATTGTTTGTGACTAGAGGTTCTTGCCTGTTACTGAAAGTAGACGGTGCTAGGAGGAGTTACAATTGAAACATGAAGTGGATGTCTTAATTATAGGAGCTGGTCCGGCCGGAATTTTCACGGCCTTAGAGTTATCCGAACACAATAAAGACTTAAAGATCTTGATTGTAGATAAAGGAAGAACCATTGAAAAGCGAAAGTGCCCTGCCCGTGCCACTGGGATTTGTGCGGGTTGTAACCCTTGTGCTATTACTCGGGGATGGTCAGGTGCGGGAGCATTCAGCGACGGAAAACTATCCTTAAGCCCTGCAGTTGGCGGCAGATTAATGGAATATATGCAGGAAAAGCAGGCTCAGGAGCTAATAAATTACGCCGATTCTAAATACCTTCAATTTGGAGCACAGGAAAAGGTATACGGTTTAGATACCCCAAGGGTTGAAGAGATTCAATATGAGGCGTCAAGACACAATATTCAGTTAATCCATTGCCCTGTACGACATTTGGGAACAGAGCTAGCCTTCGATGTATTGAAGGGTATGTATGAGTATCTCCTAAATAAGACAAATACGACCTTTTGGGAACTTGCTGATGTTCAGGATATTTTGGCCACTCCTGAAGGCGTTAAAGGGGCAACCATTCAACGCAGAGACCAGTCAGAGCTGGATGAAGTTACCGCTCGTTTTGTAGTTGTAGCCCCAGGCCGAGGGGGTGCGAATTGGCTTGCAGAGCAGACCATTCGTTTAGGTGTGCCCACCGTAAATAATGAAGTAGACATCGGAGTACGTGTTGAAGTCCCGAACTCCATTATGGATCATCTAACGCGCGAGCTCTACGAACCGAAGCTGGTTTATTATTCTGACACGTATGACTTAAAAACACGGAGTTTCTGTGTCAACCCTGGTGGTGTGGTTTCTGAAGAACACTACGATGGTGGTATTGGCGTGGTAAATGGGCATAGTTACGCTGATCCCGCAAAAAAAACGAAGAATACAAATTTTGCTTTGTTAGTGTCAACTAGCTTCACAGAACCCTTTAATCAACCGATCGAATATGGGCGATATGTTGCCCGACTCGCGAACATGTTAACTGGTGGAGGCGTAATGGTCCAGCGACTGGGAGACCTGCTGCAAGGGAGACGAACAAACGAAACTCGTTTGAAAAAATCCACCACCACTCCGACACTTCTCTCCGCAGTTCCGGGTGACCTCAGTTACGTGTTGCCGGAGCGGTATTTGACGTCATTAATTGAAACTCTCAAAGCCTTTGATAAAATTGCTCCGGGTATGTATTCAAAAAACACGTTGTTATACGGGGTTGAGGTTAAGTTTTATTCTTCAAAGGTTATAGTTAAAACAAACTTTGAGACAGCCATTCCCCGCTTATATGCCATCGGTGATGGAGCGGGGATTACTCGCGGGTTGATGCAAGCTTCGGCGACGGGGATTGTTGTAGGGCGAGATATTGTAAATAAGGTATAACACCCAATTTGCGGGATGCTACGAAATGACAGGGGGCGAAAGTTGTTGCTCAATCGATATACTCACCCTGAAATGGGAAAGTTATGGCAGGACGGGTATGAATATGAACGCTGGTTAGAAGTCGAATTAGCGGTTGCTGAGGTAATGGCGAAGCGGGGAGAGATACCTTTTAAAGCCATGGAAGAAATCCGAGCCAAGGCTAAAGTGAATCCGAAGCGTGTCTTGGAAATTGAGGCAGTGGTGCGTCATGATCTGATCGCTTTTCTGCAAGCAGTTGTGGAGGAAATCGGAGAGGCTGGAAAACACCTACATCTCGGCTTGACCTCTTCAGATGTAAAGGATACTGCGTTAAGCCTTGTCTTAAGAGATTCCGGGCGTTTACTGAAGAAGGACCTTCAAGCGTTGCGGGCTGCCTTGGTTAAGCGAGCGCTGGAGAGTAAATATACTGTAATGGTCGGTCGAACTCACGGGATTCATGCTGAGCCACTGACCTTCGGATTGAAGCTGGCTTTATGGATCGCTGAGATTGATCGGCAAGATGAACGTCTCGACCAAGCGATTGTTACCGTAAGTGCTGGTAAGATTTCCGGAGCTGTAGGGACGTACGCGAATGTTGCGCCTGAAGTCGAGGAGGCCGTCTGTAAGCACTTGGGATTGAAAACAGCTTTGGTAAGCAATCAGATCTTGCAACGGGATCGGCACGCACACTTTATGACGACATTAGCTTTAATCGGCGGTACACTGGAAAAAATCTCGACTGAGATTCGCAATTTGCAACGTACAGATATTCTTGAAGTTGAGGAACCCTTTGCTGAGGGACAAAAAGGCTCTTCGGCGATGCCGCATAAGCGCAATCCGATCGTGTGTGAACAGGTGGCGGGTATGTCGCGGCTTTTGCGTGGCAATGCGTTGGCAGCAATGGAGAATATTGCGCTCTGGCACGAACGGGATATGACCCATTCCTCTGTGGAACGTGTCATCCTTCCGGATAGTTGTCTTCTTTTAGATCATATGCTTCGTCAAATGACCCGGGTGATTTCTGGGCTTAGGATTCGAGAGGATCAGATGAAACGCAATCTGCAGAAAACGTATGGACTGACATCTTCCCAGCGTGTTCTCTTGGCCTTGGTTGAACACGGATGCATGCGGGAAGATGCCTATGCATGGGTTCAACAGGATGCTTTTCAGGCTTGGGATAATGGGATTGACTTCATTGAGGTCGTTTCTGCAGATGCTCGCGTTTTAAAGTATCTGACCAAAGAGGAAATCCAAGGTTTGTTTGATTTAAAATATCACCTGGGGCACGTAGATGATATCTTTAAGCGACTGGGATTAGAGGCTTAGGATATATTTAAGGTCATGTTGCTCAAACAGGACGTTCGAGATTAGAGCATCGCCAAGGATGGCTAGATGCCGTATAGCAAGGCGCTGTGATGGTGAAAAAAAGCGACCGTCTGATAGAAAGATAGGAGGAATTCTAATGGCTGCTGTTGTATTAATTGGTTCTCAATGGGGAGACGAAGGAAAAGGTAAGATTACGGATTTCCTAGCTGAAAAGGCGAATGTCGTTGTTCGTTACCAAGGTGGAAACAATGCGGGTCATACAGTTGTTGCAAATGGAGAAGAATTTAAACTCCACCTTATTCCTTCGGGAATCCTATATGAAGACAAGACCTGTGTCATTGGTAATGGTGTTGTGATCGATCCCAAGGTTCTGTTGGATGAACTTGAGTACTTAGCCAAGCGGGGTATTAAGACGGGTAAACTGCTGATTAGCAGTAATGCTCAGGTGATTATGCCCTACCATAAGTTACTCGACGGTTTAGAAGAAGAAGCACGCGGTGATCATAAGATTGGGACAACGAAGCGGGGAATTGGTCCTGCTTACATGGACAAAGCATCGCGGATTGGGATTCGCATCATTGATCTCTTGGATAAAGAAGAGTTTGCGGATAAACTGCGCCGTAATTTGATAGAAAAAAATAACTTATTCGTGAAAGTCTATGGGAAGGAAGCCCTTGAATTTGATGAAATTTATGAAGCTTATTTGGGCTATGCCGAGCGAATTCGTTCATTGGTCGCAGACAGTTCACTGGCCATCGATGTAAGCATTCGAGCAGGAGAAAAAGTGCTTTTTGAAGGCGCGCAAGGCACCTTACTTGATATTGATCATGGGACTTACCCTTATGTGACCTCTTCTCATCCGATTGCAGGAGGAGCGTGTGTAGGCGCTGGCGTTGGCCCAACCCGTATCAATCGCGTGATTGGGGTAATAAAGGCTTATACCACGCGTGTTGGAGAAGGACCCTTCCCTACAGAGCTTCTAGATGAGACCGGGGAACAAATGCGGGCAAATGGACATGAGTTTGGAACCACAACCGGAAGACCACGTCGCTGCGGTTGGTTCGACGCAGTAATTGCTCGCTATGCTGTTCGGGTGAGTGGAATTTCTGATTTTGCTGTTACGAAACTTGATGTCCTGACGGGATTTGATAAACTTAAAATTTGCGTCGGATATCGTGTCAATGAAGAAACCATTCATGAATTCCCGCAAAGTCAAAAGATCTTTAAGCAATGTCAACCAGTTTATGAGGAAATGCCTGGTTGGCATGAAGACTTGACCCTCGTCCGACGCTTTGAGGATTTACCGGAGGCAGCACAAAATTATATCCTGCGGATTGAAGAGCTAACTGGCGTACCTGCTACGTTGGTCGCAATAGGACCGGGACGCGAACAAACCATAGTACGCGGCGAAATGTTTTAGGACTGCGAAAGATAGGGAATCAATAATTTTAATTTAATTAAAAGTAATACTACAAAAAGTCTTGACAGATACTATACTTTCGTGTAATATTTAAATTCGTTGGTGTACTTATTTGAGCCATTAGCTCAGTCGGTAGAGCACCTGACTTTTAATCAGGGTGTCCCGCGTTCGAGTCGCGGATGGCTCACCATGACATCTTAATCGGCCCGTTGGTCAAGCGGTCTAAGACACCGCCCTTTCACGGCGGTTACACGGGTTCGAATCCCGTACGGGTCACCATTTGCCTCGGTAGCTCAGTCGGTAGAGCAGAGGACTGAAAATCCTCGTGTCGGCGGTTCGATTCCGTCCTGAGGCACCACACAGATATAAGGGGCTCTGATCTTATCCTTGATGGAATAGATCAGAGTCTGTTTTATTGTCAGGAGTGCATTGCTTTTAAAAGCTGTTAGGATAAATTTTTTTTAAAGTGAAAACAACCTCATTTCGTGTTTGAGGAAGTTTACCTATAAATATAAATCACGAAATTTGATACTTTATAGCAGGGATCAACTTTATGATCAAAGAACTATAGCGCAATTAGATCACTTATTTTGCACGTATTTTTTAGTTCATTTACTGAATTTGAAGATGAAGTGATTAAGTTGTCACCATGTCTGGAAGATTTTAATTTTGGATTTGCATACATGGATTGATATATGTAATAGCCACTAATCACTAAAAAAATAAGTGAGAAGAAATTTGCCATAAAATTAACCCTCTGTCTTTCATTTATATAATATTCATACCGCATACCTAATAGTATGATTTGTACAGTTTAAGAGTGCTTGTCAGGCTAAAAGCTTACAAGCTTACAAGTACCAATATGATACATAACCATTTGACCAGAATGAGTTGACATAATTGATTTTTACGCTTATAATCTTCTTTGTTGGGAAAAGGGATTTCTGGCGGTCTTAAACAGGCTAAAAAGGAATAAACCCTTGATATACTAAGCGGACGTGGCTCAGCGGTAGAGCATTGGCTTCCCAAGCCGAGGATCGCGAGTTCGAATCTCGTCGTCCGCTCCATAAGAAATGTAGGCACTGCACGGGATTGCAGTGCTTTTTTATGTTGTATGGGAAGTGTAGATAATAGCTTTGACGACAACTTGACGACAACTAGCTTTTAAAAAAATAAACCGGATTTTTCCGGTTTATTTTATCGCCTTTATTAAATTGCTAAATCGAGAGACAGCCCGGATTTTGCCTTCTGGAGTACTATGACCGTAAATATCTAATGTGGTACTGGTTTTGGCATGTCCAAGGAGGTCGCTCACATTAACTGGGTTTTCACCATCATCTAAAAGCAAGGTTGCCACCGTATGCCGCAAATCATGAACCCTTAGGAGTTTGATTCCGGCTGTTTTGGTAATTGCAGCATGTTTTCTATTTAGATTCCGCGGCTCAATGGGTGTACCATAAGCAGTTGTAAATAATAGACCGCTGTCTATATAGTCAGGACCCAAAAGGATTTTTTCTTGACGTTTTAAAGATTGGAAGCGCTTAATTTCTTTAATGACTTTGGGCAATAGAGGAATAACTCGTTTGCTCTTTTTTGACTTCGGTTGAGAGAAAATAATTTTTGATTTTTCCTCCCCTTCTAACTTTTTGCGCTTAATAGTTTGGATGATATAAACTTCCCCTTTATTGGGGTCAAAACAATGATCAGGAATCCCTAAGAGTTCTCCTTTCCTTAACCCAGTCGTTAATTCTAGAAGAAAAACAGCATAGAGCCGGTCTTCTTTTAGAGCTGCTAAATAACAATCCACTTCTTCGGGGGAGTAGGTATCAAACTCTTTGTATACGATGCTGGGCAACTCGACATCTTCTGCAGGGTTCGACGGGATTTTTCTGAGTTTTTTGGCCTTAATTAGTGCGCCGTTAATCAACTGATACATCATATGCAAGCGCCGAGTTGATAGTCCTCCCTCTTTTCCGTCCAGGCGCCCAGATTCGGCCTTGTAATTAAAGAACTCCTGCAAGGTAATAGATTGTACTTTAGTTAAGAGATGATGCCCTAGTAAAGGGATTATATGCTTCTTAGCTAAATCTACATAGTCTGAATATGTTTCAATACGAATTTTATTGGGCATTGGTTTCTTATAGACATACAGCCATTGTAGAAGCCAGTCGCCAAAGGTTTCTTTTTCCGGTTCTATATATTGACCGGTTCTTAGTTTATATTTTAACTCTACAAGTTTTTCTTCTACTTCCGATTGTGACTTGCCATATAAGGATTTTCGCTTAGGTTTACCGGTCAAAGGATGATATCCGGTAGTAACCTTTGTTTCCCAACGCCCATCGGCACGCTCACTAATTCTTGTTCCTTCATTATTGGCCCGCTTCCCTACTTTCTTTTTCGGTTTTTTCTTTTTAGCAGTCTCTTCTGTCATATGAACATCTCCACTTTGGGGCTCTATATAGAAAAACTCCGCACTTTTTCCTTAGGAAAAGGTGCGGAGCGCTAGGCCCTCTGAAAATTTTTGATGCTCTGGGTCTCAGGCCGGTTTCGGCAACAGGTCCGCTGGCATATTTTAATTATTTTGCAAAATTATATTGTAAAGCAGAGCGGGGGTATTCATCCCATAGCCGTCCTTCTAAAAGACGGCCTGTTTTATATTTTTGGACTCCACCCCATTGTTTAAAGAAAAAGGCTGTATTAGAAGTTTGACACTGGTCACGAATACTTTTAATCCATTCCTCTTTGACAGGACGTGCTTTAGGACCCGATTCTCCACCTACGATAACCCAATCAATATTCGTTAAGTCGATATTATCTAATGGTCCGATTAAAGGTTCACATGATAAAAATTTTATTTTAGCACCAGTCTCTCTAAGAAAGTCAATTCTATTGGTTACATCATCGTTTTCTACGGTAACACCTTGCCACACATTACTTGGCCACTTTAGAGAGGGGGAAAGCTCAGCTAAGCGTTCGGCTCGTTTGGTTAAGATTTGAAACGTATGCCATGAAGCCTGCTGCATTGTAAAAAATACTTTTTCAATAAACTCAGTCGGAATGCTCTCATGAAAAAGGTCTGACATTGAATTCACAAAAATTTTTCTCGGTTTTTTCCACTTGAGCGGAAGATCAAGTAAATCACTATGCAGAGTGACATTAAAGCCATTTGCATATCGAGGATTCTGCATTGCCAATAGCCTTTTTGCCATCGTGCAAGCGTAACAATTTTTGCATCCAGCGGAAACCTTAGTGCATCCTGTAGCTGGATTCCATGATGCTTCTGTCCATTCAATGGATGTAATTGCAGCCATACAAATTCCTCCCTTCGGTTAGATTATAATACAATTAGCAGACTAGAACAAGTGTTCTAATGCTATTCCTGTTATATTTATAAGAGCTCCACTTGTTACCGTATTTTTTCGTTGCTTAGGTAATCGCTCGATATTAATTACGTTTTCCTTTTCAAGAACTAATAATGCCTCTTTTATTGTTCGAGATACCCCATTAGTATTTACATAGGCCCATTCTTCAATCTTATCATATTCAAAAGGTCTTTGACTTCTTTTTTCACAAAATTCAAGAATACGCTTAATTAACTCCAATTTCTGGGGGTCTTCAAAGAGGCTCATTTGCCCAGATGCAATTCCGATGGCCTCGAATCCATAAGGGCTCTCACTAACTTTAGACATATTGTCTTTCATGAGTGTTAGAGCTTTATAATTGTTCGATGCATGTACTAAATAAAATCGTGGGCGGGTTCCCATGTTGGGAGTATTTACTCGAAATGGCATAACGTATTTGGCTCCCCCAATAGACCTCAGATTTTCACAATATAAGTTTATTAGATAAGCTTGCTTTTGTTCGGGAGATCCATAGTTAAATTCTTTAAATTTTGTATTTCCAAATAACTGTTCCATGTTTTTGTAGAATTGTGCATTCTCACAGTGTCTTACAATATCGTAAACCATAAAATTGATAAATAATTCGACTAATGGTTGCTGTAGGATTCGTTTTATCGTATTCATTGAAAAATCCGAATATCCAAATGGATCAATAAAAAAGAAGATGGGTAACTTTGTGCGGCTAGATTCAATATTATTTAATAGGCTATTAATTTCGCTTTCAAATTGAGCTTGGACAACTTTCCAGTCTTGTTTATAAATGTTTTGTTCCGCTAATTTTGCAGCCAATAGATTAACGCATTGAGCTTCTTTATCAATACATAATATATCGAATTTACGGTTGGGATTCTGTCCAATATAAAAATTCGCTTTAGAAGCTACCATTAAAGGAGAACCTATGCAAGTAGTGTTTCTTTGTTCATTACTCCAGTAATATCCTGGACCGGAAAAACCATCTACATACATAAGATGCTGCTTAATTTTCATTCTTGCCTGCTGTTGATATAAGATGTTCATCCAAGGACCAATATATTTTTCTAGCAATTGATGTTTTATTATTGTTTGATCTTGAATCACCCAGGGGATATCAATCTTTTTGGCCATAATTAGCACCTCCTAATGTTCTGCTCTCAATGCTTATGATTAAGGAAACACATTTTTAGTAGTCCTAATTTGCGATACATAAACCATTCGGTAACGTTAAAGTATTCGGCCAATTCAAAGCAACTTCGACAGCCTGATTCCAGGGCATTTACAAGTTCACTGTCAGGTATTAAGAAGTCTGTGGCCCATTGAGCGGCTTTCCGCTCATCTTGGGCCTCCATGGTCTGGAGATTGGCAGATGTGTGGACTGTTAATAAATTAGTGCGTGCTGCAGTGTAAAAATGTCCTATCTCTTCAGCTAATACACACTTGTGCAACCTATACGAGTGATGGAGATCTTTATCAAGGATAATCAACGGTCCTAGCCTTTGGTCGTAAATATAAAGTCCTTTGATATTCTCTGGTAACGAGGAAAAGTCTTTATAACGTATCTCTATTCTTTCTTTAATTACAATATCCCAAAGCTTCTTCATGATGTCACCTTCTGTCGCAGTATATCTATATATGTCGAATGTGAAAAAATGAAACTACCTTCCCGTATGGGTGGTAGTTTCATTTTTTTCTAACTTTATATAATTCTTCTTTAATGATTTCCTGAACGAATCGTTTAAGTTCAGGCGATGGCTCTTGACCATATCCATCTTCATTATTGGCAGCAATTCTAAAATTCAATTCGATTTCTTCATCTTTTTCATTGTTTTTCGGGGGAGATGGCCTATGTTGATCGGATAGCCCAAGGAGATAATCAGTTGTGCAGTTAAAATACTTGGACAAGGCTCGTAAAGCATTGTGATCTGGTTCTCCGCGGCCGATTTCCCAGTTAGCGTACGTAGCTCTTGAATAGCCTGTAGCTACAGCAACGTCTTCCTGTCGTGGTTTATCCGTTCTTTCTTGTCTTAGCTTTTTTAAACGGTCTCCTAATGTGCCCATGCTTCACACTCCTTAGAGCTAAGAATAGCTTTATTTGTGCTGAATATCAACAAATTCGCAAAAATAGCGAATACCAGCAGATAAATATATTGACCTGTGCACCATATACACATATAATATGTGTATATGGTGCACAGCAAGAAGGAAGTGAGGTAAAAGATTTGAGAACAGCACTTTACAGTGCGAGAAAAAAGGCCCATTTAACACAGGAACAGGTTGCTGAAAGAGTTGGTGTTGATCGTACTGTTTATAACAAAATTGAACGTGGAAAAATCAAGAATGTTCCTGTTGAGTTAGCGCTCAAAATAGCCAAAGTGGTAGACGGTTCAATAAATACAATTTTTTTAATTAGTGATTCTCATGAAATGCACATTATTTAAACTGAAACTGCTTAAGAAAGGAGTTGCTATGTCAAATACTCGGATAAAGATCCAATCTGCGGAATTGGTTGAAATTCTGGAGAAGAATGTAAATAATTTTTTGTCTCGAGCAGATATCGAAATAAAACAATTGGATTACGAGACTGATGGGTACGAAAAGCCATACAGTGCAGCGATTTTATGAAAAAAGAAAAAAAGAGTCGGAGATCAAACGTAAACCTTGGTGCGACAAGATATTAAGCGTGAGTAAATAAATGCAATTTCTAAATTATATGGGGATGTTTTTTTCCATATTGAAGAATGGTTTTCTTAGAAAGGAGGATTTCCATGGATAACATTCCAATCAAACCACAATCTACAATTGAAATAAGATGGGAAGGCTTGCCTTTAGTTCTTTCAGTAGAGCAAGTAGCTGAATTAGTTGATGTAGGAACTCAACAGATTTATGATCTGTCTCGAACTAAGGATTTTCCTGCTAGGCGATTTGGAAGGATCATCAAAATATCTCGTGATGCTCTACGGCAATGGATGGGTGAAGATATACACAAGCCGATGGATGGAGGATGGCAGGATGAATCAAATACGATGTCCCTCGTGCGGCAAACTCCTGGGAGAATATGAACTTAAAGGTTCAATAATCTTAAGCATTATCTGTAAGCGGTGTAAAAAGCTTGTTGAGTTAAAAATCTTTGTTAGTCCTAAAGAAATTCAGAAGTAGATAATGTTGAATACTTAGCCCTTAACTACATTTAACTTTGAGATTAATCATATTCAGTAATATTTTACCATCAAACAGGTATACTTCCTATCTTTTTATGAGGCAGAAAAGAGAATGGAATATCAATACCCATATCACTTTCAAAGGGCTATATTTCGCTTGAAGCGGTATTGAAACCAGATAACCTTATAAAAGAGTTAAAGGCTGCTTCCTGATCAGACAGGAACGTACTAAAGAGATCCTCGGCTGGCTCTGCTGGGAATAAGTTCGGAAGGAGAAAAAAGCATGAACGAATACTATTTACTTAGAGCAAAGGAGCAGAATGAGGACTTGCAGACAGACAGGATAAGAAAAGGTTTAAAGGTCAGTCTTACTGATAAAGAGCATAGCAGTTTAAAGCTACTGGCTTATAAAGCAGGATTCAAGAGTGCCGGAGAGCTTTTATCATCTTTTGTTGGCGACTTAACTGATTGGCATACTAATGGATCTGATGAGAGTGACCTTGCCAGTGAGTGGTATGAGAGGGCTTTTGGCATGAGTGAGCACTATACCAACTTTATTCACTACCTTTATAACCATGACTATACCCTGGAAGACATTGCGGACATGCTCGAAGATGAGGATTATTTTGAGGATGTATATGAAAGATACATAGATGAAAATGAGGGAAAGACAAACCAGACCAGAGAAGAATGCATAAACGTTATTAAAGAACTGATAGAGAAAGGAGAGGAGCTATAAGTAACAAGGGTTCCAGTTGAGGCTGCTGAAACTGGTTTGAAAGGAATGGTTTAATTGGATATTAGTTCGTTTGAAAAGGTATTGAAACTGAATACCTCTGTGATCGGGTGAAGCGGATCACAGAAGATGTTAAAAAAGGCAATCATGAATGTGCTCTAGATTACCTTAGAATGATACGCCAGAAAGCTACAGATGCTGAATATTTCATCAAACATAACTCGCCCGCCTGATGAGCGTCAATACGCCTTGGGTCCGCTGGGTACGGATCGAAACCTCCATCCGGGAGGTCGCGGGAACCCAATTAGCCGCAATTTAATATGTTCAGTAGAGGTTCGGTAAAGTCGGACGGAAGGGTGTGGGCGAAGCTATGTCCAAGGCAAATACAAAAAATCAGGCTGCACAGAAAAACATCGGGCGTCCGATGGGCAGAAAAAACAGTTCCATCAGAGCTGATCGAATGGGAATCATCCAGACGGTCGCGGAAAAACTTATCACTGGCATGGCTACGGCCTCATCCTCAGAGCTGGCCCAGGCCATCTGGCCGGAATTATCTCAGGATAAAGTGGGTCTTAATGCCAAATCTAAAACCGTTCGCCTGGCCCTCCAAAATATCACCGAAAATCCAGAACTTGCAGTTGTCCCCAAAGAAGCTCTCATAGCAGCTCTAGCCGAAAGAGCAGGGCAAAAAAAAGCCCCGAAAGATACAGAAAAAGAAAAGAAGGCAAAAGAGGCTACCCGCCGATCACGGTTGGAGTTGCAAAAAAAAGACTGGCTGAGTCAGCCCATTCGGCTTATGGAGAGTCGGATTAAAGCAACGATCAAAGAGTCTTTAGGAATTTTTGTAGGGGAAGGAGTGGCACAACCAAGCCCTATGCCATGCTTTGATGTTAAGGTGGCTGGCAATATCTTTACCAGAGAATCTGTCCTGCGTGTGCTGGAACTCGAACTTAAGATTCAGCTACATACAGCACTTCGGTACACCTGGAATGGGGAAGAGGCCTGGGAGTTTCTGATGAAAGCTAAGGAACTGATCAGGATCAAAAAGAAACTCTATAAATCTATAGGGCTCAGCTGGGAAGAAACAAATAACCTGGCCCACCAGGCCAAGCAGCTGCGGGATGACGTTGAACAAGCTTACGAGAAAATGAACGATAGAAAGGGTTGGGCCGATCCCGATCTCAATGCAAGTCAGCAGCTTTCAAGCTATGACCAAAAAAACAAAGTCATGCAACATCACACCGAACAAGTTGAATCCTGGGCTGCCGAAAAGTTACCGGTAGAAGTAGAGATAGCTTCAGACACAAGATATCCCGACGCGGACAAACCGTGGAAGGGGAGGCCGCTAATTAAACCAGATGTACAAACTGATTCTCATATTTATGGATTAGGTACAAAATTAAAAGAATTTGATGATGATATCGTAGATTTTGAAATAGCCAGCATTATGAGCAAACGACTTCTACGAATAGCTGGTCTACAAAAAGAAAAGGCCTCGGACAAAGCCGAGGGTCAAAGAAAAATATTAAGCACATTATAAGTCATATCGGAACGTGTAAAGGCATTGTAACCGGTTCATAAGTAAGCCTCTCAGAAATACAGATCTGTGGGGCTTTTTGAGCGCAGAGTGACCGCCCAAGAGGGCGGGTAATGCGGCAAGTCGGTCACAAGCCCGGCGAAAACGCTAACTTTTTACGAAAGGAAAGATGTAAATGAATCAATGCGAAATTATTGCTATAGCCAACCAAAAAGGAGGCGTAGGCAAAACTACCACAACCATCAATCTTGGTTATTCCCTAGCCGAGAGGGGGAAAAGAGTTCTACTGGTTGACTGCGATCCCCAGTCCAATCTCACCATGAGCTTTGGCATCGACCGACCAGACGAGCTTCCCATAACGCTCTATCACCTTATGACAGATATCATCGAAGAGAAAGAACTGCCTCAGAGAAGTGATTACATTCTTTCCTTCAATAACCTCGATATCCTGCCTTGTAGCATCGAATTAGCAGCTGTCGAGGTCAATCTAGTGACTGCCATGAGCCGAGAGATTACCTTAAAGGCCATCCTTGATCAACTTAGACCCTACTATGATCATATCATCATCGACTGCATGCCCTCATTAGGCATGCTAACGATTAACGCCCTGGCTGCCTGTGACCGGGTCCTGATTCCCGCAGCTCCCCAATATCTATCAGCGAAGGGACTGGAACTACTCCTGAAAAATATTATCCGAGTTAAACGTCGCATCAACCCTAGTATCGAGATTGATGGTATTCTCATAACAATGTTTACTGAACGGACAAAACTCAGCAAAGAAATCGTCAACCTCATCAATGAGTCCTACGGAAACCATATCAAAATCTACGAAAACAAAATTCCCGTGTCAGTCAAAGTGGGCGAAGCCGTTCTTAAGTACAAGAGCATTGTGGAATTTGATCCTAACGGCAAAGTTGCTGTAGCCTACAAGAACTTTGTAAAGGAGTACGCGGATGAGTGAAAGAAAACTCTTATCGCTTGAAGATATGTTTGGTGGTCCGATTGAAGAAACACCTATAGAAAGGAATAAGGAAGCGATCACCGAATTAGAGATTTGCAACCTTGTCCCTTTTGAAAATCATCCATTTAAACTTTATGCTGGCGAACGATTAGACAATATGGTAGAGAGTATCAAAGAAAACGGTGTTATTCAACCTATTGTAGTTAGGCTAATTGCTGACAATAAATTTGAGATTTTAGCAGGGCACAACCGTGTTAATGCCTCTCGATTAGCCGGGCTTACCAAAATCAGGGCAGACATACGGGAAAATGTCAGTGATGATGAAGCCGCCTTAATCGTTACTATTTCCAATTTTGAACAGCGATCACCCTCGGATATGTTGCCGTCAGAGTTGGCGAAATCCTTAAAAATGCAGCTTGAAGCAGCCAAGGTAACTGGAAAAAAACAAGAACTTTTAAACACATTAAAAACAGTCCCAAATCCGCATGAATACAGGGATTATGGTCAAGTGGCCCCATTGGGGCCGCGAGGGATAAGTGCGGAAAAAGTAGCGGATAACAACAGGATGAGCCGAACCAATATCCAGCGGTATATTCGATTAAACTTTCTTATTGAGGGGTTACTGGATAGGGTGGATGAAGAAAAAATAGCGTTGCGTCCTGCGGTTTACCTATCTTATCTATCTAAAAACGAGCAGCAAATAACTGTAGATATTATTTCAATTAACGATTTCAAACTAGACATAGTTAAAGCGGAAAGGATGAAAGACCTATCGGAGCGAGGCAAATTAACAGGAGATAAGATCTATTCAATTCTTTCCGGTGAAGATGACAAAAAAACGAAAAAGCCAGCCGGAATTAAACTTAGACCCAAATTGGTAACGACATTTTTTAATGCTGGTCAGAAACCAGCAGAGATTGAGCGAATCATAGAGAGGGCACTAATTTTATATTTCGAACAAGAAAGGGGAATAAATCATGCCGACTGAAAATCAAGAACTCAAGCAATTTAAGGAACTACTCATCAAGCTTACCGAACCAAACGAATCTGAAAAAGAAATTCTAAACCTTTATCTTGAGCAATATGGGCTAAACCTTTTCGATTATCTTGACCTAGTGGATCTCTCTTTACCCATACTGGAAAAACTTGATGCTATTCGCATTCTTACAACGGCAAGTAAGGAGGAACTTCAGTGAATTCTTTTAGTGATCAGTATTTGACTGACCGTTTTCTGAATGGCTTTGCCGGACTTACCGGCCTATCTTACGCTCAGCTTAAAGAGTATGCTGAATCCAATTCTATTTTTAATATTGTTGATTATCCGGATCTAGTCCATCCGTCTCCTGAGCAGTTAGCGAAAATTGAACTGCTAAAAGAATTGATCAAAAGTTACAATGTGCTGAGGACTATAGAAGATTCAAGGTTGGAATTGAGTAACTCTTCTGTCGTAGGTAAATATTTTGTATCTTTTTTGGAAGGTAAGAGAGATAAGGAAGTGTTTATGGTTACCTTCCTAGATACAAAGCTTAAGGTAATTGAAACGAGGGTAGTGAGTGAAGGGGATATCGATTCGGCTGCTGTTTATCCGAAAGATATTTTAAAGAGAGCGTTGGATTGCAGGTGTTCTTCGATTTTCTTAGCACATAATCATCCCAGCGGAGATCCAACACCAAGCATAGAGGATATAGCTATAACGCAAAGACTGGTTAACATTTTTGAACCGTTGGGCATTGGGGTTAAGGATCATTTCATTGTAGGAGGGATGAGTTATTATTCCCTAAGAGAACATGGAGCGTCTTGCTTCAATAGCAAGGATATCGCAAATTATGAACCGATTTATTATAACGATTCTTTGGCTGACGAACTTGAATTGGAGCTTTAAAGGCCGGTAGAAGCTTAAATGAACAATTGGTAACAATTGAAATCAATAATTTTAAGGCGCAAAATACTGCGTCTTTTTTTAATACCGCAAATTCGTTGAAAGGAGGTAAATCTGCATGGGAAAGCTTTTCACCGATGAGCAGATTGCTCAGGCTAACCAGATCAATATTCTCGAATACGCGCGTCAGGCTGGTTATCCCGTTGAGAAAATCACACCCAAAGAATACAAAGTTCCTGGCTTTGGCGGTTTACGTATTGACGGTGCTGGTCGCAAATGGAACTGTTTTTCGGCTAATGCAGGTGGCGGGCCAATCCAATTTGTCATGTTCACAGAGAAAAAAAGCTGGGTAGAGGCAGTAAAACAGCTACTTGGTCTAAGTCTAAATCAAAATAATTTTCTGTATCGAACTTCAAGGGATATTGAAAAAGAAACTGAGGAAAAAGGCGAGTTTGTTCTCCCCGAAAAGAATAGCACCTACAAGCACGTCTTTGCCTATCTGATTAATACACGAAAGATAGACAAGGATCTTGTTATTTCTATGGTCAAACAGAAAAAGATTTATGAAAACACTCATCGATCCTGTGTCTTCGTTGGCTATGATCAGGAAGGTATCTCCAGATATGCGTCAGTTCGCAGCACGAATACTACCGGCAGCAGCTATCGCGGAGACGTCGCAAATTCCGATAAAGCCTTTGCTTTTAGTATCAAAGGATTGAGCAACACCATCCGAGTTTTTGAATCCCCTATTGATGCGTTGAGCTATACTACATTCCTTAAGCAGTTTGGGTCAGAGAATAAGGACCACATGTTGGCACTTGGCTGCCTTGGTGATGTATCGCTTGAACATTACTTAAAAGGCCATCCGGAAATCAATCGAATTATTTTTTGCCTGGACAATGATCAATGGGGGCACCAAGCTCTCGATCGGTGGGTAGAAAAGTACAAACCGAATTACGCAGTAGCTCATCATTTCCCCAAGGGAAAAGATTGGAACGAGGATTTAGTTTCTTTTTTCAAAGAGATGGAGCAAAGGAGGGAGGCAGACGTGACAGTAGACCAGGAAAGTGAAGAAGAGGCTATAATTTAGCCGAATAAAGGAGGCTGACCATGAAGACTGATATGGAATCAGATGGTTTACCGTTAAGGTATGCAATATCCAATGATAAGGTTGTTCTTGTTTCAGCAAGTGTAAGGAATATAGCCTATTTAGCAGAAAGTTTTAATCAATATCCTCCATTAAATAACGCAGCTACTATTCAGGAAAAGGAAGCTATTGCAAAAGAAGCATTTGCAGCAGAAGGTTACAAAGAAAATGTAGATTTTGTATTTGTTCCGGTAGAAGAGTTGAAAGAGGAAGTCGATAGATACAACCAGGAGAATTGTGAAAAAGAGGAGTTTGAAGAAGCTGAAGGCTCTGCAATGGAGCGAGAAGAAGACTGCGAAGAAGGTATGGAACTCTGAAACCCAATTCTTGGGCAACGTTAATTAATAAGACCGTAAACAATGGTGCTACCTTGGTCAATTCAGAGTACGTAATCAGGGTTTTGAGGGGAGACTATTATGAAGATGAGCCAAATAATGCAAATATGCCTTCAATTGTTGACAGCAATGGGGGCATTTCTTTTTCAGTATCACCGCCCCAGATTGCGTCTTATGTCCTGGCAAGCTTCCTACTTGGGTGCTCACGCACCCAAGTAGCTTGTTGGGAGTGCCTCCCAAACCCTCTTATGGGGACTGCGTCCCCAAACCCCTCTTAGATACTGAAAAGAAGATCGAAAGTACCGAATATAGGAGACGTCCCAAATCTGCGAAACTTAGAACAGAGGATTGAAAGGAGGGTAGTATATGTCAAACAGAGAAGATTGGTTCGCAGTTTCTTCATTTTTGTACTCAGGGATCTCAAGCAAAATTAGTTTATGCAAGGACTTTCCGAGGCTTGCCACTCCTCAAAATTTGAAGGAGTTGGAAGATGCCATAAAGATTTATTCGAAGAATTGCATCACAAGTGGCAAATATTTACAAGAGGAGTATCAAAGCCTTTCTGAGAGCTTAGTTAAACAGTCCATGGAGGATAAATATAAAAGAGAACCCCCTCAAGAAAACATCCTTGCAAGAACTATTGAGAATTATAGAAAACAGGAAAGATTTGATCCGCAGCAACTTAAGCAAATTGAGATCGGGTTGCAAAAGGAAATTGATGTTTCAAAGTACGCTGATCCTTCCTATGACGTAGATCAAATGCTGGAGATCCGTTGGGGTTTGGAGGATGGCGCGGATGTGAATTCCTATACTGATCCTGAGCTTAACCCAAGAGAAATGGAAAGAAAACGGCTAAATATGAATTGGGGTAGCAAAGTCAGTGAGGAAGTAGAAGTCGAAGTGAAAGATGAATATGACATGGAAATCTAACCTATTAAGAGGTGAGGATGAGTGAGAGCTAAGCCAAAGCGAGTTGTGATTTGGGTTACAGAAGAAAAAAAGAAAGTACTTAAGGAAAAAGCGAAAGCCGCCGGTAATTGCCATCTTTCTGACTACATGCTCCAGATGGAGGAACGAGGAATCATCTGCGTGGTCGAAGACGTGCCCAAGCTTCTTCGGCAGCTCAGTGGAATGGCCAACAACCTGAACCAGCTTACTCATTTATGCCACATCGGGAAAATTAAAGATCCTGAAATTCTCGTGCACCTTAAATCGAATATGAATGGGGTGAAAGACATATTGCGGTCATTGAATTCATTAATCGCGCGAACAAAGAAATAAGAAGTCTTCAGAAGGCAATTGACTATATTACTAACCCTGAGAAGATCAAAGTTAATGATTTTGATACTGAAATGATGGCCATCGAAAGGGTTCTGAAAGATGAAGACAGTTCTAAAGTTGTCTTGGACTATATTATGAATCCGAATAAAACTGATCTCGTTACTGGTGTTAATTGCGTGCCCGAAACGGCATTTGAAGAGATGCTAATGGTTAAAGCTGGCTACAACAAGCAAGAGGGCAGACAGTTTATCCACATCGTTCAATCCTTTCATCCGGCCGAGCAGGTTACGCCGCAGCAGGTCCACGAAATCGGCGTTCGTTTGGCAAAAGAATTTGAGCGGTTCTCAGGTTTTCAGATAATCGTTTCAACTCATTTGGATCGGGAACATCTTCATAACCACTTTGTTTTTAACACTGTCAACATGGAGACCGGCCTTAAATGGCAGCAAAGTCCCTGGCAGCTGCAGCAGTTGAAAGACTTTTCAGATGAGCTATGTAAAAATTACGATCTCAGCATCATTGAACACAAAGGAACTCAGAGAGAGTCCACTGGGGAGCACCGGGCTAAGAAACGCGAACAAAGTTGGATGCATGAGCTTCGCTTGGCGGTTGACTCATGTAAACAAACATCTACTGGCCGAGCCGATTTTATTTCCAACATGCAAAAACTTGGCTATCAGGTAAATTGGACAGATACCCGGAAGGACATTACTTTTACAACGCCTGAGGGAAGGAAATGCAGAAACCTGAGACTGGATAAAACCCTTAGTAAAGAGTCTTTGCAGGAAGCCTTCCGCCTCAACAAAGAATTTGGTGATCCCAAGGTTATGGCTAGGCAGATCGGACAGTTGGAATTGGCAACTAAAGTTGCAAAAATGATGCCTGTTGAAGATGGCGTGATTGTCGAGCAGACCATCGAAAACGAACATAGAAATGGGCAAGTCGAGATTGAAATTAAAGATGCTTTGATCACCGCGGAAGGAAATGAATTCGAGAATCACATAGAGCAAGACCTTTTGGCTGGAGATGCGTTTGAAGAAGATGGGTCAAAAGAGAATGTAATTGTTGACCTTCAAGAAATCGCCTACATCATGGAATGGAGTGATCGTTACAAAGAAGCTCGTACATTTCTCTATGGCAGCAAAGAGGTGGAACAAAATGTTGCCGAAGCTTACCGATTGTTTTTAGAGGAGGCTCAAATCGGCAATGCTCTAGCCTTGCATGATCTGGGCCGGATGCACATGGACGGACTTGGCGTGGAGATGAATCCCGAGACTGCTCAAGAATGGTACACTAAGGCACTTATCGCATTTCAGGCAGTAGAAAGAGATAAGTCGGGATCTTATCCTCAATACCGTATCGGCAAAATGTATGCTGCTGGATTGGGAACACCTCAGAATTACGAAGAAGCAGCAGATTGGTATGAGATGGCCGTCGCTAGAAACCACAAATACGCTCAGTACTCTTTAGCCGGTCTTTACTACCGTGGTCAAGGTGTGGAGCAGAGTCATACGACTGCTTTTTTACTTTATGGCAAATCAGCGGCCCAAGGAAATCCTTATGCTTCTTACGAACTGGCCAAAATGTACCGGGATGGATTAGGCTGCAATAAAGATACGGAGAAGGCCGATCAATATTTCAAAAGTGCTTTTATCGGCTTTTCTGCATTAGAGGCCGACAGCCATGATGACAAGCTCCAGTATCGCCTTGGTCAAATGCTCTATATGGGCACTGGCACAGAAAAAAATTCAGTAAAGGCTGTCGATTACCTGGAGCAATCTGCCAAGCTGGGCAATGTGAATGCCCAATATTTACTTGCCAAGATTTATCTTGAGGCAGATAGCGGGCCTGAAAACGTAGAGAAAGCGTTGGAATGGCTGGGGAAGGCGGCCAAAAATGGCAATGCTCTAGCTCAATATGCCTTGGGTAAGCTCTACCGCGACGGCAACCATGTAGAAAAGGATATCGTCAAAGCTATAGAGTTGTTCAAGTTGTCTGCAGAACAGGAAAACCAATTTGCCCAATATGCTCTCGGAAAGCTGTATCTGTTTGGAGAAGAGATCCCGAAGGATGTGGAAGCAGCCGTTAAATGGCTGAGGGCATCTGCCGAGCAGGAAAACAATTTTGCCCAGTATACCCTGGGTAAGTTGTACGTAGAAGGCAAAGACGTTCCGAAAGATGTGGAAGCAGGGTTGAAACTATTCACGGCTTCAGCAGAACAGGGTAACCAATTCGCCCAGTTTCAACTTGGCAAGATTTATCTGGCCGGAAAAGAAGTGGAACAAGATAAAGCCTTGGCTACTCATTGGCTATCATTGTCTGCAGCTCAAGGAAATGAATATGCTCAACTCCTTCTGGAAAATATGGATTCTTATAATGCAATCGAAATCGATTTTCTTTTGGTATTAATGCAGTTTTTCTCAACTCAAAACCATAGGCAAAACCAGTCTCGTAACTATCCCTTGTCACATCTCGAAGGCCACGCCCTGCGAGAAAAGATTCTAGACCTTCAATTTGGAAGCATTATGAATTGGAATAAAGGTCAAGGTTACGAACGATAAACTTTACAAGGGAGGTATAACAAATGTCAAAAAGCATACCGGAAATTCAGATCCCGGAGAGCAAAGAGAAAATTATGGGACAGATCAATGCCTTGGAAATGATGGTCAAAGAGGACACTAATGATCATGACCGGCACATTCATGAAACAGCATTAAACGATTTACAGAAAGCGTTAAAACAAAGTCAGATCAGTGAGTCATTAGAAAACTATAAACAACTTGGGTTTGACGGTGAAAAATTAAATGAGATTAAAGTCGGGCTTGAAAATGGTATCGATTTGTTACCCTATGCAATAAAAGGATTTGATGCTAGCCAATTACATGAAATTCATCTGGGACAAAAACAAGGCGTGAACACCGAAGCCTATGCGAAAAAGGAATTTAATTCGTTGCAAATGGGAATTATTCGGATAGGTTTAGAACATCGGGTTGATGTCTCTGTTTATGCGAAGCCAGAATACGATGGACACCAGATGGACGAAATAAGGATAGGGTTAATAAAAGGACTTGATGTTAATTGCTATGCTAATCCGAATTTCTCTTGGCAACAGATGTTTATCATTCAAAATGGGTTAGAAAAAGGTATAGATGTAAGCATTTTTGCAAAAGAGGAGTTTGATCAATCTCAAATGGAATTGTTGAATCTCATGCTTTCAAGGAATATGGACGTTTCGAAATATGCTATGCCTGAAGTTCCTGCTGAAGAAATGGCACGGGAATACTTCAAGGACATTGGGATAAGCATTTCGGATAATGAAAATCCACTAGAGTCCTTCGATTTTTATGATCACTATAACAAAACTAAGGGAGAAAAAATTGATATAGAAAATGATCATCAGACGGATGCCTGTGACTGGGAACATGAATCTTAGGAGAGGGGAAGCCATATGGCAGAGAAGCAACGTCTATTAGTGGATATGGACGGCACACTTGCCGTCTTCACTCCTGTTGACGAACTGGAAACATTATATGAACAAGGATACTTTCTTAATCTTAAGCCAATTAACAATGTCGTTCAGTCCGTTAAAGAAATCATTAAGCATAACCCAGACATTGAAGTCAGTATACTATCCGCCTATTTGTCAGATAGTCCCTATGCTTTGGACGAGAAAAACGCATGGCTTGATCAATATCTTCCAGAAGTGGACCTAGAGCACCGTATCTTTTCACCTTGTGGATCAGACAAGAAAGACTATCTTCCGGGCGGCATAAGGGAAACGGATTTTCTGTTAGATGATTACACCCACAATTTAAAGCTATGGCAGCCGCCCGCGCGAGGTATTAAGTTACTTAATGGTATTAACGATACACGGGGAACATGGGAGCATGACCGTATACGGTATGACAAATCTCCGGAAGAATTAGCGGGGAATATTGTCAACATAATGCGAGGTGAGGAGCAAATACATGAAGATAAACTAAATGCTTTAGCGCCGAATAACTATTGTGATCCTTATTGGAATAAGCATTCGTTAGTTAACGATGACGAGATTGAAGATGAATGGGAAAATGTTCCCTAACCAAATCCAGATAAATATCACTTCTCAATTAAGCCCAATTCAAGGAATCTATATAAAAACGAAAGGAGGATTTCAATGGATGGACTATGATGAATTAAAAGACGATTTTACCCAAGCTTGGTATCACGAATTGTTTCGGCGGCTCAGGGAAGACGGGTATGAGATAGATTTGATAAATAACCACCGAATCTATGCCAATATTTACTCGGGAGATGCTTTGGTCTGCCAAATTGATAAGGATAATGAGCTCAGCGGTGATTGGAGAGGTAAAGTCGTTAAGAGAATTGCTGAAGAAACGGCGGAATATGTATTTGCCCATAAAACGGCACCGACAATAAATTGTATTATTTCGGGCATGCAGCAAATGGGCTATAGAAAACTTTTGGCTTTTAATGACCAGATTCTGGCTGTAAAAAAGATTAGAGAGAAAGGTTATCAATTTGCCACAGGCTATCGGACAGTATTAAGTCTTAACCACTACATCTTGAATAAAAGATACTGCGACTATTCGAAGGCTTGTGAAGACTTTGCCATGAGAGCGGGCTTGGTAGATCAGGATAAGCTTTTAAATGAAGCTGAATTGAAAGTGATTTATTCTGGTTTAACGCAACTCATTAGAATCGATCCCCCACAAGTAACCTTTGAGGAGTTAACCGCTATCGGCCAAGTTTTAAACAAAATTAATTTCTCCATTTTACCCGAATTAAACCTAAGACTAAGCTTAACTGAGGCAAATAATCATGAGCTTGAAGAATTGGAAGTGTGAAAAGAGGGTGATCAGGGGTTGAATAAAATACGCCAGTTAATTATGGCAGGAATGGCCGCTGCCATAGGTACAGTGGCCAATGTGTATTTTTCTACGTTGTTACATTTACTGCTGAAAACAAAATCCCTGGAGTTTGGTTTTCCGACCCTTAGCAGCTGCATCCAGAGCTTAGTATCAGTGAAATCTCACCTGATGCTTTTTTTATGCTTTGAAGGGTTTATCTTACTCTTTGCGGCTTTTCTGTTTTTCAGTAACAACAAACCCTACCAAAGCCGCATGATGCAAATTACGACTGAGATCTCCACCCCCGTGGCTGTAGGGCAGAAGCAGCACGGCTCTGCACGGTGGATGACGGAGAAAGAAAAGAACACCACCTTTCAGAGCTATAGTTTAAATCCTAAAGATAGTACCATTCAGGAATTGATCAAGAGAGGATTAGACGACATTGAGAGTAGTAATGAAGACAATAGAGTGTCTATCAAAACAACGTTAGATCATGGTGGTATCCTATTGGGAATGGAAAAAGACCAAAATACTAAACGACAAAAATTCTATTATAACGCAAAGGATAGGCATAGCTTATGTATTGGTGCCACCGGGAGTGGTAAAACCAGAACAGTACTGCTACAGACCATCGGAACCATAGGGCTATCGGGAGAGAGCATGATTCTTTCTGATCCTAAAGGAGAGTTATTCCAATATACCTTTCCTTATCTTAAGCGGTTAGGTTATGAAGTCGTTGCCTTGGATTTTAGAAATCCTCTCAAAAGTCATTGCTACAATTACCTTCAATCGGTCATTGATGCCATCGATCAAGAGGATATAGCTAAAGCTATTAGTGCAACATGGGATATCACGGCAACTTTAGTTGGGGAAGCAAAAGGGGAGCGAATTTGGAACGATGGAGAAGCCTCCGTGATTGCCAGCTCTATTATGAGTGTCGTATACGATAATAGGGAAGGAGATAAGCGTAAATACCAGAACATGACCAATGTCTACTACTTTATCGCATTTATGTGCAAAACCATTAATAACAAGATGCCCATCCTTGAGTATGTCAAGCGACTTCCCGATTCACATCCAGCGAAAGCCTTGCTCGCTATTTCAGAGGTGGCACCAGCGAGGACAAGAGGTAGTTTCTATACGGCGGCCTTATCGACACTGCGCTTGTTTACCGATCCTTCCATCTATTCCATGACTTGTCGGAGCGATTTTAACCCTGGTGATGTGGGATCTAAGAAACAGGCTATTTTCATCATATTGCCGGATGAAAAGACCACCTTTTATTCTCTGGCCAGTTTATTTGTTTCACAACTGTACGGGCAATTAGTTCAGATCGCAGATCAGCGCGGAGGGCGATTAGAAAACAGAGTTCACTTTAACCTTGAAGAGTTTGGAAACTTTGTCAAGATTCCTGACTTTGCCAACAAACTGACGGTTGCCCGAAGCCGTGGTATTCTGTTTGATCTTTTTATTCAATCCTTTGCCCAACTTGAAGAGAAGTATGGAAGAGAGATTGCGCGAATTATTCGAGGCAACTGTGAAAACTGGATTTACCTTCAGGCAGATGATGAAGAGACACTCAAAGAGCTATCAGGAAAGCTAGGAACTTACACCGTTTCATCCTATTCCCTAAGTGCTAATAATGGAAGGTATTCCACACCATCTACGAGTCAGAGTACAAGCCTAATGAGCCGATCCCTACTTACACCTGATGAGGTTCGGCTAATATTGCGTCCCTACAGTTTGATAACTTCACGCGGTCATCCGGCCATTATGTACGCTCCTGATTTGTCAGAAACTCATTTTAACCTAATGTTCGGATTAGGTGACGAAAAACACAACATAAGTATCCGCGAACTACGTGAAAACCGGAGACCTAAGCGCAATGTCAATATCAATGACATGGAGCTATGGGGAGTGTGGAAATTCTATACCGCGGCTTGTCTGCAACCATCTTCGACAGTCCCCATCCGGTCTCCAGATGAAGAAGGATTGCGCTTTCACAAAAAATATCAAGAGGGATTTACTAGTCGTCAAGATGACGAATAAAAGGAGGTGAATAATAACGTATGCTCAAAAACTACAGAAAAACCATCTTGGCAGTCATCTTTATGACTGTCTTTTTGTTAAGCTTCCCGCATGCTGCTTTTGCTGAGGATATAGCTAGTAGCAAGATTTTTACCGGTTCCATGAAGCTCTTTGAGGATTTGGGGAAGGCCTTAATGATTGCTGCTCCAGTAGCTGGAGTGCCTATTTTGGCCTACTTTTGGCTTAGGCGTGGAGCTGCAGATGAGATGGATCAAAAGTCCTGGAATAAAAGGATTGTTGTCGCATTAATATCTGTTCTTGGTGTAGAACTGACAGGGGTCATAATCAGTGTTGCTATGTACTATTACGCGTAAGGAAAGAGGAGGAAACGTGTTATGAAAAAAACCTTCGGTGTGATTAATCAAAAAACGACTACGGTTTACTTTAACGGGAAAGGAAAACTTATTAGAGTCTTATCCAACCGGCGTGGGGAGTCCGACACCACGGGGGCTGCTGTAAAGATTCTTATCTCCGTAGTATTAGGAGCATTAATACTTAGTGGACTCTATTACCTGATACATGATATCGTTCTGCCCAACCTAAATACCCGGGTAGAAGATATGTTTGACTATAATGGCTAAAGCTTGCCTCATGGCTTGCGGGGGTTATCCCAACAAGCCATCTTTAGAGAAAGGGAGGTCTAAGCTTGGAAGCTCTTTTAATGGTATTAATCGAAGCACTTTTATCCGGTGTATTAGAGTACATGGATAGCATGCTTCTCAATTTGGTGCCTATGGCATTTTATGCTGAGCGGTTTTTAGATCAGATGTTAGGGAGAGATGTCATATCTGAGCTTTTTAATATTCTGTTTTCTTTTGGAGTTTCCCTGATCATTCTAAAGTTTATTAAGAAAGGATTCGATACCTATATCCTTTGGATTGATGGAGATGCGGATACTGACCCAATTCTTTATCTAACCTATTTAGTAAAAGCGTTAGTGGTTGCCATCTCCTTTCCTACCCTCTATGGGTGGATGGCGACCATTGTTCAAAATTTAACCGACAAACTGTTAAACATTATTAGTCAGGGAGTCGTTGTAGATTTTACCAGCATTATTACGGGTATCGTTTCCAAGGGGCTTCTTACCGGCATTGTCGGCGTGATCTTCTTCGGATGTCTCCTTTATCTCTATGTCAAATTTCTACAAACGGGGCTTGAAATTTTGATTCTCCGCCTAGGTATTCCGGTAGCCTGCGTGGGTCTGGTGGACTCTGACCAAGGAGTTTTCAAAACGTACATGCAAAAATTCTTTCAAGCCATGATTACGGTGATGTTGCAAATCGCACTCCTTAAGTTGGGCTTGGCTCTTG
>NZ_MASS01000037.1 GCF_001707885.1 Desulfosporosinus cupriresistens | reverse complement strand
GGTCGTGCGCGATGGGCGTTTGGAGTTCGTACCCGATCGATTTGATAAGATTTATTTAGGTTGGATGGAAAACATCCGGGATTGGTGTATTTCTCGGCAGCTGTGGTGGGGACACCGCATCCCAGTTTGGTATTGTGAAGATTGCGGCAAGGAAATCTGCACGCAGGACGATCCGGTAAGCTGTCCAAGCTGCGGAGCTAAGCACTTGAAGCAAGATCCGGACGTCTTAGATACGTGGTTCTCCTCGGGTCTTTGGCCATTTTCTACCTTGGGTTGGCCGGAAAAAACGCCCGAACTGGACCAGTTTTATCCGACGTCTGTGTTGGTCACGGGCCGGGACATTATCTTCTTCTGGGTTGCGCGTATGATTTTTATGTCAATGCAGTTCATGGGCGAAGCGCCCTTTGCTAAAGTCATGATTCACGGACTGGTGCTCGATGCCAAGGGGCGGAAGATGAGCAAATCCCTGGGCAACGGCGTCGATCCGATTGAAGTCATCGAGCAGTATGGGGCAGATACCTTACGGTTTATGTTGATCACCGGCAATACGCCGGGCAATGACCTGCGTTTCCATCCGGAACGTTTAGAAGCAACCCGCAATTTCTCGAACAAGATTTGGAATGCCTCTCGTTATGTGCTGATGAATTTAGAAGACTATGCAGAAGGGCCGCGTGGGGAACTGACCCTGGCTGATCGTTGGATTCTTTCTCGTTATGCAGCGACTGTGGAGAACGTCACCGAAGCTCTCGAAAACTTTGATCTAGGTGAAGCGGGCCGATTACTTTATGAGTTTATTTGGAATGAATTCTGTGACTGGTATATTGAGCTCACCAAGCCCCGCCTCTATAACAAAGAAGATGGGTTAGCGAGGCATACGGCTCAATCGATCTTGTTTGAAGTTCTCGAAGGAACTCTGCGGCTTTTACATCCCTATATGCCTTTCCTGACCGAAGAGATATGGCAAAACCTGCCTGTACAGGGCGAAACTATTATGCTGCAGGCGTGGCCAGAAGTACCAACCTATCAGGATGCGCTGGCTGATAAAAATATGACCCTCCTCATGGAATCGATTAAAGCGATCCGCAACATTCGGGCGGAGATGAAGGTGGCACCAGGCCAAAAAGTAGAGATCATCCTGCTGGCCCCGGAGGCGACTCAACGCGAAGTGCTCGAAAATGGCAAAGCAGATATTCTGAAATTGGCCGGAGGGGCGAGTGTCGAGCTGTTTGCAGCGCTGGCCGAGAAACCTCCTCAAGCAGCTAGTGCAGTTTTGGAGGGAGTCGAAATTTATCTGCCTTTAAAAGGGTTGATGGATCTAGATAAAGAAGTAGCCCGTGTGGAAAAGGAGATTTCTGTTGCCATCCAGGATCAACAGACTTTGGAGGTGAAACTTAATAATCCAGGATTCACAGGTAAAGCACCGGCGGCTGTTGTAGCCAAAGAACGGGAAAAACTTGATGCGGTGCTGGCTCGTAAAGTTGCCTTAGAGGAACGACTAAAAGAGCTAAAGCAAAACGCGTAAAGTGAGGCGCGATGTTCGAGATCTCCATTCTTGGCGATGCTGTCTGTGTTAGTGACATGCTTGAGTGGAGCGGCAATTTCGTGTGGAAAACTGAAAGAGGAGGGGAAAGCGGGTATGTCCGAAAAAGATCTCGAAAAGGAATATCAAGAAAGCTTACAATACCTCGTCAACATGACAACATTTGGTATTAATTTCGGTTTGGGACGTATTGAGGAACTTCTTAAGCGGTTGGGGAACCCAGAAAAGGCTCTGCGCGTAATCCATGTAGGGGGTACGAACGGCAAGGGTTCGACAACGGTCATGATCGCCCGTATTTTGAAAAAGTCAGGGCACAGAGTTGGGGTTTTTACTTCACCTCATATGCATGATTGGCGGGAGCGCATGGTAATCAATGGATTAATGGTTCCCAAGGAACGGGTTGTTCAGTTGATTAAACGCGTGGTCCCGCTTTTGGAGGACATGGTTGCCAAAGGGTTCGAGCATCCAACCGAGTTTGAGGTAAGTACCGCGCTGGCCTTTCTCTATTTCGCAGAGGAAAAGGTAGATTTTGCTGTAATTGAAGTTGGCTTAGGTGGGGCAATCGATTCGACGAATGTGGTTTCCCCTCTCATCTCGGTCATAACCAATGTGGGCATGGATCACATGGATTATTTGGGTTCGGATGTGGTTTCCATTGCCAAAGTAAAGGCTGGAATCATTAAACCGAACTCGGTTGTCGTGACGGCTTCCGAAAATCCGGAAGTGATTCAGGTGTTGCGTGAACAAGCTAAGGCCGTAGGTGTTCCGCTTTGGTTGGTGGGAGAAGATGTCCGGTGGGAAAGCAAGTGGAGTGGAGAGCTGGAACAGGAATTTGACCTGGCAGGGCTGCATGGGGTTTACTCGAAACTGCGCCTGAGCTTGATAGGGTTGCACCAGCTTCGCAATGCCGCCACAGCGGTGACCGTCTGTGAAGTGCTCAAAAATGACTATGGCGTAAATATCACTCGCGAGGCCATTTATACTGGCTTGAGCGAGGTCGTGTGGCCGGGACGCTTAGAACTGCTTTCCCTAAAACCTAAAGTTCTCTTGGATGGGGCGCACAATGTGGACGGAGCCCAGGCCTTAGCCCAGGCTATCCACCTCTATAGCCGGGACCGCCTCATCCTTTGTTTGGGTATGCTGGCGGACAAAGAACGGGAAAAAGTGGTCACTATGCTTGTGCCTTTGGCGGACGAAATCATCATCACGCGCCCTGATTCACCACGTGCGGGTGACTGGGAGGCTTTGGGAAGTTTGGCTGAAGAACATGGTCGACCGGTAACCTGCATTGAAAATCCTAAGGAAGCGGTTATCTTTGCACTCAGCCGGCTTGAGGGGAACGATATGCTATGTGTAACAGGTTCGATTTACATGCTGGCCGATGCTCGCCAAGCTTTAATCGAGAAATTAAAACATTAAGAAAATGGGGGCCAAAGAGAATGATGGTAAAAAACTTAACATACAATTTACACAAACCCACTTTGATTTGATATAATACTCCGTGGAATGAAGCCGCCTTACTCAATGTACGTAGAGTTTTGTTGAAAAATTACGAATATTGTCCGTTTGAGGCTATTTCCGATGGGGTTCTGAGAAAATATTTAGGTTGGGGGTTATTTTTTATGTTCAGTTTGTCACCAAAAGAAGATAAATTTTATCAACTCTTTGGCCAAAGCACTGAAATCATCACTAAATCACTTAAAAGGCTCCAAGGAATTATGCAACAAGATTTCGTTTCCGCAGAAGACGCAGCTCAAATGCAGCGCTTCGAACATGAAGCAGACAATGTAACCACTCAAATCTTAGAACGGCTGAATTCCACGTTTATTACTCCGTTGGATCGTGAAGATATCTACAAACTAGCCCAAGTTCTGGATGATATCGTTGATTATGCCGAAGGCACTGTAGAACGTATGCATCTTTATCGTACGGGCAAACCCTCACTGGGAGCCCAAGAACTTGTCCATTTGGTGGGGTTGGCAGCAGAGCAAATTCAGACAGCATTCTCTTGCTTGGGAAACATTCACTATAAAAAGACCAAGATCCAGGCCGCTGCCGAAGAAATCTACCATCTGGAATGCGCTGGGGACAAGCTTTACAGGCAGGAAGTAGCTCGTCTGTTCGAACATGAGAAAGACCCGATTGAGGTTATTAAATGGAAAGAGATCCTGGAGCATATTGAAGCGACGTTAGATCATTGTGAATCCATTGCCGATCTTCTTAAAAGTGTGGTCTTAAAGTATGACTAATCTAGGTATGATGTTAGTCGTTGTCGTGTTTTTAGCCCTTGCTTTCGACTACATCAATGGATTTCATGATACAGCAAATGCCATTGCCACCAGTGTTTCGACTCGCGCGTTAACACCAAAACGGGCTGTGGTTCTCGCCTCGACCTTTAATCTTATTGGAGCTCTTTATAGTACGGGAGTTGCCCAAACGATTGCCAAGGATATCATTTCGCCTAAATTTGTGACCCAAGAAGTCGTAATTGCCGCTTTGCTCAGCGCAATCGCTTGGAACCTCGTTACTTGGTATATGGGAATTCCCAGCAGTTCTTCGCACGCCATTGTTGGCGGAATGAGCGGAGCCGCCGTTGCTAGGGTGGGATTTAGCGTTTTGCAGTGGCAAGGTTTAGGGAAAATCTTAGCTGCCCTGGTTTTTTCCCCAATTGTCGGTATGATTCTTGGTTTTGCGATTATGAAGATCTTGGCCCTTGTTTTTGCTCATGCTGCACCGTCCCGTGTCAATCACGGATTTAAGAAAATGCAAATCTTTTCTGCAGGCTTGCTGGCCTTTAACCATGGGTCCAATGATGCTCAGAAATCGATGGGAATTATCACCATGGCCCTGATCGCGGCTGGGTTGCAATCCCAAACAGTTTTGGCCCCGCCACTTTGGGTGAAATTTGCTTGTGCCTTAGCCATGTCTTTAGGAACGGCGGCAGGTGGTTGGAAGATTATTCATACCATGGGAGGCAAGATCTTTAAGCTAGAGCCCATCAATGGGTTTGCTGCAGATTTAAGTTCCTCGATAGTCATTTGGTCAGCGACCGTATTTCCTGGTTTGCATCTGCCTGTTTCCACCACCCATGTCGTTTCAGGTTCGATCATGGGGGTTGGGAGTGCCAAACGAGTTTCCGCTGTGCGTTGGGGTGTAGCCCAACAGATGCTTGTCGCTTGGTTGGTAACAATTCCCTCAACATCTCTTCTTGCTGCCCTCTTTTATACGATCTTATCGAGATTTTTTTAAATATCATGTATAAAAGCGCTACGGTTTTTTAACGACACCGGGCGCTTTTCTTATTTTTGTTTAATAAAGTCTATTTCCTTTATCAAACACATATCATCCGATAAAAGGACTGTCCAAGCAACACGGAAGGGGAATGGAAGCATGCAAGGGAGAAGGCTAGGGTTAGAGCGAATTCGAATCGTCATTATCTTAATCTTGGGGATGATGGCCTTGGGTTTACTGACGTTGGGGATTGGTAAGGTTTATTTGGAACTCGTAGGGCAATCCAGTCGTGTAAAGGCCGAATCACAAAAAAGCCAACAAGTTTCCAATACCCTCGATGGCACAGTACTAGTCCTTCCAAAAGCGATGTTTTGGACCTGTCAGGTTGGCGTTTTTCAAAACGAAACGAATGCGCAGTTGACGAGAGAAAGACTTCAGGTGTTAGCCCTTGATGCCGAAGTGTTAAACGCTAATCCCTGGATAGTTGGTATAGGCTTGGGTCATTCAGCCAATGAGCTTAAAGGGATGCGCCAATTCCTTGCCGAAAAAGGAATCCAAACCATTGCGAAACAAATCGAGCTTCCGGAACGGTCATTCCGTGTCGCCGGAAATGGTTCACAACTTACAGCCGAACTGTTGACAAACGTCAATACGATACTCCAAAAGGGGATGACGGCTGAGGTTCTGGCTAAGGAAGAGCAGGCTTGGAATTCCTTAGCAGGGGAGCATCCACCTAAAGAATTGGAAGCGCTCCATCAAATGTATAATCAAATTCGGGCAAAAATCAATCGTGAAGATCAAAACGCTTTGGGATTGTCGCTATATTTTGAATCTCAGAGGGTTATTAATAAGTTTTCTGGTAAATAATAGAGGGAGAAAGTGTCTTAGCCCGGTCGCGCACGTTGCATTTGCTATTCGCTTGCCGATAAGGCTAAAACTCAAAACCTCTGGGCTTTCTGCATGTTAACCGTTGAGTTTCTTAACGCCTTATCGTCTGCGCTCATTGACGCAAATTCCACTAAAGCGCTCCCTAAGCTAAGAAACTTCCTCCAGGCTTGTGGGTCGACGGGGGTTGGGACGACGGGGTTGGGACGACGAGGTTGGGACGACGTAGGGTGTTTTTGGGGCTGTTTGCGTCTTTGACGCAAAGGCGATTTGATGCAAGTGGGGGACGGTTCTTGCACTTGCACTTGCACTAAAGCGCTCCCCCTAAGCTAAGAAACTTTCTCTGAGCTGGGGTCGACGGGGTTGGGACGACGTAGGGTGTTTTGGGGCTGTTTGCGTCTTTGACGCAAAGGCGATTTTGGATGCAAGTGGGGGCGGTTCTTGGTGGCATGCTTGGAATGCTTGGCATGCTTGGCACCGCTGCATCAGTCCATCAGTCCATGGTCCATCACGGCAGCTAGTCATCCTGCAAGGAAGGCTAATTCGTGCGAAGACAGTGTCTTCGGGCGATGCTCTAACCTCGAACGTCCTGTTTGAGTTTTGGACAAGTCACGTTGCATGTGTTAACGTCTTATCGACTGCGCTCATTGACGCAATTCTACTGAAGTGCTCTCTAAGTTAAGCAGATGCCTTCAGGCTTGTGGGTTGACGGGGTTAGGACGACGTGAGCGTTGTGGAGCTGTTTGCGTCTTGGACGCAAAGACGCCTGCGAAATGAGGGGAGATTCCTCTGGCTTGTGGGTTGACGTGGTTAGGTTGACGTGGTTAGGATGACGTGAGTTGTGGAGCTGTTTGCGTTTTGACGCAAAGGCGCTTGAATAGAGAGGTAGAAGGAACGGTTTTAAGGATTAGAATGTTGTTAACATACTTAACAGGATTAAATACGCAAATTGTGTTTTTCCTGGATAGTGATATAATTAACTATCTATATTTGACAAATTATAGTGAGAAATGAGGGAACCATTTGAAAACGCTAAAAATTCCAGAGGCGACAATTATTCGACTATCAGTTTATTCACGTCATTTGACTGAAGTTGATCGAAAAGGAATTATAACCACCTCCTCGGGAGATATTGCTGATGGAGTCGGCGTTAGTCCCGCACAAGTTCGGAAGGATCTGGCCTACTTTGGGGAGTTTGGGACAAGAGGTGTTGGGTATAACGTTAAAGATCTCCGTCAACATATTCTAAGGATTCTTGGTTTAAGCGTTGATTGGAGTGTGACCCTGGTAGGCGTGGGGAACTTAGGGTTGGCTTTGAGTTCCTATAAAGGGTTTAGTGAACGGGGTTTTATCATTACGAGTATTTTTGATTCAGATCCCAGCAAGGTGGGTACAATGATCGGTAATGTGGAGGTTCTGCCTATCGATCGATTGGCGGAAGTGGTGAAACAAAATCGCACGCAGATCGGCATTGTCGCTGTGCCGGCGGCTGTGGCGCAGGAAATCGCTGATCAATTGATCCAAGCGGGTGTACAAGCTATTTTGAATTTTGCCCCAGTGGTACTCAACGTTCCGCCTGAGATTGAGTTGCGCAATGTTGACCTGGTAGTGAATCTTGAGGTATTGACATTTAATGTGGGTGCGCAGTGGTTTTAGGACGGCTTGGGTCGAGCAGATGTGCGAATTGCCCGTTCACATGCGCTCTGTTGCTGTTTACTTAACTGCAAAACAAGCCGCCAAACCTCTGGGCTTTCTGCATGTGAACCCATGGCTTGCTTATCGTTTTGCAGTCTAAGTTGCACTTGACGCAACGCCGCGAACATGTTCACTAAGCAATTCACCCCTCTGCTTCGGTACTGCACCGTGGGGTTGGGAACGAGGCGGGGATGATGCTTGTTTGCCTTACAGCTGCTTTGTGAAAGGAAACGCTCTTTTACTTGATTCAATATTCTGTGATTGAACTGTTGTGTATTAATAGGTTCCTGTCGTATAATAGCACCATGAAGAAGTGTATCTAGGGTTCCGCCGCAAGGGTCTGGTCCGAGCGATACTGGTTGGATGGTGCCGACTACACCGTGTGGGAGAAAAGCCCCGTGGCAAGTTCTTTGGAACTCGGCGCGGGGCTTTTTAGTACTGTCAGAAAGTATAAGTTTTCTTTAGATGTGCGAAAACAAGAGGAGGAAAAGTATGAATCAACATCAGGAGAAAAAGAAAATTACAGTGTACGATACGACGTTGCGAGATGGGGCTCAGGGTGAGGGGATTCATTTTTCTACGCGGGATAAGTTGAGTTACGTGAAGCGGATTGAAGAAATGGGGAGTCTCTATGTGGAAGCGGGTTGGCCGGGTGCAAATCCACGGGATGAAGAACTTTTCCAGCTCGTGCACGAGTTGCATCTGTCACAGGCACGTATTGCAGCGTTTGGGAGTACCTGCAAGGTAAATGAGTCTCCAGAGAAGAGTAATATTTTGCTGAATCTTCTCGCTTCCAAAGCTAAAACAATTACAATTTTTGGGAAATCATGGGATCTGCATGTTCGTGATGTCTTGCGGACAACTCATGAGGAAAACCTGCGTTTGATCCGAGAGTCCGTTGCTTTTTTGGTTTCCCAAGGACGTGAGGTTTTCTTTGATGGCGAACATTTTTTTGATGGATATAAAGAAAATCCGGACTATGCCTTGAAGTGCATCGCCGCTGCGCTCGAAGCCGGAGCGGCGATGGCAATTTTATGTGATACAAATGGAGGATGTTTGCCCGGAGAAATAACTGAAGGTGTTCGGGCTGTTATGCAGGCATTTTCGCCTCAAGAACTTGGGATCCATGTCCACAATGATGGTGGTCTGGCCGTTGCTAATTCCTACGTAGCTGTGGAGGCTGGGGTAACTCAAATTCAGGGAACGTGGAATGGGTTCGGGGAACGCTGTGGTAATGCTAATTTAAGTACGCTCATTCCGTTATTACAAATCAAAGGGGGATACTCGGTCGTTTCTGATTCGGCTTTGCTAAAGATCACTCCCTTTTCACGTTTCGTTGCCGAGCTTACCAACGCGCCTTTTGATGATCGTCAGCCGTATGTGGGCCGCAGTGCCTTTGCTCATAAAGCGGGTATGCACGTGGATGCGATCCTTAAAAATCAACGTTCCTTTGAGCATATGGACCCTGCCGGGGTGGGAAATGAGCGTCGTATTCTAATCTCAGATCAGGCCGGGAAAGCCAATATCTTGGAACGTTTGCAGCGTTTTGAACCAGCTATGAGTAAAGATGACCCTCGGGTTGAAAAGGCCATGATCGAGATCAAAGAGTTAGAACATACCGGGTTTCAATTCGAAGCAGCTGAAGGAAGTCTTGATCTATTACTCCTGCGGATACTTGGCAAGTTCCCAGCTCCACCGTTTGAAGTACTGGATTATCATGTTTGGAGTGACCCCTTACGAGGAGAACTTGATTCTGTCGCGGTGGTCAAAGTCAAAGTCGGTGAAGAATCAGTACAAATCGCTTCTGAAGGAAATGGTCCCGTGAATGCTTTGGATACGGCATTGCGACAGGCCCTCGTAAGTTTCTTCCCGATTTTAGGGGAGAGTGAACTTGTGGATTATAAGGTGAGGGTTCTCGACGGTTCGCGTGGCACAGAAGCCATTGTGCGGGTTATCATCGATACTCGTCTGGATCAAGAAGTCTGGGGGACAATCGGGGTGTCCAAGAATATTCTTAAGGCTAGTGCCCAGGCTTTGCTCGATGCGCTCATTTGGACGATTTGGAGAGGGACCGCAAGACACTAGGATGTGTTTCAGCCAAAAGGGATAATACTTTCGGACTAAGAATAAAGAACTATTAAGAGGCTGTTGCAAAACGAACTGAGAAAGTTCGTAAGCATCAGCCCCTTTTTTAAAATATCAGGAAGTAGGGAAAACGGCGGATAGTTCATTTGTATTGCCAAATGGAGTAGTTCTTTGCATAAAGAGTTACTCGGGATTTGCTCTGGGGAGGAGCGCTTATCTGCTGTGTTAACCCGTGCGAAGACGGTGTCTTCGTTCTGCACGCGTCTGCGAGTTCCACCGCTGGCTCGCTGGACGGTTCGCAGTGCACAGGGATGTGCACTGCCGCCAATGCGCCAAGGATGGCGCTTTTGGCACGATAGTCTCCAGTGGAGATTATCGCCGTCGGCGGTTCTTTAAAAGAATACTATCGCCGAAGGATGAACCCCGCTCCCCAAAGCCGGGAGCTTGAACGGTTAGTTTGCTCTGCGTCGTAAGCACTGAGCGCTGTGTCACACAAGTCCTCAAGAACTTGCTTAGTAAAGGGGAAGATGCTATGCTAGAATTATACGATGCATAATTAGGAGAGTTAGGCTTTGGATGGATTACTATAGATGGAAGGGGAAAAAACAATGGTGGTTGGGCGAAATTCCTCAGGGTCAGGAAGAACCGTGTTACTCATTCTGATCGGTGCTGCCATGGGGACTTTAGTCGGATTTGGTTTGGAGAAATATGGAATTTTCGCGCCGTTTTTGCGCCCAGCCGTCATCGATGTACCCTCCCATACTTACTTGGATTTCTTTTTTTTCTCCCTTTCCTTTGGTTTTCGCTTGAGTATTACCATCGCGACAATTTTAGGGGCATTTGGAGGATATTTATTGTCAAGGAAGTGGTAATATGCTTGTACTTGCTTCCTCGTCTCCACGAAGGGCAATGCTGCTTTGTGAGCGAGGTTATGCCTTTGAAACGATCAAGGCTTCGGTTTCAGAAGTATTGCCGGAAGGGATGACCCCTGAGATTGGGGTTAGACATTTGGCTATACGTAAAGCGCAAGCGGGTTTAGCTCATTGGTTAGATCTGGGAGGGCACACTCAGGATGTTGTGTTAGGGGCGGACACGATGGTGGTCCTTGATGACTGCATTTTAGGGAAACCGTCAACACCCGCGGAAGCGGAAAAAATGCTGCTCAGGCTCAGTGACAGGACACATGTTGTTCTGACCGGCGTGGCTTTGATTTCCGGATCCGGAAGATTGGAAGCGGACGTGGTGCAAACCGTCGTGCGTTTTCGGCAGCTTTCTAGGCAGGAAATCAAGGAATACGTAAGCAGTGGGGAACCGATGGACAAGGCTGGAGCCTACGGTATTCAGGGGGAAGCAAGGAAATTTGTCGCGTCGTTTGAGGGATCATTGACAAATGTGATTGGCTTACCGATGGAATATCTCTTGGAACATCTAAGGGCGTGGGGGATTGAGCAGACAGATATCGCTTCACGCGAGGTGGAGGATGGATTATCGGCGTTTAAAGGATTTACCGGAGGAACTTCTACCACGTGAGCGGCTTTACCAATTAGGCCCTGAAACCTTATCAAACTGCGAAATTCTGGCGATTTTACTGCGTACCGGTACCAAGGGAGAAAACGTTTTAACGTTAGCAGAACGCATTTTAGTGGAGGTCGGTGGGCTTTCCGGGTTAGGAAAGCTGACGGTCCATGATTTAGCTCAAATACATGGCATAGGCAAAGCGAAATCAGCGGAAGTGAAAGCTGCTTTGGAACTGGGGCGTCGTTCAGTTTCTGTTGATCCAATGTCCCGACCTGTGGTCAATTCTCCGCAAGATGTGGCGCACATAGTTATGGAAGAGATGCGTTTCCTTGATCGTGAGCATTTCAGGGTTGTCTCTTTATCAACCAAGAATCATGTTCTGGGGATCAGTTCCGTCTCGATTGGTTCACTCAATTCCTCGTTAGTTCACCCACGAGAGTGTTTTAAAGAAGCAATTCGGCGCAACTCTAACGCCATTATATTATTGCACAATCACCCCAGCGGCGATCCAACTCCCAGCCAGGAAGATATCGAAGTAACCCGTCGTTTGGCTGAGGGGGGGAAGATTCTCGGGATTGAAGTACTTGACCACGTGATTATTGGCGATAATCGATTTATCAGTTTAAAGGAACGTGGAATCTTGTAGTAAAAGAACGGGGAATCTTGTAGCGAAGTTCGATATTCGATATTCGATGATCGAACTTTGAATTCGATTCTGCGAATCGAAGGACGAAATTAAAGTATAAGGTTGATGACTTTGGGCTTTTAAAATAGTGTACAAACTTTGTTGCTGCGGTTGAATTCTCAAAATCTCGCGTTTTGGAATTAGGTAGATTACAGAGTGATCGGGTATACTTATCCTATAAAGTGTAAAGCGTGACTGGAAGGAGTTATAGCAAACAATGTTTAATTTTTTTAGCAGGGACTTAGGAATTGATTTGGGAACTGCAAATACGTTGGTTCATGTGAAGGGAAAAGGAATTGTTGTACGGGAACCTTCCGTAGTAGCGATGGATATATCGACAAAGACCCCTCTGGCTGTTGGTGACAAAGCCAAGGAGATGATCGGTCGGACTCCGAGTAATATCGTAGCAATTCGGCCCTTAAAAGATGGGGTTATTTCTGATTTTAATGTAACGCAAAAAATGCTGAAATATTTTATTAGTCGAGCACTAGGGACCGAGCACCCTTTTATCCGTCCACGTGTGGTTATTTGTGTGCCTTCCGGTGTAACTCCGGTTGAGGAACGTGCGGTCAAAGAAGCAGCTATTGCAGCAGGTGCGAAAGACCCGATTATTTTGGAAGAGCCCATGGCCGCAGCTATCGGTGCCGGTCTTCCGGTTAGTGAGCCAACGGGGAATATGATCGTAGACATCGGGGGAGGTACCACAGAAGTAGCGGTTATTTCCTTGGGGGGAATTGTTACAAGTCGTTCTATCCGTGTGGCAGGCGATGAAATGGATGATGCTATCGTTGCCCATATTAAAAGACGTTATAATCTAATGGTCGGTTATCGTACAGCGGAATCATTGAAGTTTGAAATCGGGTTTGCCTACAAGGCAGAACCCGGCATGTACACAGTGCGCGGACGGGATTTATTAACGGGACTCCCTAAAACTGTGGAAGTGACTTCTGAAGAAATTCAAGAGGCTCTGCAAGAGCCAGTCATGGCCATTGTTGATGCAGTGAAATCCTGTCTGGAAAAAACTCCCCCAGAATTGTCTTCGGACATCATGGATCGCGGTATTATGATGGCCGGTGGGGGTTCTTTACTCCGCAATCTGGACAGGCTCATTTCGGATGAAACAGGTATAGCGGTGCACATGGCGGAGGACCCACTATCCTGTGTTGTCAATGGGACTGGGCATGTCCTGGAAGACGCAGATATCCTGCGTAAAATTGCCGCCTCGCAAAAGAGTTAAAAACAGCGGGGAGGAATTATGGTGGGGAAAAGAGTTAATGTAACGGGAATTGCGGTTCTCGTTTTCTTTCTGTTGTTGGGCGTACTGATCATAATTCGACTAACGGGGCTGGGCAGCAATTTTCCCAATCCGGTTGGGGGAGTTTTGCAGCGTGTTTTAAGCCCGATCGAAGCGACTATGCTTGAGTTAGGGACTGGTATTCGGGATAATACGAAAGCATTGTGGGACTTCCGAGAAGTCGAAACTGAAAACGAAACCCTACGCAAGCAAGTAGCGCAATTAACAGGAGATAATCTCAAGCTCAAAGAACAGGTCTTGGCAGGTATGCGTTATACAGAGCTTGATAAGGGCCAGTTTCGCAGTCCGTCTCTGGATAAATTTTCCAAGATTGGAGCCAGTGTTATTAATCGCAATCCAAACACCTGGTATCAGACCTTGACTTTAAACCGTGGAAGCGCCGATGGGGTTACAGCGAATGACCCGGTCATCGGGGCTTTAGGGCTGGTGGGGAAAATAGTTTCTGTTTCCTCGACAACCTCTGAAGTATTGATGATCCTCGACGGGGAAGGGCAAGTAAGTGCCTTGGTGCGTGGCAGTACCGGTGAAGGGACCTTTGGCATTGTGCAAGGTACTTATAAGCGCGGTTCCCGCCTGACTCCGGCAGGGAATTTGCAAATGCTTTTTCTCCGCGAGGATAATGTCAATGCCGGAGACTTAGTGTTTACATCAGGGATTGGCGGGGTTTATCCCAAAGATGTCCCGATTGGGAAAGTAAAGAGTATTCAGCTCGACCCTTCTGGTTTGCTCAAAACCGCTTATATTGAGCCGCTGGTTGACTTTGATTCCTTAGAAGAGGCTTATATCGTTAAAACACCGGGGGGAAAATAATGCGTTATGTATTGATCGCGGTGATGTTTCTCCTGAGCCTTATTTTACCGGGAACTGCCTTTCATTTTTGGTCATGGTCAGGGATTAAACCGGATTTGCTTATGCTCTTAACAATCTATATAGCTATGCATCATCGCTGGCCTTCGGGCGTGTTATGGGGATTGGGTGCGGGCTTATTAGAAGACTTATATTTGGGGCGGTACATTGGTATGTATACGGTCACGCTTGCTGTAGTCGCCTTTTTGAGTTATTGGCTTGCGGAGCGCTGGTATCGGGAGAACTTTCTGCTGACAACCTTTATGGTTTTTATCGTGACCATGGTCGGGCAAGCGGTCGTCGCTTTTTTGAGTCTGGGAGCGGGGCTTCACTGGTCTTTAGGGGATATCGGAGAGTTGGTGATTGGGGTTGCCCTTTACAATGCGATCCTGGTGCCGGTAACTTATCCGTTGATTCACCGGTCTTTTCTGCATGGCTGGTTGCGGTATCGGCCGCGGTATGAGCGATAGGGGGGAGGGAGGAAGTGTCTTAGCACGGTCGCGCACGTTGCATTTGCTATTCGCTTGCCGTTAAGGCTAAAACTCAAAACCTCTGGGCTTTCTGCATGTTAACCGTTGAGTTTCTTAACGCCTTATCGTCTGCGCTCATTGACGCAAATTCCACTAAAGCGCTCCCTAAGCTAAGAAACTTCCTCTAGGCTGGGGTCGACGGGGGTTGGGGCGACGGGGGCTGGGACGACGTAGGGTGCTTGGGGCTGTTTGCGTCTTTGACGCAAAGGCGATTTTGGATGCAAGTGGGATGCAAGTGGGATGCAAGTGGGATGCAAGTGGGATGCAAGTGGGATGCAAGAAGTGGGGACGGTTCTTGCACTTGCACTTGCAAAAACTCAAAACCTCTGGGCTTTCTGCATGTTAACCGTTGAGTTTCTTAACGCCTTATCGTCTGCGCTCATTGACGCAAATTCCACTAAAGCGCTCCCTAAGCTAAGAAACTTCCTCTGGGCTGGGGTCGACGGGGGCTGGGACGACGTAGGGTGTTTTGGGGCTGTTTGCGTCTTTGACGCAAAGGCGATTTTGGATGCGAGTGGGATGCAAGAAGTGGGGACGGTTCTTGCACTTGCACTTGCATGTGGACGACAAGTCCCGTTGAGTTTCTTAACGCCTTATCGTCTGCGCTCATTGACGCTAATTCCATTAAAGCGCTCCCTAAGCTGAGAAACTTCCTCTGGGCTGGGGTCGACGGGGCTGGGACGACGTAGGGTGCTTTGGAGCTGTTTGCGTCTTTGACGCAAAGGCGATTTTGGATGCATGATTAACGTAGATTGTTTGGGCTCATTGATGTAATCCTGATGAAGTGCTTCTGCAAAATACTTCCTCTAGGGTTAGGCTGATTCAAATGGTTTAAAGAGATAAAATGTTTCGAAGAGGAGTTTTTTGAATGGATGAAAAGGAACGAAAACCTTATGTTCATCGTCTTTGGGGTTTAAGTATCGTAGTGGTTGTCGTTTTTTCGATTCTGAGCTTTAATCTTTGGCATTTACAGATTGCGCAAGGTACCTATTATGCTGCTAAGGCAGAGGGGAATGTTATGCAGCTTGTGAAGGTTCCTTCGACTAGGGGAGATATCGTTGATAAGAATGGTAAAATTTTAGTGACGAGTGTTCCCGAGTTTGTTCTTAACTTAGACTGGTTGGATTTGCAGCAATCGAAAAACAGTGATTGGAAAGATGTTGTTCGTCGTTTGGCTGGTTTTATTAAACAGGAAAATGATTGGCCTAATCCTAATCAGACAGCTGATTCGATTTCGGAAGATATCTTGGTTAATATTCAGAATCATCAATGGGAGCGCTATCGCCCGGTTACGATTTTAGAGCATGTGCCTCAAAAGCTGCAAGCAATTATAGCTGAACACCAAGATGAACTTCCTGGTGTAAGTGTCGAAGCGGTTCCGGTGCGTTACTATCCTCAACATAACCTGGCAGGTCAAATCCTTGGATATGTTCGGGAGATAGGGGAAAAGGAGATTGCTCAGTTTAATCAGAATGCTGATGCGCAAAAAGCAGGATTTGAATACGAACAAGGGGATTTGATCGGTAAGGATGGGGTTGAGAGATCTTATGATTTTTGGTTGCGGGGTGTGGAGGGTGTTCAACAAGTTGAAGTCGACAATAGTGCCCGTCCTGTTTCTAAAAAAATACTCAATCCACCGGAAGCGGGAAAAACAGTCCAATTGACGATTGATGCTGACTTACAAAAGGCTGTGGAGGATAGTCTTGATCAGCGTATAGCTGATATTCAAAAGACGAATCCGAAGGCTCATGCTGGTGCGGCGGTCGTGATCGATGTTAATACAGGCAAGATTTTGGCCATGGCTTCTCGGCCTGCTATGGATCCTAACGATTTAATCGGGACTATTTCTCAGGCTGCTTCGGACAAGTATTTTACCAATACCGTAGCGCCGGCTGCTTCCCTTAATCGGGCGTTGTCCGGTACGTATCCTCCGGGATCGGTCTTTAAGATGATAACAGGTATGGCCGCCTTGAAACTCAATCTCACAACTCCGAATGAACAGATTGATGACCGAATGTCCTCTTTGGGAAGTGCCAACTCTCAAAAAGGAGGTTTTCCAGAGTGGGGAGGAAATTATTTCGGCTGGGTCAATCTGGCAAGAGGTCTCGCCAAATCTTCGGACATTTACTTTGAGGTGATAGGACGCCGCGTTTTTGATGCCAACCCGGAAGCTATTAAACAGGTGGCTAATGAATTTGGGTTAGGTGTAACCAGTGGCATTGATCTGCCTGGTGAAGCCAAAGGAATTGCACCTTCAGAAGAATGGAAAAAATCGTATTTTGGTCCTACTGTGGAGAGGAAACGCGATAATCAGTTGGCTGCGATTGAGACCAAATACGCTTCTAAATTGGCCAATGCCCCGGATGCTACAACAAAGCAGCAGCTGCAGGCGGCGAAAAACTCAGAAATTAATCAAGTTAATGTAGAGTACGAGCAAGCGGTCAGTGACAAAGTTGATTGGAAGGTCTATGATAGTTACAATAATGCCATTGGGCAAGGATATAATACCTATACACCTTTGCAATTAGCCAATTACGTTGCAACCATCGTAAACGGTGGGAAACACTTTCAACCGTATATCGTTGATAAACTCTTAGATCCGATTACTAAGAAACCGGTTTTAGAAAACAAACCTAAGGTTCTAAATGTGGTATCCATCTCTCCTCAAGATCTGGATAGTACAAAACAAGGGATGCGCGCTGTAGTGTCGGGCAGCGGGGCGAACGCTGGAACTGCTCAATTTATCTTCGCAGATCTGCCGGAATTTTCCGGCGGGGCTAAGACCGGAACGGCTCAAACAGGAAACGTTAATACAAACTTAGAAAATGTCTTTAATGGGATGTTTGTGGCCTTTGCTCCTTATGATCATCCCCAAATTGCCTTCGCTGGGGTTGTAGAATATGGCAGTCACGGTGGGGAAACAGCAGGTTACGTCGCTAAGGCGGCCTTTATGAAGTATTTTGGTTGGAAGTCCACGAATGGGGGCTAAAAAACGAGGAAATTTGTCCTCGTTTTTTTAAATTGTAAAAAGGGAATTGGGACAGGCTTGTAGAATTTATAGGGAGCATTTGAATAAGACAAGCGATGGGGGATTGTGCAGGTTGACACGGACTGAACATGTGGCACTTAAGGGAACCCGCGAAGGATTAGTCCTATACTTTGATCCGGCTGCGGACTTTGGATTGCTGATGAATGAACTCGATAAACTCTTAAAGAATTCTGTTCAACTCCTGCAAGGCGCGAGCATCCGGTGTTATGCTGGAAGCAAGGAATATACTAAGGACCAACACGTTATGCTAGCCACAGTCCTAGAACAACACCAGTTGGAACTCGCTGGATGGTTGACTAAGGAAGAAGTGTATGTACCGGGCCAAGCAAAGTCCTCGGCAACAGAGGATAGAGAAACGCGCCTTGGGTATGAAGGGATGGTGGAAGGAAGCTGTCTCTTTGTGGAACGCACACTTCGTTCTGGGAAGAGTGTTCAATTTGAGGGTCATGTTGTTGTTCTCGGTGACGTTAATCCCGGGGCGGAAATTATCGCAACCGGCAACATTGTCGTTTTGGGTTCCCTGCGAGGGGTTGCCCACGCGGGAGCGACGGGTGAACGCAAGGCCTCAGTGAGCGCTTATCATTTAGCCCCTACTCAATTGAGGATTGCAGATTTGGTGACCAGAGCACCGGATGAAGAAACCAGCGGACGAGGTCCGGAAATCGCCAGAATCAAAGACGACCAATTGATTGTAGAAGCGGCGGGTATGAATGGTTGGCGTGGCAAGGCCCGCTAACGCGATGTTCGGGGTTCGTGGTTCGAACTTAGAATTCGATTCTGCGAATCGAAGAACGGAATTCATCTTGAAGGCTTAAAATCTTCTGCGAACATTGTTCGCTTCGCTTCGAGCATCGAACATCGAACTTCGATAAAAGTCTATGTGGAAAGGCAGGTCTATATATGGGTGAAATAATCGTTGTGACTTCTGGTAAAGGGGGCGTAGGCAAGACGACAACATCCGCCAATATTGGCACAGGACTGGCTGCCGAAGGGCATAAGGTCGTCCTGGTTGATACGGATATCGGTTTGCGTAACCTTGATGTGGTGATGGGACTGGAAAATCGCATTGTTTACGATTTAGTGGATGTGACCAGTGGAAATTGTCGCCTAAAACAAGCGCTCATTAAAGATAAACGCTTTACAAATCTTTTTTTGCTTCCAGCTGCCCAAACTAAGGATAAATCATCCGTAAGTCCCGAGCAGATGGAAACCTTAGCCAAGGAACTCAAGGAAGAATTCGATTTTGCAATCATTGATTGTCCCGCAGGAATTGAACAAGGCTTTCGCAATGCCATTGCCGGTGCGGACCGAGCGATTGTCGTTTGCACACCGGAAGTCAGTGCCGTACGTGACGCAGACCGTATTATTGGCCTCTTGGAAGCCGCGGAGCTGAGGAATCCGAAATTAATCATTAACCGGCTTCGTCCGGAAATGGTTAAACGTGGGGATATGATGGATATCTCAGATATTCTGGATATTTTGGCGATCGAACTTATCGGTGTCGTTCCGGAAGACGAGAGCATCGTGATTTCTACGAACCGTGGCGAACCCGCTGTTTTGGATCAAGGGTCAAAAGCAGGAGAAGCTTACCGCCGGATTACCAGACGAATTAAAGGGGAAGAAGTAGCCCTGATGAATCTAGATGTGCCCTTAGGAATTATGGGTAGACTTAAGAAACTGGTGGGTCTACGTTGACCGGTCGGAACTGAGAGGAGGAATCGTCCTTGTTAGAATTTATCAGCCGAATGCTTGGCAAGGAAAGTGCCTCGAGCAAGACGGTGGCTAAAGAACGTCTACGACTTGTTCTGGTTCATGATCGTGCCAGCATTTCGCCTGCCATGCTAAACAGATTAAGGGAAGATCTAGTCAAAGTTATATCGAATTACATGGAGATCGATGAAGCCGCCCTTGAGTTTAATCTGCTTCAAGATGATGACGAGGTGGCTTTAGTTGCTAACATTCCAGTCGTAAAAATGAAGAGAGACTATGCGGCCAAAGCATAGGGAGCGATATAGTTGGGGCACGATGCATAGTGTCCCGGGTTTACGCTTGGGTAATTAAGCTTATAAAGCCGGTGGTTTTTACCACCGGGCTTTTTTTAACATTTGTTGCGATCCATCCTGTACCTGCCAATTTCTTAAAAGGATATATAATTAATACATAAGAATTTGCCTAAAATAAAACCAGGATGCGGCTAACATCCTGGCTGTACAACTTGGTCGCAGAAATGGGCGACTCATAGGGGAAAAGCAAAGGTAGCCTTTCTTGACGGGTGGGCTACTTTTGCCTTGTCTTAAGTATCAAAACGACTAACGTCGCGAATGTTATCATTAGCGAAAGCGTTTGATAAATGCTCATAGGCCTCACGGCAACTAAGAACCATTTCTCGTTGCAAGTCTCGTTGCCTTTGTCCGTGCTTGGTGTTACATTATGTGTTATAATGGGCAAGAATTCGCTTAATAGTCAGAGGAGAAATTATCACGTGGATAGACGAACATTAAAAAATTTAGACTCCTTATTCATCTTATTTACGATTTTATTATTAATAGCCAGTCTCTTCATTTTAAGCACGGCTTCGATCAATGTAGATAAAGCAGATCCCCTGCATTATGTTAAGGTCCAATCCTATTGGATTATTAGCGGGATTTTCATCACAGCACTCCTCGCTGTCATCGATTATCAAAAATGGCGACGTTTGCGGTGGTGGATTTATGGCCTTAATATAGTCTTGCTTTTGGCGGTAATTATATTTGGTTCCACGGCTAAAGGAGCAACGCGTTGGATTCCGATCACATCGAGCTTTAGTATTCAACCCTCGGAATTTGCCAAAATCTTCATTATTATTACCCTTGCTGATTTTTTAGCCGATCGAAAAGGAAAGCTCAATAATTATAAGGATTTCGTAGTGCCGTTTTTGTTTGTGATATTCCCCATGCTTTTGATCTTTAAGCAACCGGACTTAGGGACTACCCTGGTTTTTGCGGCTATATTTATTGGTATGATGTTTGTGGCCGGTGCAAATCCCTGGAAATTCGGAGGTTTGTTACTGGGTGGGGTTTGCATCATAGCGGTATGGCTGTGGCTTCATTTCGCCACGAACTTACCTGGCTGGCTCCATTGGCTTCAGGGATTGCCTATACCTTTGGAAGATTATCAGTTAAGGCGCCTAACCATTTTCATAAATCCTGCTGCGGATAAGTCTGGAGACGGATGGCATATTCTTCAATCGCTCTGGGCCATCGGGTCCGGAGGGCTATGGGGAAAAGGGTACCAAAAGGGAACCCAGGGCCAGTTGAACTTCCTACCGGAGCATCACACCGACTTTATTTTTTCTGTGGTGGGAGAAGAGTTCGGTTTTATAGGAACAATCACTCTGCTTTTCCTCTTTTTGATCTTTATTCTACGAAGTATCAGTATCGCCCTAAAAGCGCGGGATACGTTCGGAATGCTAATCGCCACGGGCGTGATTTCCATGTTTACCTTTCACATTCTGGTTAACGTTGGCATGACCTCTGGGATTATGCCTGTGACCGGTATCCCTCTGCCGCTGATCAGCTACGGAGGAAGTGCCATGTGGTCGAACATGGCAGCGGTCGGATTACTGCTAAGTGTTAATTTGAGACGCCAGAGACTCATGTTCTGATCGAGGCTCTGAGCGAGGTTCTGATCGAGGTTCGTGGTTCGATGTTCGAGGTACGAATCGAAGCGAACAAAGTTCGCGGAATATTAAAGCCTTAAAGATTAATTCCGTTCTTCGATTCGTAGAATCGAATGCAAAGTTCGAACCACGAATATCGAATATCGAACCACGAGTAGAGCTGCACAGCAGTTCTATTTTTTTTGCCCTCTCATAGACTATTAAGGGATGTACGAGCTAATCGAGGATCGTGGTTCGATGTTCGTGGTACGAATCGAAGCGAACAAAGTTCGCGGAAGATTTTAAAGCATTAAAGATGAATTCCATCTTTCGATTCGCAGAATCGAATTCACAAATCGAACCACGAACCTCGAACCACGAACATCGATAAAGGGGTTGAGAAGGATGAATCCTTTTGAACGTTGGGATGACTGGGAATGGGAACGAGCGATCCATGAAGTGGGGAAAGAACAGGGGCGGGGCAAATCGGCACCACCCTATCATCGTCAACCTGGGCGTTATCGAAATCCAGTCAAGTCGGGTTGGGGGAACTTATTACAACATTGGAACGGGACTCAGAAGCGAACATTGATAGCGGCTGTGCTATTTCTCTTAGTTTTCTTTAGTGCCAATAGTTCAGATGGAGTTTCGCTTACGGTTCATTCACTCTATCGGAGTGCGATGGATTCTGGTAACTTTTACGGGGCTTTGAATGGGATGGCCAAAGATGCCTTGTCACTTGGAGGTGTTAGCAATAAGGGTGTGGCCGTCGATGCGAAGATGAAAGGTCAGTTTTTGGCTCCGCTTTCGGGAGCCGTTGTTGCCGGGTTCGGAGAGGTCGGAGACGGGGGGAGCAATGCCTTGGGTTCAGTTCATAACGGAATTGATGTGGCCAGTACTTTGGGGACCCCGGTGGTTTCGCCCGCAGCTGGGGTTGTAACCTTAGTGGGAGAAGATTCTCAACTCGGAAAGATTGTGAAAGTGGACTTTGGCGATGGCTGGACCACTGTTCTGGGGAACCTGGGTGACATTGCTGTCCGGAAAGGCCAGCGGGTCGAGAAAGGGGATGTTCTTGGAGCGGTTGGACTTTCCGCACCTCTGAAAAAACCCTGGTTGCATTTTGAGCTAAGAAAAAATAACCAAGCGGTCAACCCGATACCTTATCTCATCCCACCGAAGTCGTAGATCGTGGTTCGATGTTCGTGGTTCGAATCGAAGCGAACAAAGTTCGCCCAGTAAATTAAAGCCTAAAGATTAATTCCGTCTTCGATTCGCAGAATCGAATTCACAAATCGAACCACGAATATCGAACTACGAACATCAAAACAGTGGATCGTGGTTCGAATCGAAACGAACAAAGTTCGCCCAGTATATTAAAGCTTAAAGATTAATTCCGTTCTTCGATTCATAGAATCGAATTCAAAGCTCGAACCACGAATATCGAACATCGAACCACGATTAAGGAGGAGGAAAAATGGAGCTCGCAAAAATTAATGGGATGAGCCTTCGGATCCATCCCTCATTTCTGTTGGTTTTGGTAGTTTATGGAGTCCTGGGTTTAGTAGCCCAGGCTCTTCTCGTCTTTAGCTTGGTGCTCGGGCATGAATTGGCGCATCTCTTGACCGCTAGAGCCTATGGCTTTAAAGTCGTTGGCTTAGAACTGTTTCCCATTGGTGGCGCGGCATATTGCGATGACCTCTTTGAGGGTAGAAAACTTGAGGAAAGTGTGATGGCTTTAGCCGGTCCAGCCTTTAACGTGGCGCTCCTATTTGGGGCTCAGGTGTTAAGGTGGAATGGGCTGTGGACGGGAGAGCTGGCTAATGATTTTGTACGGTATAACTTTTGGCTGGCAGCTTTTAATTTAATCCCTGTTTTGCCGCTGGATGGTGGACGTGTCCTGCGAGCATTTTGCGCAGAAGCGTTCGGATTCGTCCGGACTACGAAATTTTTGGCCAAGTCTGGTCAATGGCTGGGCGTTCTTTTTGCCCTTTACGGGATAATCCTATGGAGCCAAGGAAAATTTACCGAAGGATCGCTGACCTTCATGATTTTAGGGGGATTCTTCTGGTTTGCTGGTAGTAAAGAAATTTCAGCTGCTCATATTACATTTCTCAGGCAATTGACACGTAAGAAAGAGGAATTGGTAAAAAGAGGGCTGATGCGGAGCAAATGGCTAACCGTTCACCGCAGTACACCCTTGGTACGAATTGTTGAGGAATTTACCCCTGATCGCTACGCTATGGTCTCCCTGACGAATGAAGAAATGGGGCTGGGTAAGATACTGACCGAAACAGATGTGGTGGAAGGAATGATGCGGGAGGGAATCCGTTTTCCGGTGGGGAAACTCTAAGTTTTGAAGTCATAATAGCGCGGGCCGGAGGAATAAGTAAAGACTGAAGATGAAACATGTAAAATTAGGGAATTTATGATATAATATAAGATCACAATGTAGTACAAGGAGGCCTCGTTGACAGCATGAGTAAATTTACTGCGGCGGAAGTACGCCGGCAGGTCGAACGGTTCTTACCCAAGGTCTTGAAACCCAGCCGCTATTTAGGATCAGAATGGAATGCGATTCGCAAAGACTGGGAGCAAACAGAGGTCCACATGGCCTTTGCTTTCCCGGATGTGTATGAAGTTGGAATGTCTCACTTAGGAACAAGGATTCTCTACCACTTGGTCAATTCGTACCCGGAATTCCTTTGTGAAAGAGCGTTTACTCCTTGGGTGGATATGGAAGAGATGATGCGGGAAAGGAATATTCCCCTCTATGCTCTGGAATCGTTTCAACCGCTTCAAGAGTTTGATGTGGTCGGATTTACCCTGCAGTATGAGATGAGTTATACCAATATTCTCAGTATGCTCGATTTAGCAGGAATTCCGCTGCGTACGGAAGAACGTGGGGCTGACGATCCTTGGATTATTGCCGGAGGCCCTTGTGCCTTTAATCCGGAACCCCTCGTTGGGTTTATCGACTTCTTCCTCCTGGGGGAGAGTGAAGAGCAGTTGCCCGAAGTGCTTCGCCTTATCGCTGAGCAAAAGAAGAACCCTCTGCCTCGGAAAGAGTTTTTAGTCAAGGTTGCCCAAGTGCAAGGGGTTTATGTGCCGGATTTCTACCATGTAACCTATAAAGCCGACGGGCGAATCGAGAAGATTGAGGCTGAAGCGGGTGTTCCAGCCGCTGTGGAAAAGGCCATCGTGCCAAATTTGGACCAAGCGTTTTTCCCCACCAATCCGGTTGTCCCGTACATGGAAATTGTGCATGATCGGATGATGCTCGAAGTCATGCGCGGTTGTTCCCGAGGGTGCCGTTTTTGTCAGGCCGGCATGATTTATCGACCGGTTCGAGAACGTTCTGTAGAAACGCTGCTGAAGCAAACCGAAGAATTGGTGCGTTCAACGGGATATGACGAGATTGCGCTCACTTCGCTTTCCAGTGGGGATTACACCTGCATCCAACCGGTCATTCAGGCCATCCTTGAGCAACATGGGCCCGCAAGGGTCGGCGTTTCACTTCCCTCACTGCGTGTGGACTCTTTCGACGTTGACTTAGCGGAGACTGTTCAGAAGACGCGCAAATCCGGCTTAACCTTTGCCCCGGAAGCAGGCACACAACGCTTACGGGATGTTATTAACAAAGGGGTCTCGGAAGAGAATCTGTTAAATGCCGCTGAGGCTGCCTTCAAAAAAGGCTGGTCCACCATTAAATTGTATTTCATGGTAGGATTACCGACAGAGACCCAGGAAGACATTGATGGGATTGTCGATCTGGCTAAAAAGGTCGCCAATCTGGGGACAAAGCTGGGACGTCGCAATATTACGGTGACAATCTCTACGAGTATCTTTGTTCCTAAAGCTCACACTCCCTTCCAATGGGAACCCCAGGAATCTAAAGCATCGGTCGAGTTAAAGCAGAGATACCTCAGAGAGAAATTGCGAGATCGCCGTTTAAAATATAATTATCATGATGTAAAGACAAGTTATCTGGAGGCAGTCTTTGCCAAAGGAGATCGGCGTTTAGCTCCGCTTTTGGAATGGGCTTACCGTCATGGAGCACGTTTTGATGGCTGGTCAGAACAATTCCGGGAAGATGTGTGGATGGAGGCCTTTAAAGAGTTAGGAATGGACCCTCATTTTTATGCTAATCGAGCGATGGACTATGATGATATTTTACCTTGGGAGCATTTAGAGAGTGGGGTGACAAAACAGTTCTTGGTGCAAGAGCACCATCGAGCACTTCAGGAAGCGAAGACTATCGATTGTCGGTATGATGTATGTACTGGGTGCGGAATTTGCCCCGGCAGAGGGGTTCAGATTGAGTTGAAAGGGTGAGTGCCATGCGGCTAAGAATCGCCTATACCAAAGTTGAAGATGCAAGATATATCGCACACCTGGACTTGACACGGGTGTTTGAGCGTGCGATTCGTCGGGCGGGGATCAATATGTCTTATACGGAGGGCTTTAACCCACGTCCTAAAATTTCCTTCGGTTTCGCCTTGGCGGTTGGAACAGAAGGAGAACGAGAGTACGTGGACATTGATATCCAACGTGATATGGACTTGGGGGAAGTATTAGCACGTATTCAGGAGCAGTTGCCACCTGGTATTCGGCTCTTGCAAGGTCGTGTCTTGACTCAGGGTGCTAAACCCTTGATGGCAGTGCTTAATGCAGCCAGTTATAAGATGCGCGTTCTTATGGCTTTGCCGATTCTACCGGAACGTTTGCAAGAAGCGGTTGGAGCTTGGCTGGCCAGGGAACATGTGAACTATTCGCGTTATTCGAAAAAAGGGCCAACAGATAAGGACATTCGACCTTGGGTTAAGCGATTGGAAGGCGAAATCCATGGGGACGAGATTATCTTTGATCTGGAGGTCGAGATGGGTAACGCGGGGAGTGTCCGGCCGGAGGAAGTACTGGCGAGCCTACGCGAGCTGGAGAATTTGCCGTTGGATTTGGAGGCTTTGCATGTTAAGCGGACGGGCGTTCATGTGAGTTATCAGGGGGAGAATAGCTCGCCGTTTGAGCAGTTGGCTGAGTAGAGACGGGCTTGCTGAGCTTTCGGGGGCTCCGAGGTGCGTTTTTGCACGTTCGCACCGCTGCATTGCTATTCGCTTGTCGCTAAGGCTAAAACTCAAAACCTCTGGGTTGTTCTGCATGTGAACCGTTGAGTTTCTTAACGCCTTATCGACTGCGCTCATTGACGCAATTCCGCTAAAGTGCTCTCTAAGCAAAAATCGCACCTCTCCGCTTCGAAACTGAGCGGCGCCGTTAGGCTTGGAACGGTTTGGGGTTTGTTTAATGAGAGGCTTGGAACGGACGCAGGTTTGGGCTCTAGGGGTTCTATTAGGGTGGCTTGACGCAACGCCGTGGACATGCTTTTCAAGCATGCGGCACCTCTGTATCGGTGCGGGGGTGCGCTGGTGGGCTTGGGACGGTTTGGGTTGGATTACAAGTTAAGAACGTCTGTTTTTGTATTCCTTTCTTGCGGCGCGTCGCACCTCTGCTTCGCAGATTTGTGCGACGAGGGGGACGTGTTGTAAGGCTAGTATTTCATCTAATAAAGTTCTAGAGGGAGGTGTGTTCGTTTGAAAAATGAAAGTGCGGGGTCGGGTTTGAAAGAGATTGTTTTGCAGAGTCAGGCCAAGAGGTTACGGGCGGCTGTTTTTGAGCAAGGCAATTTAATGGATGTGTTCGAGGAAGAGGGCGATTCGACTCATTTGGTGGGGAATATTTATCGGGGTCGGGTGGAGAATGTTTTGCCGGGTATGCAGGCGGCGTTTGTTGATATCGGGCTGGATAAGAATGCGTTTCTCTATGTTAGTGATGCTGTGCTGTCGCGTTTTGAGGAGGATGAGAAGGTTGATCCGGCGGCTCATGTTCGGATTGAGCACATTCTTAAACCTCGTCAAGAACTGTTGGTTCAGATTATTAAGGAACCGGTGGGCTCGAAGGGGGCCCGGATTAGTGTCAATTTGACGTTGCCTGGGCGCTATGTTGTGCTGCTTCCTCAGGTGAGTTATATTGGGGTGTCTCGGAAGATTCAAGATAATGATGAACGGGCTCGTTTGCGAGATTTGGCGGATAACGCGAAGCCGGAGGGTATGGGGGTTATTATTCGCACTCTGGCTGAGGGAATTGCCGGTGAAGAGATTGCGGAAGATATTGCTCAGCTCGTGGAAATTTGGCGAGCTTTGCAACCGAGGATTCCGCATGTTTCTATGCCGGGGCTTGTACATAAGGATGTGGATTTGATTTCCCGGCTGGTGCGCGATTGGATGGATCAAGACGTGGGGAGAATCATTGTTGATCAGGATGAAGTGGCTCAAACCTTGCGCAAGGCCTTGCGGGAGATTGAACATCCGGCGGCAAAACACATTCTTGTGGTCACGGGAGAGGATCTTTTTGCCAAGTATGGTGTCGATGATGAAATTCGGAAAACCTTGCGCCCTAAGGTTTGGTTAAAAAGCGGAGGTTATCTAATCATTCAGCAGACGGAAGCTTTAAGCGTAATTGATGTGAATACCGGAAAATATGTGGGGCAACGTTCTCTGGAGGAAACAGTGCTGCATACAAACTTAGAGGCTGCCAGTGAGATTGCCCGCCAGCTGCGTCTGAGAAATCTGGGCGGGATTATTATTATTGACTTTATCGATATGGCGGCTAGAGAAGATCAGCAGAAGGTGATTGAAGTACTGGAGAAGTCCTGCGCTCGGGATAAGACGAAATCTCAGGTGTTAGGTCTGACCCAACTGGGGTTGGTAGAGATGACCCGGAAAAAAGTTGGTCAGACGTTGGCGGTGCGTTATACCTTGCCCTGTCCGACCTGTGATGGAAGCGGAAGAGTCTAGGAAGATATAACTCAACAGAAACCCAACAATCCCCTAAAGCTTTCAACATGAAGGTTTTAGGGGATTGTTTATTTCTGCCCGTTGCCGTGGTCATACAGTTTAAGCTGGAGATTGAGCCCTTTCAGCTGCAAGGTATCTTCCACAAAATTGATTTATTTCTATATAAAAGGTCAAAGTAAGCAGGAATATTTGATTTTATACAGAATCAATTGTAAAACAGGGAATGCTACCCATTCGGTTCCACTACCTACTTCTTAGAAGAGTTCTAGGGTTCCTTAAGAAATAGTACATTTCAGATTCTTAAAGATATTCATATATTATAGCTCATTTTAAGGGGGTGAAGGACGACCGATAACGTCCTGGGTGGGGGCAAGATAACCTATTTATTACCGATTAGAACCTAACTTTGAGAGGAGGAATTCAATACATGAAAAAATCCAAAAAGGTGTTAGCTTCCTTAGCTATCGCAGGAATGCTTTCGATGATTCCATTCAATGCCCTTGCAGAGAATGCCATCCCAACTCGCTTAGGGGGAACTGTCGCGGCACAGACGGCGGTACAAATCGCCGATCATACAGGCTGGACTGGTACCGCAATACTTTCATCATCAACTTCCTATGGCATGGTGGATGCGCTGACCGCTGGTCCACTTGCTTCGTTCCTTAAAGCGCCTATTCTTCTGCAAGAAGCTGGGAACGTACTAAATCCAGATACCAAAGCAGAACTCGTTAAACTAGAGGTTAAGACAGTTTATGTAACTAGTGGAACTGCGGTCATTAGTCAAGCTGTTCTTGATCAGCTGACTAGTATGGGCATTAAGATTGTTCCATTGGGTGGTTCAGACCGTTTTGAAACAGCAGTGAATATCGCTAAGCAAATGGTTGCCCTCGGTGCTAATGTTAACAAAGTCGCTGTTGCCTATGGGTGGCTAAATCAAGATGCGCTCTCGATTGCCCCAATAGCAGCCGCTCAGACAGAGCCCATTCTCTTAACCGACAAAGATAAAATTCCGGAAAGCGTAATAGCATTCTTAGCCGCAAACCGTGGTGTAACGGCATCACACGTGATTGGCGGCACAGGGGTCATCAGTGAGAGAGTTAAAGCTCAGTTTCCTAATGCAACACGCCTGTTCGGTAACACAGCTTATGATACGAATCTTGCCGTACTTAAAGCATTTGAAAGCATTCTGAAGTATGATCATATCTTCCTAGCAAACGGCCAAACAGCTATTGATGCCTTGGCCGGAGCGCCACTTGCTGCACTGTACAATGCCGGTATCGTTCTCACCAACGGAACAGCTAATGAGGCTACGACCTATGTGGCTGGTAGGCTTTCCATTGGCAGTATTATCACCGCTTTAGGGGGGATCGCAGTTGTTCCTGAAGCTGTACGTTCAGGGGTAGCCGATAAAGTTCCTACTCAACCAAGCGAACCTAGTAATCCTAGCAGTGGCGGCGGCGGCGGTGGAGGAGGCGGTGGCGGCAGCACCAATCGTGATAAAACAGCGCCAGTGATCACCTTAAATGGAGCTGCTACTGTCAACGTAGCAAACGGGGCTACCTACATCGATGCTGGAGCAACAGTAACCGACAACAAAGACACTGGATTGACAGTAACCGTTTCCTATACAAAAGATGGTAGTTCAGTTGGGTCAATCAATACGTTTGTAGCCGGAACTTATCTAGTCCATTACAACGTAAGTGATGCAGCAGGCAATGCGGCTGCTGAAGTAACCAGAACCGTAATCGTGGCTCCGGCAGTAATAGACTTGAACGCACCTCAAATTACGGCTACCACATTTGGTGCAGCAATAACCAGCAATACCTTATCATTCTCCTTTGCCGATCTGAAAAAAGATTCCGCGATTACAGTCTCTAAAGACGCCAAATTATCCTTTAGCATCGGTAATTCAGGGACGATCGGAGACTTTAACCTAAAAGCAGGCTCAAATAGCATCTTAAACACCCCCATAGCTACTAACGGAGATCTTGATTTATCTCAGGCCAATATGACCGCAATCTTTAACGCAATTAAAGATTTAGATGCAGTGGATAAAGCAGCAGTCTTAAACACGGTTGACTTTGCCAAAGTCTTAGAACTCGTCCAGCAAACAGATTCAACAACGCAAAATGCTGTATTCGCGCAAATCGGCTTTGAAGACTTCTATGCGGCAATTAGGAATGCAAGTCCCGATTTGAAAGAAAAGATTTTTAACAACATGATGAATGTTATCAGTGTATCCCTAAACTCAAATAATACGGTCTTTAGGTCTGACGTAGAAGGTATCATGAAAAATGTAGTAGAAGCGATCCCATCGTTAAGCGCCGCTCAAAAAGTGGTGATCTATGATTTCTATATCAATCAGGACACTGACATAACAAAGTTATTCAACGATCTTGCGCTTACAGTCGATCAAAAAGACTTCCTCTTTACCAATATGGATTATACAGCTCTTTTCGCAGCAATGATGAATGATCTAACTCCTGAGACTAGAGCAACTATGTTTGAAACTATCAACTTTACGGATCTCTTTAACGCGATCAAGTCAGCGGATGAAGCTCAGAAAGACCAGATTTACCAGAATATCTTCGGTACAATGGATGTCATTAACGCTTCAAGTATTATTTCACGCCCCGAACTGTTAGATGCCTTAGTATATGGAGCGGACAAAAAGGATGCGCTCTTCCAAATCCTTAGAAACCTGTGCGAACCTAGTGGCGATGTGACGGCAACCGTTACCTTAACTGATGCTGATTCACAAACAAGTACGTACACCTTCATAATTAGCGAATAGGTTTGAAAATCTATTTGGGCCAGCTTGGAAAGGCTGGTCCATTTCCATCTTTAATTCCTGCAGTTTAGTAACCAGTCGCTTAGTTATACTTTTAAATTGAGTAGAAGAGCATAAGTATATGAATATCTTGCAGGAATAAATAGAACTATGTAGAAATGATTACGATGAATACGACAACAACCAAAACCCTAAGGTCAAAGTAAAATTAGGAGGACGAATCATGCGCAAAAAAGCAAAACAAAAGCTGCTAAATGGTTTTATGGCAGCACTTGTTGTGTTGTCTTCAACTCTGACCCCTATAGTGGTGAACGCCGCTCCAACAAGTGTTCCGAATACCTTTACTCGGGTCGGTGGAGTTGACCAGTATGCCACAGCTGCCCTGATGGCGCAAAAAGGATGGACTGGGACAACGGATAATGTCGTGCTCTCAGCCGGAATGAACTATTCCCTTGTGGATGCCTTGGCAGCAGGCCCATTAGCCGCCAAATTAAAGGCTCCTATTCTCTTAACGGATGGTGGGGAGCATCTGAATTCCTACGCCAAAGCTGAATTACAACGTCTTAAACCTAAAACGGTCTACATAACCAGCGGTACGGCGGTGATTAAGCCCTCGGCTATTGACGAAATCAAAGCACTGGGAATTACGCCGGTTCAACTTGGTGGTTATGATCAATATGAGACCTCTGTGAATATTGCTCACGAGTTAACCAAGCAAGGCGCCACGATTTCGCGAGTTATCTTAGCTGCCGGTTGGTTAAGTCCGGCAGATGCCCTGTCCATAGCGCCGATTGCCGCAGCACAGGGAATACCAATCTTAACAACGCCTCAGGGCCAGCTTCCTGCTTCCGTTAAAGCTTATCTGGCCAGCGTCCAAGCTAAGGTGACCGATTCCTATGTGGTTGGTGGAACAGCAGTCGTCTCCGATGCCGTTAAAGCCCAATTGCCTGGTACAGTCAGCCGATACTCAGGCCTGACGAAGTATGACACCAACGTCCAAATCCTGAAGGGCTTGGCGCAAGAATATAAGACGGATAAGGTGTATGTGGCCAATGGGGAAACCTTGGTCGATGCATTGGCTGGCGTACCTCTGGCCGCAGCAAACGGAGCACCTGTTGTGCTTGTCAATCAACAATTGGAGCAGGCCACGAAGGACTTTGTGAAATTGTCAATGCCAACGGCTGACATAGTTGCTTTAGGTGGCGAGGCTGTAGTCCCTTCCGCAGCCCTGAATGCCTTGAACTCTGTTGTTGCTTATGGAACCGATAACACCACCGTAGGATCAACGGACGCCACTACACCCGTCGAGCTAACGGATAACGTCCAGATTACAGGTAATAACGTAACCCTGACAAACGCTAAAGCCGACTACAGTGTCTTTGTAAAGGGCGATAACATCACCTTGAGTAAGCTGAACGTCAAGGGGACGGTCTTTGTAGATCCCGGCGACACTGGTTCGGCAACATTAGACGGTGTGACCGCTGCTAATATTGTGATTCTCTCCGGAGGGAAAGACAGTATTCACTTAAAGAACACAACAGCGGATGTTCTCAAGGTGGACAGCAGCAGTGAAGTTCGGGTTGAGTCGACAGGGACTACGGCAATCGCCAATACGCTGGTACGCTCTTCGGTAATTCTTGACGTAATAGGTGGTTCCGTGGGTGGAGTAACCATCATGAGTACACCTGGCAATAGCCCGCTAATCGAGTTGAGAGGGACCTTCACTCAGCCGGTTGTAATCGATAATGAAGAAGCTCAGCTTCATCTAAGTTCCACGGCTGTCCTTAAAAATCTAATAACTAACGTAAAAGCCGCTCTTTTGATTGATCTAGGAGCAAAAGTATCAAATTTTGATAACAGAGGCAATAAAGTCGTAATCACCGGAAGTGGAGCAAAGGCTATTCCGGTCAGTAGCCCGATTGCCTCTACCTCAGGTGGGTCAACAGGCACTTCGCCCGTTGAGGACCCGACAACACCCACCACGCCCACAACGCCCACTGTGCCGACCTCAGTAACCCTCAGCAATCTGCGGGTGATCACAGATCCGGCCAATTCTTTGGGACCCTATAAGAATGGTGCAGAAATTAATCTCTCCGGACTCGATGAGAAGGTTAACGTTCTTGGGTTTGCCGTGACGGCAGATCAGGATTGTATCCTGCAAATTACGGTTCTCGGTAATGCCCAGAATATCTCCTTAACAGCGGGTCAAGAACAAGTCATCACGATCGGGGATCTTGGTAACAGCATTTCAACCACGGTAGATATGGGTGATTTAAGATTTGCTTACGGTACGACTAAAACCCTACAGGGCAAGCTTTTGATTGATGGGAAATCCGTTGGGACCTTAAAGGTCAATTTGATCTTAAAATAAGGAACGTTTAAGCAGTAATCAATCTACGGCCGTATTCTCGATACGGCCTTTTCATTGCAACAGCAAGTTTTGCAACATTTAGTTTGCGGATCTGAAGGAAATAAGAGATTTTAGGCGAATTAAGTAAAGTCGAACAAGTTTCGCAGAACTATTTGGGAGGTCAAAATGGAAGAGGAAATCGAATTACGGCAGTATTGGGATATGCTGCGAAAACGTTGGATGATCGTGGTAGTGCTCCCCCTGATCGCAGCACTGACCAGCGGAATTATTAGTTTTTATATCATTAAGCCGGTTTATCAAGCCTCTACAACGCTGATTGTCGGGAAAAAAGCTGCCGAGGAGGGTCAAGCGGCAAACCAAATGCTGGATAATAGTGTGCTGCTCGCCAACCAACAACTTGCTAAAACCTATGCTACGATTGCTCAAAGCCGTACCGTGGAGCAAAGTGTGCTTAATGACTTAAACCTGTCGCTCACAGTTGAAGAACTTGATAAACTGATTTCCATAAATCCTGTGAAGACTACAGAAATCTTAGAAATTCAGGTTAGCAATACAGACCCTAAGCTAGCCGCTTCGATTGCCAACACCATGGCGCAAGAGTTTTCTAAAGCCGTCATTGAAATTAAAAAGGTGGACAGTGTTAGTATCGTGGACACTGCAGTGACCCCGGATAAGCCTGTTAAGCCTAATAAAACCCTGAACATACTGATTGCTTTTGTTGTGGGCTTGATGGCTGCGGTTGGCTTGGCCTTCTTGCTGGAGTACTTGGATAATACCGTCAAGACCTCAGAGGATGTCGAGAAGCTATTAGGAATTCCCGTACTGGGCGTTATTCCGAACTATCAAATAGGCAAACAAGGGTAAGAGGAGTAGATTTTATTGGCATATTCATTAATCACCCTAGAGCAATCAAAATCTCCAATCTCAGAGGCGTACCGGACGCTCAGGACAAATGTTCAGTTTACGAGTGTCGACTCGGAAACTAAGAAAATTATGATCACCAGTTCCGGCCCTCGGGAAGGCAAATCCTCCACCGTCGCCAATCTGGCAGTTAGCATGGCTCAAGCGGGGAAGTCTGTGCTTGTCGTCGATGCTGACCTGCGCAATCCGACTCAGCATAAACTATTTGGCCTGGATAATGGGCAAGGGTTATCCGTGGCCTTAGTTCAGGATCAAGACTATCGCCAATACATCCAGGAAACAGCTGTGCCCGGCGTAATGGTTATCACGGGCGGCCCCATCCCCCCAAACCCTGCCGAGCTTGTCGGCTCCAAACGGATGAAGCGTTTGATCGAGGAATTCAGTCTGCAATTTGACATGGTCCTCATCGATACCCCTCCCATTATTGCGGTGACGGATGCCGCGATTATAGCCCAGGAAGTCGATGGAGTCATTTTGGTCTTAGCTGCAGGTGAAGTAAACAAGGACTTTGCGCAAAGAGCCAAAGAACAACTGGATAAAGTAGGCGCCAAGATCCTGGGTGCAGTTCTCAATAAAGTAGACATGAAAACCAGCGAATACTACTATTACTACTACTATCACGGTTCAGATGATGCTAAGAAGAAGCCTAAGCGCCAGAAAGGACGCTAATGTAAAAGCAGCCCTCTTCCAAATCGGAAAGGGCCGCTTTTTTAACCTCAAAGTGGGATTGGAAAGAAAAGGATGAAAAAAGGGAGAGAGTGAAGTATAATAGTTCGGTTTTTGCTTAAAAATGGGAGTATCCATCGATCACTTGTTGTTGAGCCTGTTTACCCATCTCACGAGCGGCATAGAGTTTTGAGGGGCTGAAAGAAGAAATCCCCTTTAAGACGACATCCATAGACTCTTTAGCTAAGCTGATTCCTGCCAAAAACTTCTGGTAGGAGGGGTTTAGCTTTTCTTCTGTCGGAGGATTTGCTTTCACAAACTCTTCTGCAGTGGTAAAGGTTGCTTGAGACTGAAGAATGCTGGCCCGATACGCAGCAAGTGAGAGCTTATTGCCTTGTAAGGCGAGGGTATTTGCTTTTACATTCTTCATGGTCTGCATGGTTTGCTGATAAGGTTGGGACATTAAGTGTTTGTAATCTCCGGAAGACGATGTTGCCGAGGGGGATGAAGGAGTGCTTGAATTCCCTGAGGAACTAGAGGAGGAAGGAGTCTGGGCAGAAGAGGTGGAGGTAGGATCAGTTGAGTTGGGAATAGAGGACGATGGGGATGTCGAATCGGGTGATGTGCCCGATGTGGTCCCCTGAGAACCGGGCGTTTGGGCTGATTGTTGAGCATCTGACGCATACTGATTAGCCATCTGCTGCCCTTGATATACTTGCCACCCCACATAACCGCCGATCACTACTACTATAACGCCCAGGGCTGTTAGGATGTGTCGTAGCTTAAGTTTAAACATCGTTAACTCCTCTCTTGACAGTTTCAAGCGTGTACTTAAATTAAATTGTAGCATTCTTTGAGGAGATAACAAAGAAAACTTAAAACTTGCAGGGTGTAAACTTTTACAAGAGGCTTTAGGGAGGAAAATATCGATGGATGACGAACCTATAGTATAACAGAACTATGTTAGGTTAGTTTAGATAATCTGTTAAATAACTCAAAATTAGAGGTATAGTGAAGTTTAGGAGAGTTTACATGATTGATACTCATAGCCACATTTTGCCAGGAGTGGATGATGGTTCAAAAAATATAGATGAAACGCTGGGAATCGTGCGCCAGTTGCACGAAGCAGGATTTAAGACGTTGATCGCCACCCCGCACGTCCTGGAAGGGGCCAGTTATTTGAGCCCTGCAGAAATTCTGGCTGCGACTGAGCTAGTGCGCCAAGCAGTAGCCGAAGAGGGAATTCCCGTAGAAATCTTGCCAGGTGCGGAGAACTATATCTTCCCAGACATGGCAAAATGGGTACGCGCGGAGAAATTAATGACGCTAGGAAACACCGGAAAGTATTTGCTCCTAGAGCTCCCACTGTTCGAAATACCGCACTATACCGATCAAGTCTTTTTCGAGCTCCAGGTTGAGAGGGTGACTCCGATTCTGGCTCATCCGGAACGGTATAAAGGGCTCATCGATGAGCCGGAACGTCTCCTCGAATGGGCCAAAAAGGGAGTTCTCTTTCAGTTAGACTATATGAGTCTAAGTGGCAAATATGGACCTAAGTCTAAGGAGCTGGCAGAAACCTTGCTCCGAAGTGATTTAATTCACTTTGTCGGATCGGATGCCCATCGGGTATCTCGCAGGGAAGGAAGTAATCGGGAGGCACTCCAGAGCGTGCAGGAGATCGTTGGTGAGGGTAAGTTCCGGGATCTGACGGTGACGAACCCGCAAAGGGTTCTCGATGGGGATGCTGTGCAGAGTGGGGGAGAGTATTCCCAGAAAGAACTGGTTTTAATGAAGACTAAGGAGAAAAGGAAGAGAAAAGGATTCTGGGCAAGGTTTAGAAGTTAATTTGTCGGTTAATCAAACATTACATCTATTTCAGGCACTAATTGTCTAGAAAAATATGTAAGTTCAAAAAAGGTTTTTCTGGTTTTATGCCGAATTTAGAATACGTTAAGGACATTTGTCCTAGGATCGTAGATCTAATGCAGTTAGGTCTACGATCCTAGGACAAACTTAATAGGATTTTGCTATAGAAAAGAAGGGGACTTGCCAATAAGACTAATCTTACTTTCCGGTGGGTCGGGGAAACGGCTGTGGCCGTTTGCTGCCTATTATCTTAGGTTGAACGTGTTGACCCTAATGAAGCGGTTGTCGTTCTCCCGGTTGATTCCTTTGTCGACGAGCGGTTCTTCCAGCGGCTTAAAGAGTTAGAATACGTACTTATTAATACGAAGGCGGACTTGGCTCTTGTGGGGGTCACATCCACCTATCCTTCAGAAAAATATGGGTTTATCGTGTAATTCTAATGTGACATGAAAAGTTTAGAACCTTCGTTAGTGCTATGTAGGAATTCGGATTTATAATTGTTCTTTTTTTCACCTAGGTGACATTAGATCGTAAATAGAACTGTGGGTTAATTAGAGAGAAGAAGGTTCATCTCCAAGGGGAGGAGGAAAAGCGTGTTAAGAGAATACGGGGCTATTTTAGACGACATTTCACAGATAGTCGATTTAATTGTCCTTGGTTTAGGATTTTTCTTTACTGTGGAGCTTTATCGATATAAGCATGCATTGGCTGGAAGTGCTTGGGAACAACACTTTATTATATTTTTAGTTTATATCTTATGTTGGATGATTAGCTCTAACGTTAATCAGGTTTACCAGTCCAGGCGGTTTATGTCCGTTGGTCTGGAAATCAAACAGCTCATTAAAGCGCATGTAGCTACCTTCGCCATAACGATTACGACCGTTACGTTGTACAAACCTACACTAATACATAACCGGTTTGTATTTTACTTTGAGGCTGTAGCGCTGTGCCTCACGTTAGGTGTACATTTAATCGTTCGATTCTTGTTGCAAGCATACCGTTCGATAGGAAGAAATACACGTTATGTGCTAATCCTTGGTAGCGGTCAAGCTGCTCACTCTTATTTAGATAAAGTGAATAAAAATCCTCAATTGGGTTACAAAGTGGTCGGCTACCTAGCCCCTGAACGCAATGGTTTGGAGATCCAATACTTAGGTGATTATTCCAATCTCCAAACCGTTATGGGTATGAAAATAGTAGATCTTACGGTTATCACGGCACCCTTGTCAGATGAACGGGTGAAGGACTGCTTGGAGTTACTGGACGTCATGGGGAAAACAGTAACAATTTTGCTTGATGAGACAGTAGCTAAAGTAGCTCGGAGCAGACCAATTGATTTTGGTGGGTTACCGATGGTTGCCTATGATGGCCATCCTAGGCTGCCTGGGCATGAAATAGCTAAGAGAGTCATGGATGTTGTTGTAACGGGTATAGGTCTTATCGTTATCAGTCCAATTCTATTATTGATTACGATTGCAATAAAGGTATCGTCTGAGGGTCCGGTTTTATTTGGACAAGAACGGGTTGGAGTCAATGGACGAATTTTTAAGATGTATAAATTCAGATCGATGGTTGTGGATGCGGAAGAACTTAAGTCCAAGTTAGCTCATCTTAATGAGATGAGTGGGCCAGTGTTTAAGATTACCAATGATCCGCGGGTGACGTCGGTCGGGAGATTTCTACGTAAAACTAGTTTGGATGAGTTGCCGCAGTTATGGAATGTATTTCTAGGGTCGATGAGTTTAGTCGGGCCACGCCCGCCATTGCCGAGTGAGGTAAACCTGTATGATCCTAAACACCGGAAGCGGTTGGCGGTGAAGCCGGGGATTACGTGTATATGGCAGATTAGCGGCAGGAATGAAGTGGACTTTGAAGAGTGGATGGAAATGGATGCCGAGTATGTGGAGCGGTGGTCGTTGTGGATGGATTTGGGGATTTTAGCGAAGACAGTGCCAGTGGTGTTGTTGAAGAAGGGTGCGAGTTAAGAGCCTGAGCTTGTAATAAGATAGTTGAAATTTTTTAATCCTCACAGCTTACTCCAATTTTTTTTGAAATGCAATTACGACCGTTAAATCGCTTTCGAATATGAGCAAAGCAGTAAGGAGAACTCCAAAATGAAACATATATATAATTCTAGAGCCATTTTCATTGCCTATGGGGATGAAACTAAAAAATCTAAGTTTGCAGAAGATAGCCAAGAATTACAGAATTGGTATAAAAAAATGGACCTAAGAAGAAAGAGTAAATGAATGCGGCATAATAAGAACAAATTTATGAGTGACGATAAGGCTCGTAACTGAAGTTCATATTTTCTTACCCGAAAAAGAGGCAAGAAGCCCGTAAATATGGGCATTTGGTCGACTATAGGAGGACGGGTATGCCGCAGCGGATGGATGTAAATCTACCCGCTGTTTGTGTGTTTTGAGATAGGAAAAATTGAAAATGTCAAAAATCAAACGTTGCTAATGATTATAGAGAGTATGAGGAGCTTCAGAATGAAAAAAGGGAATCTGAAAATTGCAGTTGCCGGTACTGGCTATGTTGGATTGTCAATTTCGGTTTTATTGGCACAGCACAATGAGGTTTGGGCCGTTGATATTTTTGAAGAAAAGGTAAACCTCATCAACGAAAGAAAATCTCCTATCGTTGATAAGGAGATTGAAGAATACTTGGCAACAAAGGAATTGAATTTGACCGCAACATTATATGCAAAAGAGGCGTATAGTTCTGCGGACTTTGTAGTCATAGCAGCCCCCACAAATTACGATAGCACCACGCAGCATTTTGATACCTCTGCGGTCGAAGCTGTTATCAAGCTAGTTATGAGATATAACCCGGATGCAATTATGGTTATCAAGTCCACGATTCCGGTTGGCTTCACCGCTTCTATTCGTGAGAAGGCTGGTAGCAAGAATATTATCTTTAGCCCGGAATTTCTCCGTGAGAGCAAGGCTCTGTATGACAACCTGTATCCTTCTCGTATTATCGTCGGTACTGACATGGATGACGAACGCCTGGTTGAGGCCACTTATGTGTTCGCAGCTCTCCTGCAGGAAGGTGCCATCAAAGAAAACATCGACACGCTGTTCATGGGCTTCACCGAAGCCGAGGCTGTCAAACTATTTGCTAATACATTTCTGGCTTTGCGTGTTTCTTACTTCAATGAGCTGGATACTTATGCCGAACTGAAAGGTTTGAACTCTCAGCAGATCATCAATGGTGTGCCTTGATCCTCGTATCGGCAGTCACTACAACAATCCGTCCTTCGGATATGGCGGTTACTGTTTGCCGAAAGATACGAAACAGCTTATGGCCAATTACGCTGATGTGCCGGAGAATCTTATTGAAGCCATTGTGGAGAGCAACAGAACGAGAAAAGATTTCATTGCAGATCGTGTTCTTCAGATGGCTGGGTATTATGGATATGACGAGGATAACCTCTATGACCAGAGCAAGGAAAAATCTGTGGTCATCGGTGTTTTCCGTCTGACCATGAAGTCTAATTCCGATAACTTCCGCCAGAGCTCCATTCAGGGTGTTATGAAGCGTATCAAAGCTAAAGGCGCGACTGTGATTATCTACGAGCCAACTCTGGAAGATGGTACCACCTTCTTCGGCAGCGTAGTCGTCAATGACTTGAATGAGTTTAAGAAGCGTTGCAATGCGATTATTGCAAACCGTTATGATGCTTGTTTGGATGATGTAAAGATTAAGGTGTACACAAGAGACATCTTCCAGAGAGATTAAAATTGAGATTGATGGAGGAATCATATGAAAGCTGTTATTCTTGCCGGGGGATTCGGTACACGTATTTCTGAGGAGTCACAGTTTAAGCCTAAGCCAATGATTGAAATTGGCGAAATGCCAATTCTTTGGTATATCATGAAGGGCTATTCTGTTTATGGAGTCAATGAGTTTGTCATTTGTGCTGGCTATAAGCAGCATGTTATTAAGGAATGGTTTGCTGACTATTTCCTTCATACTTCGGACATTACTTTTGACTTCACAAAAGACAATGAAGTCATTGTCCACGATAAGCATGCAGAGCATTGGAAGGTTACCGTAGTGGATACTGGCCTCAACACTATGACCGGTGGTCGTGTAAAGCGGATTCAGAAGTATGTTTGCGAAGAACCATTCTATCTCACCTATGGTGATGCAGTCGCAAATGTGAACATTGTGGAACTGACAAAGTTCCATCAGAAGCATGGTAAATGTGTGACTCTCACAACCGTCAGCATTGCACAGCAGAAAGGTGTGTTGGACATTGATAGCCAGAACACCATCATTGCTTTCAGAGAGAAAGACGATGAGGACGGTACGCTAATTAATGGTGGTTTCATGGTCTGCAATCCAGGAATTTTTGATTATTTGGAAGATGATCGCACAGTGTTGGAGCAGTTGCCTATGAGAAGACTTGCGTCAGCAGGTGAACTTAAGAGTTTCTATCATGAAGGCTTCTGGCAGTGTATGGATACCAAGAGAGAGAAGGATAAGCTGGAGGAACTGTGGGCTTCCGGCATAGCACCTTGGAAAGTGTGGGAAGACTGATGGCTTTTGATTTAGGGTTTTATAAAGGAAAGAAAGTATTCGTAACTGGTCATACAGGTTTCAAGGGATCTTGGCTTTCTAAAGTTCTGGTAAATGCTGGTGCAGAAGTCACAGGTTACTCCCTTAATCCGCCGACTACACCTTCTCTGTTTGAGATTGCCGGGATTGCGGCTGATATTCACTCTGTCATTGGTGACATCCGTGACTATGCTTCACTGAAAAAGGCATTTGATGAAGCACAGCCTGAAATTGTCCTGCATTTGGCAGCACAGCCAATCGTGCGTGACAGCTACAAAGACCCTGCATATACATATGAAACCAATGTTATGGGTACGGTCAACATTTTAGAGTGTGTTCGCAATAGCACCTGCGTAAAGTCTTTTTTGAATGTCACGACCGATAAGGTCTATCTCAACAAAGAGTGGGCATGGGGTTATCGTGAGAATGAGGAACTGGATGGTTATGACCCGTACTCTAATTCTAAGTCCTGTTCTGAGCTTGTTACAAATTCCTATAAGTACAGTTTCTTCGGAGAAGGTCATGTGGCTATTTCTACAGCCAGAGCAGGTAATGTTATTGGTGGCGGTGATTTCGCAAATGACCGCATTATTCCCGATTGCATTCGTGCAGCTATGAAGCATGAGGACATTATTGTTAGAAATCCATTTTCTACGCGTCCATATCAGCATGTTCTGGAGCCACTGTATGCTTATCTAATGATTGCAAAAATGCAATATGAGAATGGTAAGTTCGCTGGTTACTACAATGTTGGTCCTGATGACGTGGACTGCTTACAGACTGGTGCGTTGGTTGACTTGTTTGTAAGCAAGTGGGGCGATGGAATGAAGTGGATTGACCGTTATGATGGGGGCCCGCATGAGGCGAACTTCCTGAAGCTGGATTGCTCCAAGCTGAAGGCAACTTTCGGCTGGAAGCCACATTGGAATCTGGATACTGCCATTGAGATGGTGGTCGAATGGAGCAAGTTCTGGATTTCCGGTGGAGATGTGGGAGCTTGCATGGACAGAGAAATATCAGTTTTTCTTTATGGAGAACAGGTATGAGCTTGAAAGAGCAAATTGGCAATGTAAAAGTGGAAATGGAATCAGAGGTCATCCAATCGGAAAACGGATTGGGGCAAGACTTGTTTATGTTTGCATCGACCCTTATGTCGGTTGTCAATGTTAATTTGCTTGTGACGAATTCAAAGTACGAAGCATTGCTCTCGTGGCGAGATGATCCACATTGCGGTTCAGGCCGCATTTTCCATGTGGTTGTATCAGATTCAAAAAACCTTTGCTGAACGAATTAAGAAACAGCTGTGTCGGAGCTTGGAACAGAAGTGGGAGTTTCGTACAGAAGCAATTTAAGTTTTTGAAATTTTTTTCACCGGATTATCGAGCGGGTATAGTCGACCAGAG
>NZ_MASS01000036.1 GCF_001707885.1 Desulfosporosinus cupriresistens | reverse complement strand
ATGGTTTTTTCTTAGCCACTTAGGCCGGATCTACATCTTAGCATTTTCAACTTGCGTTGTCAACAACTAATTTGCCTGATCCAGATTGACTAGCGCGAGGTTTCAACCCCTTACTTGTTCAATCGTTGTGCGTCTTTGTGGCGCTCAGTTATAGTACCATTTTCACTATATGATGTCAACTATTATTTCATAAGATCCTGCTTTTTATTCACCTTTTCTATTCTATTTAAAAAATTTTTAAATAAATTGATTTGATTAAGCAATATATTAATACAGATACCATATTTAGCGAGATATTAAAATAATCCATCGAAACCGTACTATATCGTAAGGCAAACAACCACTTACCCTCATCGACTTCCTCCAAAGTCGCTGCCACTTTGCTCCTATTAATTGCCCACAAAAGTATGCTCCAACTAGTATGGGAAATGTCGTCCAGTTCCATCCAAGGCCTAGCCAGATACGTAGAAAAGCAATTACAGGCACAGGAAAATGAACGGCTAGAAGCCATTGCCATGAGAACTTGTTAACATTCTCTCGCCAATATCCAAATGGAATATTCAACAAAACTACGACCATAGAAACAACAATCCAAACTAAAACCATATGCACCCAACCCTCCATCACAAAGTATTCTTGGTTAAACAATTTCTTTTCTAAATTTATGTTTACTATGCACCTTCACACAATATACATAAGTGATAAACTCTCGCGAGAGGAGCGTGCTGCAGAATGTTCCAGCGGCCGATCATTCTATTTATTCGAAAAACCTGGTTTTTAGGCCCTATCATAACATTGCTTATTTTATTAATTGGAGCCGGGTCACTTAGATTAAACTCTGTATTCTCTTCCGACCTAAAGAACAAAATTATTGTCATCGATCCTGGACACGGAGGAGCTGATCCAGGAGCACAGAATTCAGGACTCAAAGAAAAAGACATAAATTTAGATATTTCTCTGCGTTTACGTAAGGTTTTGGAATCTAAAGGCTGCAAAGTCATTCTGACCCGCGAAGTGGATAAGGATTTTTTTCTTCCGGGATTTGTCCAAGGACGTATGGCAAAACGAGCAGAATTGAACCAAAGAATTAATTTAGCTTCAGAAAATAACGCCGATTTATTTATTAGTGTGCATACTAATAGTTTTCCTCGACGAAATACCTATGGGATGGAAACCTATTACCATTTAAAATCTGCGACGGGCAAAGCATTGGCAGAACTTATTCAAGAGCAGCTCACTCGCCTTCAATCTGATAACAAACGCAAAGCTAAAGCGGGTGACTATTACCTTATCAACCAAACGAAAATGCCGGCTGTGATCGTAGAAGTTGGATTCATCTCCAATCCTCGGGAAAGAAAACTATTGTTATCGAACAGTTACCGAGACTTGATAGCTGAAGCTATTGGGACAGGAATTGATCAATACTTCAAGGACTTCCCGCTAGGAGTACGAGAAATCGTACAAACAGTATCATCACAAGAAGGCCCCCCCTCTGCTGGCAACGATACCTATAAACTCTACTTCTTAAACTCTGATCTAGAAAACCTCGTTCCAGAAGATCGCCAAATTAGTCAATCAGTATGGGCTGAACTAAACCTTACCCAAAAAGCAAACCTCATTTTGGGTGAACTCATTAAAGGCCCTCAGGCGATCACAAATACGCGCACGCTTGCCCTAAAAACAAAAATCCTTTCTTTAACTATTCAAAAGGGTATAGCTACTATTAATTTAAGTAAGGATATCCAGGACGATTTCCCTGGGGGAGCTTTAGAAGAAGATATGACTATCAAGTCTATCGTCTGGTCGATGACGCAAATTCCTGGAATTAATGGCGTGCGTATACTGATCAATGGGGAATTTGGAGATACCATCGGCGGGCACATCCTCTTAGATCATACATTTAGTACTCAACCATTAAATGAGGTTAACTGAAGACCCTTAAGTATCCCCCATTTTAAGCGTTGTTTCTGTTATATTAATTTCTTAAGTTATTATAATCTTCAGAACAAATGTTGTCTTTTGACTCAACTGTAGTATAATACTACTAAGATATTATAGAGTGTAAGAAGTAGCAGCGTCTAAATATGCAACCTACTTAATTATAGGATTTCAAGTAGCTCAGTTTCATATCCCCCAACCTACTTTCAGTGCCCATATTGTGGTATTGCGCTTAATGCTTTACCTTCTAAACGCTTCCGACTCCACTTAATCCCCCTTCATTCCCTTTGTCTACGCCAGCACACCGTGGATTTGTGCTTTGGCGTAGATTTTTTAATTAAATTACTTTATAAAAATAAAAAACGAAAGCCCAGGATTATCCCGGGCTTTCGTGTTAAAAGCAAAATATTTCAAGGGGTAATACTTAGAAATCAGAGAGCACTGATCGTTATTTTGCAGTCGATACATAATCTTGTGGTTGGATATAGAATTCTATTTCATAACGTTCACTTAACCATTTCGCCTTCCATTCATCCAATAACAAAACGGCATAATTTTCATCTTTATCCATTACTACCGTACTCATGCTGGACTCTGTAAGAAGCTTAATCGTCTTTTCGTTTTTTTCAACCCAACGCACAATTTCAAAAGGAAGCTGTTGAATATTAACCTGAACACCATATTCTTCACGCAATCGGTATTCTAGCACTTCAAACTGTAATTGTCCGACAACACCAATAATCGGAGCCTCTACTCCCACATGGAGATCACGAAAAACATGGATAGCTCCCTCTTCTTGTAGTTCTTGAATCCCTTTGATAAATTGTTTGCGCTTTAAGGCATTCGAGATATTGATACGAGCAAAGTTTTCCGGACTGAAGAAAGGCATAGCTTCAAACTGAAGTCCGTCTTTTTCAGTGAGAACATCCCCAATTCGTAATAGTCCACTATCATGAACTCCTATAATATCGCCAGCATACGCCTCATCGAGAATAGTTCGCTCTTGGGCAAACAACTGCTGAGGCTGGGCGAGCCGGAGCCGACGATGGGAACGCGTATGAATCACATTCATGCCTCGTTCATAGCGACCTGAACAAATCCGGATAAACGCAATGCGATCGCGATGCTGAGCATTCATGTTAGCTTGAATTTTAAAGATATACCCAGAAAAACTTGGGGTCGCTGGATCTAACTCGCCCATATTCGTACTGCGAGGTTGTGGGGCGGGTGCGAGCTCTAGAAAACTGTGCAAAAAGTTGGGGACACCAAAGTTATTGAGTGCACTCCCAAAAAAGACCGGCGTCACCTCTCCATGATCTACCCGTTCCTGAGAGAAAGCATTTCCAGCCAAATCTAAAAGTTCTATTTCATCATTAAGCTGGTTAAGAAGGACCTCTCCAATACCCTCCTGTACATCTGGATTACTGAGGGCCCCGGATACAGGTGGTTTAGCGCTGGCTATGGACTTTTTATTTCCTTCAATAAATCGCTCGACCTGCCCTGTCCGTCGGTCATAAATCCCTTTAAAATCTGGGCCCATACCAATTGGCCAATTCATGGCATACGATTCAATCCCAAGAACCTTTTCCACTTCATCCATTAAATCCAGAGGATCTTTTGCATTACGATCAAATTTATTAATAAATGTAAAAATCGGAATCCCTCGTTTACGGCAGACGTGAAACAATTTTTTCGTCTGAGTTTCAACCCCTTTGGCGGCGTCAATCAGCATGACTGCACTATCGGCTGCCGTCAGAGTACGGTAGGTGTCTTCACTGAAATCTTGGTGACCGGGTGTATCCAAGATATTAATGACGTACCCCTGATAATTGAATTGGAGTGCGCTAGATGTAATAGAAATACCCCGCTGCCGTTCAAGCTCCATCCAATCCGACGTAGCATAACGTTCCGCTTTTCTAGCTTTGACCGAACCAGCTTCTCGAATTGCACCTCCAAAGAGAAGTAGTTTTTCCGTTAATGTCGTCTTTCCTGCATCAGGATGAGAGATGATAGCAAATGTTTTCCGGGAATTAATTTCTAAATTTAAATCCGTCTGGTTCAATTTGTTTAACTCCTTAACTTATCTTTTGCATACATCCTATTCGCAATATACACATTAGACTTCAAATATTGTAAGAATTTATTATACCATGTCTCAATGTATCTCCTCAATCGATTTCCAATTTTTCTACAAGACTATTAAGCACTTCTTAATTGAATAGTCAAAAAGACCCGAACTATCATTTTACAAACCAATCTCAAAAATAGGAAAAGCGCTCAGATAGTTGATCTGAACGCATAACAAAATATCCCTCTTTTGTTAAGCAATTTTATGGCGTCCACTGCCAAATAGCAGAAGGAATTGACCCCCTCATGTAGAATTTGTTAACTAGCTAACGCAGATAAAGGAGGATGGGGCCATGTCTTTATTTGAGGCGCTGTTTGATATTCTAAGCCAAGACGGCTGGGAATTTGATTTTGACCAAAAGAATGAAATCATAAAACTTGAGATCTCTGGCGTTAACACTAACTTCCATGTATTTCTGCTTGTTGATGAAGAACAAGAATCATTACTATGTAACACACACATCAAAAGGAAAATCCCACATGCCAAGCGTCTTGAAGTATGTGAATTTATGAACCGTGTAAATTATGAACTAGCCAATGGTAATTTTGAAATGGATATGGATAACGGAGAAATTCGGTATCGTACATTCCTGGATCTTTCTGACGCGGAGCCTTCAAAAGATCAGATTCAAAATATTGTTTGGAACGGTATACAAGGATTTGACACATATTATCCTGGAATAATAAAGCTCGTGCACTGGGATTACAGCGCAGAGGAAGCGATGACCTGTTGTACTGAGGATGACCGTTAAGAACCTATTGCATTGGTACAATATAAATAAATATCATAATGAAGTGCAATATACTGCCCGTTGCAATAAACAGATGGAATATTTCATGAAAACCAAAGCGTTTTGGGAAAAAATCAAAAATTTTGGTTGCGTATATAACAGCACCCATTGTATAAGCTACTCCACCTACGGCCATAAGAATAATTGCGCCGATCGGTAAATGTTTAATAAGTTGTAAGAACGGTACCAACGCAATCCAGCCAAGCGAGACATAAAACGCAGCTGAAACATAGCGAGGTGCATGGATAAACCAAATTTTCAAAGCCATTCCGACAAAGGCTAAAGTCCAAACTGCAGAGAGCATCGCCCAACGCCATGCCCCTTCCAAACCGTAATAAAAAACTGGTGTATAGGAGCCAGCAATTAAAAAATAAATCGCTATATGATCTAATCTCTTCAAGAGAAGCTCTCTCTGAGGTGTTGTCTGAACCCAATGATAGACCGAGCTAGCCCCATATAGTACTATCACACTTAACCCATAAATCGTCATAATGACGAGTTTCGAAATATTGTTTTTACATATTAGTATTAGAAATACCAACCCAATAATCGCTCCCACAAATGGAATGAAATGGGTCCAAGTGTTCACCGGTTCCTTCATTTTCAAACTCACGTTCCGGCCTCCTATACTGCTCTCTCATATGTTAAATCCTAGTAATAGTTTAAACCTTATAGTAAGGAAAATCAACCTACGCATGGCTCTTGCCAATTTGGTATTAAAGAATTACACCTGAATTCTGTGAACCCTTAACCTATTATTTCGAGATTTATACCTATTTGTTTAAAGGTCTTTGCTTAACAAGCAAGACCTTTAATTGTTTCCTTCTCATCCAAATAAGGTAAGCTCTCTATTTTGTAGCAATAATTACCTGACTAATTAAATCACTCTAACACATAATAAGAATGTTCCAGTACACACACAAATTTAAAGGAGGGTACCTATCATGGCAGGAGAAAGAAACACAAATACACCCGCAGCTCAAGGAGCCTCACAACAGTTGGATCAATTCAAGTATGAAGTAGCAAATGAAATGGGCCTTCAACTCGGGGGTGACCGAACAAGCCGCGAAAACGGTTCTGTTGGCGGCCAAATGACTAAGCGGATGATTCAATTTGCCGAAGAACATCTTAAAGGTGGCAGCAAAATCTAACAATAATCCGTTTTCCAAAAGGACATACGGATTAAATAAGAGGGATATCGAAAGATATCCCTCTTATTATATTTATGGATCTTACACGGACAAGTTTAATAAGTGTCCTCATCACGCCGACGAGGTGGTGCAACCAAACGGTTCACTAAATAGGCTACGCTAATTCCTAAAGCTGTATCAATGATACGATTAAACGCATAATCTAACGGTTTACCTTTGATATTAACCGAAATGGCAATAAACACTACACAAGCAATTGTCATTGCTTTTTGCCATTTTAAATATTTTAGAATTGCCATGGTTAGGATTAGCCCTAACCCTGTCCACAAAGGGCTTCGCACAGCCACCAGTGCAAACAGATAACCTGTTAGGGCACCAACGATCGTTCCTTGCATACGGTGAACTCCCGATATTAATGAACCTTCAACCGTAGCTTGCATTGCAATCACGGCTGCAATGGCACTATAAAACGGGTGCTGGAATTTAAATAATTCAGCAATCCAAATACATAAGGCAACTGCGATTCCTGTCTTAATAATTCTCCAACCAATCATTGGTGCTCCTTACTATAAAGTATTGGGTTCTTACGGAATTGTAATTTTTACTAATGTAAAATCAAAAAAAGAATAGGAGCAATGTCGCTCCTATTTAATCGTACCATCGGTTTCTTCCAGGTGTTTTTTCTTTGAGGCCAATTGAGCTTTAACATCCTTGATTTGATGTGAGCTAAGCTCTTCAGCATTTTCAGCTAAAAACTCTTCGTTTTTATGAATGTTTCGAAGGGTCAATTCGATCTTCTTTAACTCTTCATTCTTATCTTTATTGCCATCGTGTCTGGGCATGATCATCACCTCATGCATAGTTTATCCAAAGATAATGTATTCATTCTCGCTTATAAAATGATGATTTCCAGTATAGTAGTAAAGATGCAAAGTGAAAATACAAAAAAAAGAACCGCAAGCGGCTCTTTGATTAAGACAGATTATTGTGCGGTTGTATGTTATCCTACCACGGAATATCCAGCATCTTCAACAGCTTTAACAAGACTCGCCCGTTCAGCGTCACCCGTTACAACGGCTTCCTTGGCTGCAAGATCAACTTTAACGCTTTCAACACCACTTACCCCTTGCAGAGCTTTCTCAGCTCTCATTTTGCAATGGTTACAAGTCATGCCTTCAACCTTAAGAATGATTTGGCTCATTTTTTTCACCTCCTTTATCAGAAGTCAGAATTTTATATCCTTCCTCTCAAGGAGCATGTTGCAACTTCAGAGAAAAACAAACAATGGCTGTTTCTTTGCTATCATTCACTAACCCCATTGAACAGACCCTACCAATTTAATCTATCAGTTTCTCGTCATACCTTCTCAACATCAGAGAACTGGTCACAACAGACACAGAGGAGAAGGCCATGGCTAGTCCTGCCCACTCAGGCGGTAACAGCTTCCCAGTTAAGGGATACAGGATGCCAGCGGCAATTGGAATACCGATGGTATTGTAAATTAAGGCCCAAAAAAGGTTTTGCTTAATTTTGTTGAGTGTTTTTCGCCCTAAACGAATAGCCCTCTCCACATCAAGGAGATCATTACGAACTAAAACAACATCCCCTGTGTCCTTGGCAACATCGGTCCCAGAACCGATAGCAATTCCAATATCGGATTGAGCTAAAGCCGGAGCGTCATTAATCCCATCCCCTACCATTGCCACCTTAAAGCCTTGGTCTTGATATTTCTTAATAATATTGATCTTATCTTGTGGCAAGATTTCGGCAATAACTTCATCAATCCCAACCTGATCGCCGACCAGATGAGCGATTTTTTTATTGTCTCCCGTAATCATGAACGTCTTTAAACCTAACTGGTGTAGTCGATTAATGGCTTCTTTTGTGCTCTCTTTAATCACATCTGCTAGGGCAATTAGCCCAATCACGCGGTCGCCTAAAGCAATAAAACTAGTTGTTCTGCCCGATTCAGCCAGACGCTGAAAATCTTTTTCCGCTTCTTGGACATTTACGCTGTGCAAGTTCATCAGCTTAATGTTTCCAATGAGCAATGGCTGTCCTTCAAAGGTGCAAGTTACACCATAGCCTCCCTCTTCTCTATAATTCGCCACATCTTGGATTGCCAGGTGTTCTTTTTTGGCCTTTAAGACAACCGCCTGGGCCAACGGATGAATAGAGGGATTTTCAGCTGCTGTCGCAATTTTAAGCACTTCCTGTTTCGTATAGGAGCCATAGGGTACAATCTCTGTCACTTCCGGAGTTCCTTTAGTTAATGTCCCCGTTTTGTCAAACCCAACAACTTGTAAGTGAGCAATTCCTTCAAGTACCGCTGCCGATTTAAATAAGATACCTCGGTTTAATCCTACCCCGCTGCCAACCATAATCGCCGTAGGCGTAGCCAGTCCCAACGCACAGGGACAAGCGACAACTAAAACAGCGATAGCAGCCGTGAAGGCAAAAACGAACGTACTATGCAACGCGAAATACCACACTAAGAAAGTAATGAGTGATATCGAAACAACAGTTGGGACAAAGAAATTAGAAATGGTATCTGCTAGTCTTTGAATCGGTGGTTTTACTCCTTGAGCATCTTCGACCATTCTGATGATTCCTGAAAGTACCGTATCCTTACCAGTTTTGGTTGTCTTAACTTTAATACTACCAGAACGATTGATCGTAGCCCCGATCACAGGGGCCCCTACTCCTTTGTCGATGGGAATGGATTCTCCTGTCAGCATCGCCTCGTCGATACTGGCTTGTCCCTCGATAATCTCGCCGTCTACTGGTATTCTTTCCCCGGATTTAACAATAACAATATCATCTATTTTTAGATCGGATGCGGCTACTTCCTTTTCTTCACCATTCACAAGCAAGTGTGCCTTATCAGCCTGTAACTCTAACAGACGTTTTAAGGCCTGACCGGCCCGCCCTTTCGCTTTAGCCTCGAGGTATTTTCCAAAGCGCACAAAGGCAATCAATAAGGCAGACGTATCAAAGAAATTTGGACCTTCGAAGAAAATCGTCGGGAGGAACATATGCAACGTCGTCATTAAGCTATACCCATAAGAAGCTGTGATCCCCAACGCAACCAGAACATCCATATTGGCTGAACGGTTTTTCAAGGCGTGGTAAGCTCCACGATAGAATGTCCAACCAGCCGTAAACTGGACAATAGTTGCCAAAGCAAGGATCGTATACATTACAGTTCTCGTCATGGGGAGATACATAAGAGGCATAATAGGCAAAGCTAGAACTGCACTAAAAATGAGCCAATTACGCTGTTTGATGGCAATTCGATCATCTTGGTTTTCATCCTTATTCTCCATAGGGATATATCCAGCATCTCGCACTAGTTCGAAAATCTCTTTCATATTGACGACACTTGGATCAAATTCAACAGCGACAGTTTCGCTCGCGAAATTAACAGCAACGCTTTGAATACCTTGGGTGGCTTTCAGCTTTTTCTCAATTGTCAGAGCACAATTTGCACACGTCATGCCACTCACTTTGAATTGTTGCTTTCCTCCATTTTCACTTTGAGCTGCATACCCCAGATCCTTGATCTTGGCAAGGAGGGCATCTTCCTCGACCAATTCTGGATCCATTTCGACTGTTAATCTTTCCGATGCAAAATTAACGGCAACTGTTTTAACTCCGGGCATCTTTTGGAGACCCTTTTCAATGGTTAATGCGCAATTTGCACAGGTCATGCCACTTATTTTAAACTGTTGCTTTTGCGCTTCTGCGTTAGATACGGAAGATGCCATAGGAATAATGCTAGGGGCCGCAACCTCTGATTCTGCCGGCTTCACAAAGTTTTCTGAGATACCCTCAGACTTCGCCTGTTCCACTTCAGTATCGGCCAGCTTTTCCAGCGAATAACCAGCTTCCTCAATTTCTTTACGGATGTCAGACAAATTGACCATATCAGGGTCCCAATCAAAGGTCGCCTTCGAATCGTCTAAGGATACACTGACCTGCTCCACACTCGGAAATTTTTCTAAAATTTTAGTGACATGGTTGACACAGTGCTGACAGCTCATTCCATAGACTGGAATTTCTTTTTGCTCACGGATCGCTTGTTTTGTCATTTTTATTCTCTCCTAAACGAGGCTTTTATACTAAAAGACATCCCTATCGAATCATACGAAAGATAGTTTTCAGGACCTCATCGACAACCTGTTCATCTCCGGCCTGAAGTTGTTCCTTAACGCAGGATTTCATGTGTTTCTCCAGGAGTAATCGGGCAGCTCCATCTAATGCAGATTGTGCGGAGGCGATTTGATTTAAGACATCATCACAATAAACGTGACGTTCGATCATCCCCTTAATCCCCCGTATTTGTCCTTCAATGCGATTCATACGTGTCACAAGTTCTTTAATCGTTTTATCATCATGATGACTCGTCCGTTCGCCTTGATTCTCGCCATCACTCTGACAGAGAGAACATGAGTGGACTTTTTCTTCTGATTTCATTTAATTAATCACCTCGCTAATCAATATAGTATACCCCCCTATACTATAAGTCAAGTATTAGTATATTAGTTATCCTAATATGGGCATGGAAGTTCACTACGGCAAAAAGATTCATGCCATGACATGAATCTTTAATCTATAATTTTCTTATTGTATCCATTCATTCTAGCTTTACACTATGTACCATTACTAATTTACTTTATACGTGCTATGTGACCGATAAATCTCTGATCCCCTAACTTTGACAGACTTTTTACTGTTCGCCCTCTTCGGGAACAATACAAATAAATGTAAATAGTTGATTTCCTTGGTTTGAAAACTGATGTATCTTATTCCCTGGAACGTAAGCATAAGAACCTGCTTCAAGCTGATGATCTATTCCATCCAAATGAAGTATACCTTTTCCATTTAAAATGTAATTGATATGGGGCCATGCATGGCTGTGTTTGGGCGTGTACCCGTCGACCTCTAACTCGAAGACCCGCATAACATTCCCCTCCCAACCTTCCTGGGGAGAGATAAGAACTTTTTTAATGACATTTTTCAAGGAATCCCCTTCAAGTTTTACCACTTGGACATCTCTCTCATGTGCAACAATCATTATTTATTCGACCTCCTCTTGATTGACTATTGCATACATTCTGCTTCTTTCCCAGAACTCCTCCCCGAATTAAAGCATTCAAAATATTTTTAGTGTTTATAGCACTACCCATAATTTCCCAGTCACTTGTTCAAACAGTACCGCCAGTTCTTAATTACCTTGTGATCCGTCTTTTTTCAACTTAAATTCCTGGCGCAGGCATATCTGGACCACTAATATGATGACAATGTCCAGCATCAACCGAAGTATAAAAATCCCAATCATGTACATGTTGGTTATTTGGTAACGGAATCGCGGGTCCGGAAACTGCTTTATAGTAATGAGAATGTCCATGTTCGTACATTACCCAGCTTTCTGAGTGATGAACATGGCTTCCAACCATTGTCTGAACAGCTGGCCCTGTAATGTCCAGGCATTGATGTGCATGTCCATGGTCACAGGACGTATGCGTGACACTCCCATGATTATGAGCAGGCTCTGATTTAACGTGTGAATACATTAAAATTCCTCCTTCTTACCAGTTCCATCTTTAATACTAGTTTAAGTACCATCCCAGTTTATGTTAAGAGTATTTATTTCGTGCTTAGGGCTTGCCTCGCTAAAATGTCCAACTAAGGTTCTTAAAGAACTTAAAAAATTTTTAAATTGTCTTTGATTAATCGTTAAAATTTTGAGGATATAGTGTTTTAAATAATACACTTGTATATTAATTGGGTTTAAATCCCCAATATAGTAATCATATGTAGATGTAGTTAAATAAAGGAATCGATCTACAGGAGTTTAGAATGCCGAGAGATGTGGTATTCGGAACGGGTACGTTTGAGTACCTGAAACAAGTTAAGGGTTCTAAAGCTTTTATCTCAATGGGCAAAGGTTCGATGAAAACTAACGGGGTATTAGACCAAGTGCTAGCTTATCTAAAAGAAGCGGGAATTGAGTCCATATTTCTAGGCCAATTGTGAATAGAACATCAGACCAATACGAACCCATGCAGACATGGGTTCGTATTGGTCTGATGGTTAGTTTTATCGGAAGGTGGCTATCTTTTGTTTAGTAGGGTAATCTAGAAGATATAAATGCTTATTGCTATAGGAGGATCACCGTGTTCAAACGTTTACTCTGGGTTATAACGTCAAGTTTGCTCATCTTGAACTTAGGCTGCAACAAAATATGGTCATCCTTACCTTTACCCAAGGACATCGCTCCCCCTCAATCTCAATCTCAACCTAAGTCTCAAACCTCATCTGATCCAAGCACGGTCCCACAAGGGCTCATTGGTCTTCCTCTGCCGCTTTCCCCATTTTCCAAAGCTACACCCGCAGATATTACTCAGCTTGAGCAAGTCGTTGTTGACCTTATCAATGAAGACCGCCTCAAAGCAGGTCTTTCCATTGTCACCTGGGATGTGACGGCCGCCAAATCAGCCCGCCAACATGTCCTTGAAGAAGCAAATAACGGTTATATTAGCCACTGGGGAATGGATGGAGAGAAACCACAGCACCGGTACACTTTAGCAGGTGGACTCGATGCAGTTGATGAGAACGAAAGTGTTACGCTTTGGCTTGAAGGTGGCTTTCGCGGCGTTTCCAAAGAGCAACTCAAAACAATCGTCTCTGAACATCAATCCGCCATGATCAACGAACAACCTCCCAATAACGGACATCGCCAAAACATCTTGGATCCTCATCATACTGGAGTAGGGGTAGCCCTTGCGGTCGGAAAATACGGTGTGGCGATGGCCCAGGAATTCACAAATAATTATTCTGTCATAACACAGCCTCCCCTGACAGCCACTCCTGGTTCTACCATTACCCTCAAAGGAAAGATCAACCAAGGTTATAAAATTCAAGGCATTTATGGGGTTTGGGAATCTCTCCCTAAGCCCATGACCCGAGAACAACTCATGCAAACCCATTCCTATTCTGATCCTTCTTGGGATAACCTGCATTTTTTTGCCAAACCTCAGGGCAAGGGCTATTATATATCCACCCCGTCCGGGAACGTCTCTGCCCATAATATTAGTGTTGATAATCAAGGGAATTTCTCTGTCCAAGTCCCCTTAGTTAAATCCCACGCGCTGGATTATCTAACCATTGAAATCGCCCCAAATAATAAGCCGAAGGACACTTTCTATGCTGCCCAGTTCGTGATCAAGCTCTGAATATTTATCGATAACGTAGTATTCCTGTGAACTAATACAAAAGCCGCCCTTCTGGACGGCTTCAACTTTGGATTTCAATTCTTTAAATCAACGGGTTATCGATTAAGGTTGCAAATTGGAACTCATGAAAATGACCGTCATCCATTGTGGAGTTTCCCTCAACAAAGTGTACGTGTTTACCGTTGCCAACTGGTATGGGGGGCCCTGTAATGACTCCTATTTCATGGTGATGGTTTTGGAAAAAATCAGTATTTGTCAATATTGCATGTCTATGACCACCCGCGTGAGGTATCTTTTGACTGGTAACTCCAGCAAAACGATGATTATGGCGATCTTCGCCTTCTTCTGCCAGTTTAGTACTTCCTTCGAATTCGTGTACATGAGTCTGTGAACCTTCTGGACTTTCTAGAATTATTGATTCATTTTGTTGATTCATTGTTATTGTTAGTCCCCTTCTGCTCAAATTTGTTAGAAATGATAGAATTGCTTTATACCGCGACTCGCTGATCCCAATCTTCGGAACTTTCATCTTAATCCTCTTCTATACACCATACCTATTTCCTTCAGATATTAATTAATGTGCTGTTTAATAAAGTATATGTATTTGTCCTAATAATGTTCCAAGCATTCTATGAGAACTTTTTCGTAGCCTTAAAAATTACCTCATACACATCCATGGTGAAATGGCCGCTGGAGAAAACATGAAATAGTTTCCTCCAGCGGCCATCATTATACGTTTAGCGTATCTCCACCAGGGTTGCAAGCAAGCTTATGACCCTGGTCGGCTGGACGAGATAAATGCAGGACTAGAATACCGTTGGACACGGGTTGCGTTGAGAACAGCCAGTAGCGCCACACCGACATCAGCAAAAACCGCTTCCCACATATTCGCTATTCCCAAGATCCCCAACAAAATGAACCCTAATTTAATTCCTAAGGCAAAAAAGATATTTTGCCAAATGATCTTCTTTGTAAACCGAGCAATGTCAATCGCTGTTAAAAGTTTAGTTGGCTGATCTTGCATAAGAACCACATCGGCAGCTTCGATCGCTGCATCTGACCCTAAACCGCCCATCGCGATGCCAACATCCGCCCTTGTCAAGACAGGGGCATCATTAATCCCATCCCCAACAAAGATAACCTTCCCTTTGCCGTGCCTTTCAGCTATGAACTTTTCCAACCAAGTCAGCTTATCCTGCGGAAGTAAATCTGCGTAATATTCATTAACCCCTAAGTCACTAGCCACACTTTGAGCAACCCCTTGATGGTCTCCCGTCAGCATGACAGTTTTTAAGCCTGCCTTACCTAACGCTTCGATAGTATCCTTCGCACCGGACTTTATACGGTCAGCAATCAGGATATACCCAACATATTGACCAGACGCCGCAACATGAACAAATGTTCCTGACTTCTCTTGATCACTAACTTCTGAAACCGAAATCCCGGCTCGCTGTAAAAAAGCAGCCTTTCCGACCAGAACCTCTTGGCCCTTAATCTTAGCTTGAATACCTGCCCCGCTTATCTCCTTATAATCTTCAAGTGTCCCAACTTCCAGGGGAGATGGGTAGTTTTCACGAATTGATTTGGCAATGGGATGATTGGAGTGGACTTCCGCCGTTGCCGCGATTTCCATTAGATATTCTGGGCTGAATCCCGCAGAGGGTTGGAGCTTAATAACCTCAAAGACCCCTTGAGTTAACGTTCCAGTCTTATCAAAAACAACCGTCCTCACTTGAGTTAAAGCTTCAAGAAAATTGGCCCCTTTGACAAGAATACCATGCCGGGAGGCCCCACCGATCCCACCAAAATACCCTAAGGGAACTGAGATTACTAAGGCACATGGGCAGGAAATTACAAGAATCGTTAACGCACGATAGAGCCAATGACTGAATGACCCCGCCCCAAGCAGAGGCGGTAAAATTGCGATTCCTAAAGCGGTTAACACTACTCCAGGTGTGTAATAACGCGAAAATGTCGTAATAAAATTTTCAGTCCGTGCTTTACGCGTACTTGCATTTTCCACAAGGTCAAGGATTTTTTGCATAGAAGACTCAGCATAGGGACGAGTCACTTGAACCGTTAGCACACCACTAGTATTCATCATTCCAGACAATACGACGTCACCTGCTTCGACTTGTCGAGGAACCGACTCTCCGGTCAAAGCAGACGTATCCACGAACGAGGACCCTCTCAGTACTTCTCCGTCCAGTGGAACCCGCTCCCCAGGTCGCACCAGGATCTGTTGTCCGACTTGGACATCTTCTGGTTCAACTTTCAGTACATCTAACTGGTGGATCAGGTTCGCATAATCAGGTCGAATGTTCGTTAAAGCCTGAATCGAGTGCCGTGAACGATTAACCGCCAAGTCTTGAATATATTCACCAATGGTATAAAAGAGCATAACCCCAACAGCTTCAGGTAATTGGTGGATTCCAATTGCCCCAAGCGTTGCTAACGACATTAGGAAATTTTCGTCAAACAGCGCCCCGCGTGCCATATTTCGCATAGCTCTATATAACACTTCATAGCCGACTAAACCATAGGCGGTTAAATAAAGCGTATAGTCTAAAACCCAGGAAGAGTTTGGGTAGAGCGTTGTTAATACTAAACCAAATAAGAATAATGCACTAGCAACGATCATCCGCAACCTTTTCCATTGAGTATGCTGGGAGTTTTCTTGCCGATCTAGATTCTTACTTTCTCGCTGATTGACAGGTCTTAATTTTACGCCCGGCTCAATTCTATCGACGATTCGTTGTGCCAGATCGAGAGCAGCTGGAGGTAAAAAAACAGTTTGGGTAGCAAAGTTCAAAGTCGTTTGTCCAATCGTTTCTTCAGCACAAAAGGCCTTCTCTATTTTAATGGCACAATTTGCACAACACAAACCATGCAAGCGATACTTAAGCCTCTTCTCACGATCTTCTTTTAGGTCATTTTTCTGGCTGCTTATTTTTTCCTGGACAGTCTGCTTCGAGTTTTTTAGTAGAATCGTTTGTTGCAGCTTTGTTGTTGTGCTCATGCTTTTCTCCTCCAACTATATTTATGAACGACCTTCTAAAATGTGCTCGATACCCTCACGATAAAGTGCCAAGACATGATCATCATCTAAAGAGTAAAACACCATCTTCCCTTCCCGACGGTATTTCACAAGATGGTTGCTCCGCAGAACACGTAATTGATGGGACGTGGCTGACTGGCTTAATTCCAAAAGTTCAGCCAGATCACAGACACAAAATTCACCTTTCGCTAAGGCATCCATGATACGAATCCGAGTAGGATCTCCAAGAGTTTTAAATAACTCGGCTAATTTATTTACTTGCTCTCCCGGAATGAGCGTTTTTTCAACCTCTTTGATCAACTCCTTATGGATACACAAGACCTCACAGACAGGACTATCCGATGTTTCCTCAAGAGCTGCCATTGTGTTATTTTCAAGGTCTACTATCCTATCAACCATCGCAATCTCCCTCCTACATATGATTATATGTTCATACATTATTATATCAATTGACTTCCTTTAAATCAATTGCCTAGTATATAAAATTAAAAAAAGTGCGGCCCTCCTTTATAGAGAGTCACACTAGTTACCAATATATCAATTCAGTTATATAGCAAGATCTTGTTTCCGACGGTTAAACTCCTCGGTGTCAATTTCCCCCTGAGCATATCGTTCACGTAGAATCAATAAAGCAGGATCATTTTGCTTATGAATGGCCCGAACCTTTTTACCGTGCCGTTTCAAGATAATAACGGCAAGAATAATAATGACAAGCATAAAGATCAAGTGACAAGCTATAGGGATCAATACAAACCACCCGTGAGATCCGTTTGCCAGGAAACCAGTACCATATCCATGCATTATGTTTCCCCCACCGCGTATTACATTATTACCAGCATACATCATCTCTTTAAATCCCCCTTATTTTAAGGCCTTTTGGCGTTCGTTAAATTCTTCGGAGCTAATCTCTCCTCGAGCATAACGTATTCGAACTATATCGAGTGCATCTTGGTGAGAATTTACCAATTTATGAAAATGACAGCCCTTCTGGTTACAATGAAAATAGGCACCAATGCAAAGCAAAACTAGTAGAAACCCGAACATATAAAACATCCTTTCTCTCAGGTCTATTTTTCTTTTCATCCTGACCTAACTTTAGTATACAGATCATTTGCGAGCAATAGGTGAATATATTGTGAGTTTTACGTTAAGATTCATTTATTTGTCCTGATATTGACAATTCTCACACCTCACGTATGATTTAAATAGATGAAAGGTAATAGATCAAAAAGTTACCTAGCTGAAAGGACGAGGCACGTGATGAAAGTTAAGATTTTCAGTTCCCCAGATTCTCGAATCTTAGAAAAGGAAGTCAATCAGTGGTTAGAGGACAACAGCTGGCTTAAGGTGACCAACATCGCTCAGAGCACAGGAACCTCGACCGTTATTTCCATTTGGTATACTGAACCCAACGTCCCGATTCTCGGGTAACTATGCTAAATCTAAAGTAAGAAAAATAGAAGCTATTGGCTCTTCTACAGAGCCGATAGCTTCTATTTTTCTTACTTACCCGTGAGAGGATCTCCTGCTCGATCCGCATCAAAACCTACTTTATCTGGTAATACTATTCTTACTAAACCAAGAAAATTGTTACAATTTCACGAAGGGACGGTAGTTTATGAAAGTTTCCCTCTTTGCCACCTGCCTCACGAATGCCTTCTATCCTGAAGTGGACCTGACAATGGCCAAAATACTAAAATACCTTGGGCACACTGTAGACGTTCCCGAGGGACAAGCTTGTTGTGGGCAAATAGCCTTTAATTCCGGTTATATTTCTGACGCTCGAGAGGTTGCCCGTACGCTCATTGATTCCTTTGAACACAGTGAAATCGTAGTCGGCCCCAGCGGTTCATGTATTGGGATGATCCATCACTATTACCCCTTTCTGTTTGAAAGCGACCCCGTTTATCTCGCCAAAGCTAAAGATCTTATTGGCAAAAGCTATGAATTTACCCAATTTCTTGTTGATATCTTGAAGCAACCCGATCTGGGCGCTAAGTATTCTGCGAAAGCTACCTATCATCCGTCTTGTCACGCAACACGATTCCTAGAAATTGTGGAACCTCCCTTGAAGCTCCTAGAACATGTTAAAGGATTGGAACTTCTTCCTTTACCGGAAGCTCAACTCTGTTGTGGTTTTGGTGGCACTTTCTCTGTGAAAATACCCAAAATCTCCGAGGCTATGGTCGCAGAAAAGGCTGAGCACGTCTTAGCATCCGGTGCAGATTTACTCCTTGGCCTGGATATGGGCTGCCTCATGAATATTTCTGGCTATCTCGAGAAAATCAACAAACCCATTAAAACAATGCATATTATCCAGTTACTCGGGGAGGGAATGCAGGGATGACCATGTACAAGGAAATTGTGGAAAAACGAGTCGATAAAGCTCTGACCGATGATTTTTTACGTAAAGCTACTCGTCGAGCGACAGACCGTTTGCGTCTTGGGAAATTCAAAGCTGCCCAAGATCTAGGAGCTTGGGAAGACTGGCGCCTAGCCGGGGAAGCCATACGAACTCAAGTCGTCGCCAATCTTGACTTTTATCTTAAACAACTGATTGAGCAAGTTGAAAAAAACGGTGGACAGGTCCACCTTGCTAAAACACCGGTGGAAGCCGTAGACATTGTACGTAAAATAGTGCACGAACATGACGCTAAAAACGTCATCAAATCCAAATCCATGGTTTCTGAGGAAATCCATCTTAACTCCGCTCTAGAAAGTGAAGGAGTTAGTGTGATCGAAACCGACCTCGGTGAGTACATCATCCAAGTGGCCGGCGAACCTCCATCTCACATCATCGTACCAGCAATGCATAAAACTCGACAGCAAGTTGCCGACTTATTTGAACCCATTGCTGGTCACACATTGAGTTCCGATACCCCTACATTAACCAAATTCGTGCGCCAAGAAATGCGAGAAAAGTTTCTTCACGGAGACATTGGGATTACTGGCTGCAATTTTGCCGTTGCGAATACCGGAAGCATTGTAATGGTCACTAACGAAGGCAACGGACGGATGGTTAGTACCCTCCCTCACGTTCAAATCACCCTCATGGGCATGGAGCGCATAGTCCCTTCATTTCGAGAACTCGACGTTTTGCTTAATTTACTAGGTCGAAGTGCAACAGGGCAACGGCTCTCTAGCTATACAACGATCCTCACTCCCCCAAAGCAAGCCTCGGATTCAGATGGCCCTAAGGAATTCCACCTCGTGGTCCTGGACCATAACCGTTCGGAAATTCTGGGGGATACAACGTTTCGCAGGGCCTTAAACTGTATTCGCTGCGGAGCATGCTTCAACGTATGCCCCGTCTATCGTCAAATTGGTGGCCATGCCTATGGCTCCGTTTATGCTGGCCCGATTGGATCAGTGATCACGCCGCTATTAGAAAAAGATTGGGACAAATGGGGACACCTCCCATACTTCTCCACACTTTGCGGTGCTTGCACCGAGGGCTGCCCGGTTCGCATTCCTCTCCATGACCTCTTAGTAAAACTCAGAGCGCGCAAAACGCTCAGTGGGCATACTCCACAAATTGAGAAGCGAATCTTTCAAGGATACCGCTACATGTTTACCCACGAGAAAAGATTACGTCAAGCGCTTCGGATGGGTGCTCATTTACAGCGGCCTTTCGTTAAGCACGAACGAATCGTCGGCGGTCCACCCCCTCTCTCCAACTGGACTAAAAGCCGTACGCTTCCTATGGTTGCCTCCAAGTCCTTCATGCAAATGTGGTCAGAACTGAAGCTCAGCGAAAAATCCTCCAATTCAGACCCAATTCAATAAGATGAGGTGAGAGCATGACAACTCCAAGCGATTTCATTAGTCAACTGGCGACAAAATTAGGGCGTACTACCCCCTCTCAAACGCCCGACCCAGTGCCTATCCATGTTCCCGAATACCGATTGTCGGGTCCCGAGGAACGAGCGACGGTTTTTTTACACAATTGGCAAGCCTTGGGGGGCAAAGGAGCTATTGTTAAGTCAACAGACGAAACGGTCCAGTGCCTTAAAGAATGGTTTGGAGAGCTCTCGTTAGATCGCCCAACCGAGCAAGCCATCGTAGCTTGGGACATGCTCCCTACTATCGCCGAATCTGCCTTTACAACCTTAAACTGGCCTCTTGTCCGTTATCCTCAGTCTGCGTTGGATACTCGTGAGCGTTATGCAATCGCTGCTCAAGCAGAACTGGGAGTGACCGGTGCTGATTGGGGAATCGCTCTCTCCGGAACAGTTGTGATGAACAGCAATCCCCAAAGAGGACGGGCAGTAAGCCTGCTTCCTCCTCGCCATCTCACCTTTATCGAGACTTCTAAACTAAAGGACAACCTTTCTGAGGTTCTAGAGGCAATTTCAGCCTCAGGAAGTCCTCCCGCTGCAATCGAGCTGATTACTGGTCCCAGCCGAACATCAGACATTGAAATGGACCTCTCCATAGGTGTCCATGGGCCTGTAGACGTTTATGTTCTCTTAATTGAAGACGAAAATTAAAGGATTGAGCTTGTAATTATCCAATTACTAGTCTATAAAACTAACCTCACAACATGTTCTAAGTCGTCATCTATTAAGTTAATATAGAGTTCCGAAAGTTCTAACGCCCCTCCATCGAGTTCTAACCTACTTCCTCCGGTGTTCTTATGCAAAGGATTTTGAACCTGGATCTGATAAGTAGTCTGCTTAAAACGATAGGCCACTGAATACTCTCCCCAAGCCTTAGGAATACATGGTTTCAAATATAGACGTTCCCCCCGACGCTGCAATCCTAAAATCCATTCTACCCCCGCTTGATACATCCAGCCCGCTGCTCCTGTGTACCACGTCCAGCCTCCCCTGCCAATATTAGGGTCAATCGAATAAACATCAGCAGCGATGACATAAGGTTCCACTTTATAACGCAAGACTTCACTGGGCGTCAGGGCATGATTAATGGGATTTAGCATCTGAAAGAGTTCCCACGCCTTATCCCCTTCTCCTAATTTAGCCCAAGCAATAATACTCCAGATGACACCATGGGTATATTGTCCACCATTTTCTCGCACACCTGGAGGATAACCTTGGATATAGCCCGGACTAGGATCCGTCTTCTCAAAAGGAGGGGTCAAGAGACGTACCAAGGAATACTCACGGTTTACCAGTTCTCGATCCACCGCCAGCATGGCCAGTTTTGCTTTTTCATTGGGCGCCGCCTCAGAAATCACGGACCAAGCTTGGGCAATAGCATCGATCTGGCATTCCTGATTTTCCGTTGAACCCAGCGGTTGTCCGTTATCAAAATAAGCCCTGCGATACCATTGTCCGTCCCAAGCCTTTTCATTGAGATTGCTAGCTAACTCTTCAGCAACTTGACGATATCTCAAAGCGGTCTCGCCGACCTCCCTGCGTTCACACAGTTCAGCAAACCCGTCTAGGATCGTATATAAGAACCAACCAAGCCAGACACTTTCCCCTTTCCCTTCACGCCCGACTCTATTCATCCCATCGTTCCAGTCGCCCGTCCCCATTAACGGCAGACCATGGGAACCAAAATGCAAAGAACGTTCGATTGCTCGAAGGCAATGTTCAAAGACAGAGGCTCGTTCCGTCGATATCTTAGTTTCCGAATAACGCTCATCTTCATTTGGTCCCAAGGGGAGGTCTTCTAGAAAAGACACTTCCTGAACTAAAATTTCCTCGTCCTGAGTATGTTCCAGATAACGCAGCACGCCATAAGGTAACCATAATAAATCATCGGAGAACTTCGTGCGAATCCCACGTTTTGTCTCTTCATGCCACCAGTGTTGGACATCCCCTTCTTGAAATTGATGAGCAGCATGGCGCAAAATTTGTTCTTTGGTTAGTTCTGGGAGAACATGCAATAGTGCTAAACTATCTTGCAGTTGGTCTCTGAACCCATAAGCTCCTCCCGCTTGATAAAAAGCGGACCTGGCCCACATCCGACAACTTAAGGTTTGATATAACAACCAACCATTGAGCATCAGATCCATACTTTTATCCGGAGTAGCCACCTCTACGCCCTTGGCTAGGTGTGCCCAGAAATCCTGGACCTCTTGAAGTTTCTTACCAACCGTCAACGGTTCTGCATAGCTGGACGTGAGACTTGTCACTTCTTCAGATGAGTGGGCTTGCCCAAGAAGCACCAGGACCTGTTTTTCTTCCCCAGGGTCTAACGTTAACGTTACTTGAATTGCCCCACAGGAATTGTACATCATCCCACTCGAATTCGACAACGCAACTCTAGAAAGGGCTGCAGGGTTTTTCAAGGATCCATGGCGTCCTAAAAATTCTATGCGATCCCCAGTCCAGGTTCGGTTAGGTTTTTCCCCCACCGTTTGAACCCAAAGGAAGGCCTTCCTGTCCGGGAACACTTCCTGGTAGGTGTTGCGAGCTAACAAAGCTTCCGAGGCCTCATCAATCTCCGTTATGATATACGGCGCATTGACTTCTCTTTGCACACCCAAAACCCACTCAACATAGTACGTCAGCGAAATTTGACGAACCTCTTGCCCAAGATTTCTCAAAGTGACCTGACAAACCTTGAGTGAATCATTCAAGGGAACAAACACTAACCCCCCTTGAAAAATCCCGTGACTAGTGTGCTCGAAGCGGCTATACCCCCAGCCATGATAGACAGTATAGGGGTCCTCCTCATGGATTGGAAAACAAGTCAGCGACCAAAACTCACCACTCTCTTCGTCACGAAGGTAACATACTTCACCAGGGAGATCCATAACGGGATCATTGTTCCAAGGAGTCAGTTTATTCTCCCGACTGTTTTCTGCCCACGTATACCCTAGGCCTGACTCCGAAATCTGAGTCCCAAACGACGAATTGGCTAAGATATTTGACCAAGGAAATGGAGTTAACTTATTGTCATTAAGATAGATAGCGTACTCATGTCCCCCGGCTACAAATCCCCCTAACCCATTAAAGAACGCCATATCCTTGGCATAGTTGGGCGGATTAATCCTCTCTGGAGTCCAAGAACCCATTTTGGGAACGAAGACTGCTGGTAGATTACCCTCTACTTTAGGGGCTGTCAATTGTTTGGCTAAGTTTCCACCATCCGCCTTCAAGGAAATGCGCGCTACCGTCGAAAACAGGATTTTATCCTCTTCTGGCATGATATTGGAAGAGCGAATAAAGACCCCCCCTGGACGATCCAGAAAATCGCGATCTGAACTAGCAAATACTAGGTGACGCAGGGCCTCCGTTAGTGGCTGTTCGTAACTTCCTTCAAAATCGTTGAGAATCAGCAAGTCAACTTTAACCCCTCGCAGACGCCAATATTCATGGGCCAAAAGAACAGAACTTACAAAATCAAGATTTTCCACTTCTGAGACGTGGATAAGTACCAGTGGTATGTCCCCTGAGATACCATAGTTCCATAAAGCTGATTGTCCTTTCCTGTTTTGCATGATACTTTGAGCCCGTAATGTCCTCAAGGGATTGAAATAGAAAATCTGGGAGAGCATCCACTGATAGATGTCCGCTTGCCGAGTGGTCAAGTTGAGATACCTCAGTTCAATTCTACTCCTGGTCCAAGCTAATTCTAACGTATGCTCTACTTGATGAGGGGAGGAAAGATGTTGAACCATCGTTAGCACCTTTTCTCTAGTCTCGGCAACTCCTGTTATAAAGGTTAGCCGAACTTTTTTACCTGGTGGAACTTCTACCCGCCTTCTCAGCGCAAGAATTGGGTCAAGTACAGAACCAAGCGTTCCCGAGAGCCGTTGGTTCTCCACCACTGCCTTCGGACGATCATAGAATTGCCCCCGCCCTAGAAAGCGTGCCCGATCTGTCTCATACTCTAAAACTCCCACAGTCTTCCCTTCAACACTCACCGAGTGAGCCAACCAGGGAAAGTGTTCTTCAGGAGTTCGTCCCCTCCGATGGGCCAACAGGGCTTCTGATTGTTTGGAATACTCTGTGTGTACAAAAAGTTTATTAAACGCAGGGTGAGCATCATCCGCAGCCTGCGGCGTCAAAACGACTTCAGAATAACTCGTTACCTCCAAAACATGAGCTTCCGTCCCTTGATTTGTAAAGGTAATACGTCGAATTTCAGCATCCCATTCTGGCGAAACTGAAATTTCTGTGAGGGTATGAATATTACCGTTCGTTCTAGTATACGTCACCTTCTCTAACGAGAAGCTCATCTCATCACTGGCTGACCGATCATGGCAAGGTTGGTAGGTTGCCGACCAAATCTTACGTTCTGTAAGATCATTAATATAGAAGAAACTTCCCCACGGATCCTTAGCCGGATTCTCTCGCCAACGAGATACGGCTAGGTCTCCAAAGCGACTAAACCCGCTTCCGCTACTTGTCAACATAACAACATAGCGACCATTTGAGAGAATTCTAGCTTCAGGCATTGGCGTATCCGCGCTATAAAAGCATCGTTCAAACTCAAGCTCATCCTTAGCCTGAGAGGATCTTGGTATTGTCCACTTCCAACGTTTTAGAACCACGGGTTTTTGCGAGATCCGTTCCTGCAAGAGCAGTTCTATGGCCTGAATTCTTGGGTCTGCATGAAACCGGCTACTCAATGGGCGATCCAACAGCAAATGACTCAAAGCCACTAAACTCATACCCTGATGATGAGCCATGAAGCTTTTAATTGAGACGCTTTTCTCAATTTCAGGTAAGCGCTCCTTGGTGAAATCTAGGGCTTCATAAAAACCATACTCTCCTCTAGCCCCTAACTTTTCGAGGACGTTCAAATTTTTAAAGGCTGCTTTGAAATCGATCAAAGAGGCTAAGACTGTGGCATACGGAGCGATAACCCGATCAAACCCTAACCCACGTTTGAGTGCTAAAAACGGCACCCCAAAAGCCTGATATTGATAATTCATCTGAAAATCAAACGCATAAAAACCAGATTCAGAAATTCCCCAAGGCAATCCTAGGTTTGTCGCATAGGAAATTTGTTTATTGACGATCGCTTTGTATGTTTCATCCCAAAGAGTATCCTTATAGCAATTCATTAAGAGTAAGGGCATAACATACTCAAACATCGTCCCAGTCCAGGATAGCAAGGCGGTATCCCCTCCTACCCTAGTTAAGGTACGTCCTAAAGCAAACCAGTGTTCTGTCGGAAGCTGACCCAGTGCGATCCCAATAAAGCTTGCCTGCCTAGCTTCAGAAGCCATCAAATCATAGTATGAATTGTCCCGCTGTTGACTGGAAACATTATATCCGATGGCCATTAACCGGATCTTTTCATTATACAGTGGTCGGAAATCTGGTTCTTTGGCCATTATTTCTAGGCGAGTTTGTAGAGTTTCAAACCTTGTTAAACATTTAGCAAGATTCAAAAGGCCTTTTTCAAGAGCTTCCCTCCACTGCAAGGCAACCTCCCCAGTCATTTCCTCACTAATCTTCAAGCTTTCTCTACTAATCTCAATGATCTCCGGTATAGTTTGCACGTTCTCCCAAAGCGACCCTAATCTTGTCAATCGCTCCTGGGCACTGAAATCCTGCTTACCCATCTGTTCCAAAAGCTCTAAGCTCGGGATTAATTCCTTCAGTTCCTTGAGTGCCAGGTTCACTCTTTGCTGTATTAGGAGCGGAAACTGCTCAACGTTCGCCTCTAAAAGTAGCCGATACCACCTCACCAAGCTTATCGTCTTTTCCTGCCCAGCAGCTTCAAGTTGTAGTTTCCAGGCCCTTAATTCCGCACCTTCTGTGTTACTGTTCATACAAGAGGTCAACGGAATACCGTCTGTGTCAGGCATTAAATCCACACATACCTTGTTGCTATCCTGTTGTTCCTCCTTGGTAATTCGATCTAACATTCCTAGAATCGTAGCTTGATCGACAAGCGGGTTATTTCCCCATTCCTTAACTCCTTGTTTTACTGTGAGCAGATAAGCCATCATATTGCCACTATCTACTGTAGATACATAGAGAGGCAAAAGTGGTTCTCGTGTGCAGGTATCATACCAGTTATAAAAGTGTCCCTGCCAACGCTGCATCGTTTCGAGGGAATCGAGGGTATGTTCTAGTCGATCCATTAGTTCGGTCGTCGTTAAATAGCCCAAATCGCGAGCCACCAATGTCGATCCCAAGAGCAACCCTATATTAGTAGGAGAGGTCCGATGAGCGATACCCCGTGGTGGATCGACCTGCAGATTGTCCGGAGGAAGCCAATTGTCCGCTTCCTGCACAACAAGTTCAAAGAAGCGCCAGGTATCATAAGCCAAGGCACGTACGTAGCTCCGCTCGTCCGCAATCATTTCCGTCTTGTTATCTAGTTGCGGTTTACTTAGCCAATACGCTAGAAAGGGGCCAAACATCCATAATAGACCGATTACGAGAGCTAATTCAGCCATATCTCGATCGGAAACTAATGTTCCAAGTAATAAGAGTACAACAAAAAAATACCCTTTACTTAAGCGACAAATGAAAACGACGACTGTTTTTGGGCTTTGTCGTTCGACATCGGCTGCCGTAACCCACTCTAACAAATGCTTTTTGGAGAACAGCAAGCGATAGAGTGTCCGAAGAATGGCATCCAGCAAAATTGCGCTCTTGAACGGTAGCATTACAACTTTGACCGCAATTTGTCCCAGAATACCTAGAAGGTTTCGCCATCTCCACCGCCACATTAACCTGTGTTTAAAACTATTCAGGGAATAAATGAAAAACGGAATTGAAATAGTTGAAATGACAATACCTAACCAGCCCATCTTCCAGCCCGGCAATCCTAAACTACTAAAGATCGTTAAACCTAATAAGACTGGATCCAGTAAGCTACGTCGTAAATTGTCTATCATTTGCCAGCGGGTGATGATCGGGAGATCAACCCAAAGCCGCGTCCCTCTTCGGTTCCTTACCAGCGGAGAAAACCAACGCAAGAGTTGCCAATCGCCACGTACCCAGCGATGCATGCGCTGAAGAAAGGAATAATAATTAGAAGGAAAATCATCCATTAGCTCGATATCTGTGACTAGACCTGCTCGTAAAAACCCGCCCTCTAACAAATCATGGCTCAAAACGGTATTGTCTGGAAAACGATGGCTGAGAATTTTGTCAAAAACCGTTAAGTCATAAATACCTTTCCCCGTAAAAATTCCATGCCCGAATAAATCCTGATATGGGTCGGAAATTGCAAACGCATATGGGTCTATCCCCGTCGCTCCTGCAAACCAATTCGCTAGTCGCGAACGATACAGGCTCTCATGCTTGACCAAAATTCTGGGTTGCAACAAGCCATATCCACGAACAACTCGGGTTTGCTCCTCATTAAGCAAAGGGATATTCAGAGGGTGGGCCATTGTTCCGATCAAACGTTTGGCAGCATCCTTAGGTAACTCTGTATCTGAATCCAGCGTGATGACATACCTTATTTTCGAAAAAATATCGGTATCTCCCAGTATATCTGTAAAACTAGTTGTTTGATCCCCCAACAACAGCGCATTGAATTCAGTCAACTTACCTCGTTTACGCTCCCACCCCATCCAGACCCCTTCTTTAGGATTCCAACGGCGTTTGCGCACCAAGAGATAAAAGGTTGAACCCTCCTTGCAGGGATATTTATGATTTAGGTCTTCTAACTCCTGGCGCGCAATCTGTAGTATTTGACCATCTTGGGGTAATGTTTCCTCACTAGCGTCACAGAAATCCCCTAAAATCGCGAAATGGACGTGCGGATCCTGATTGGCTAAATGATGAACCTCAATATGGTGTAACAACTTTTGAACGTCATTTTCACTCGACAAGAAGGTAGGGATGACCACCATAGTTGCCGAATCAGGAGTTACTCCCTCTTTGAACTCTAGCTTCAGCAAAGTTTTAGGTGGAAAGCAACGTTGAATGAGAGAATTAACGATACTTAAGCTCCACTCACTCGCAGGGACTAATAAGACCAAACTTAAAGCCACACCCACCCAGATATTTAGATCCCAGAACCCTCCGACGACTTTCCAGAAGATGACTAAGGTGAGCATTGCCAAGCTCATAACAGAACTTAGGAACGTAAAGGTCGGATGTCGCTTTAACCGCAGCAACGGATGATACCAAACTTTACGATCCGCACGTAATGCTGCACAGAGTGCATCCTTTCCTTGATCGACAAGATAATAACCCACATGTTTTTGAGGAACTTTCTCACTAGGGAACATTGTTGAAAATTCATCTGCTAAAGAAACAGCCGTTTGGGCGACTAAACATTCTTGCACCTTCAGAGTCTTAGCTATATGTTCAACTGCATGTCTCAACTGATCCCGACTAGCAAAATCCATTAAGAGATAAATCCTGCTAGGATCATTCTCTAAAATTCGTTCAACCGCACTTAAATGTTCAAATTGTTCCTCCCAGTTCCAACGGGATACATTGCGCAAGCTGCTGATGAGATTTCCTGCAGTAACCCGGTAATTTGCTTGAAGCTGGTGTTCGTGACCCATTAATTTCTCGATACCTTCTGTTTGCAAACCGATTTTGCGTTCGATCCATTGTCGAATAGGAATACCCTCTGCACCATAATCTCGGAGCCTTCCTATCATATAAACGACAAAAACTGTGGGGAGAACGCTCAGGTCACTGGTTGTTCGATCTATCTCAGAGCTGAGTTTCTCCGGATCAGCGAGATGAGGCACCCACTTTTGGAACAACTCTTCTGCCTGCTTGCGGGTCTTATGACGTTCATAAACCACTTCAAAAAGATCGCCAAGTTCTTCAATCAAACTTATTCGTAAAAATAACGGAATCGACCAAAGTTCGCCCATCGTTAGGGTAGAAATATCTTGAAAAGCTTTTATGTATTGAGAAAGCATAGGCAAGCTTGCTTTACCACCCATATTTTGTAAAAATATTTGTAAAATGACTGAAATACGAGTTTGCGAAGATTTGGCATCCCATTTGGGTAATCGTCGATAGTAAGATGGTGAAAGATTTTTCTCAACATTAAAGTTCTGTTCTTTAAACAAGTCGACGTGATCCATTAGCCATCCCATCGCGGGGAATATAGGATATCCCATGCTTTCGTCAACTTCAAATTCATGACTATAGGCTTCGAGTTGCTCAACGATCTTTCGTAATTTACGAAACGGAGTAGCTCCTCGCCTGTGATAAACTGTGATATTTTCAAGAGCAAGGGTATGGGCCCGTTGTTTGAGTTCATCGGAATTTAGCACATTTTGTTCTAGCACATCATCATCACCTCGTTTTGAATTCTTCCACTAGCGTCCAGGTTATATCTCACAATATGGAATCTTTTTTATCCGAGTCTAATAACTTGACTTAATTTTCACATTAATCTAGACATTCTATATATTATTTTTTTTACCTCCTTGCGACAATCGAAAATTTTAATGTTAAAAGATACACCCTCCTTTTATCGTCTACTTTAACTTGTTGTCCTAAAGACAAAAGAGGAGTACCTCCCAAAACCTCAAAAAAGTGTCCGTGTAATCAGACCAAGAGGTAAAAAGGAGTACTCCTAATAAAAATCTCTGCGAATTAAACGTAGAGAATCACATTTTTCAGGGTGCAAACTGGGAAATATCAAGAGAATCATTGAAGACTAAACAAAATACTCTACGCGTGCTAAGGGAAAATAACACTTGGCTTGCTCAGAGAAAAACTCCTTCATTTCCTTCATTTCTTCCGGTTGGTAGATATATTTTCCATAGCCAAACTGCCCGTATTTGAACTTTCGCCCTTCCTCTTCCATAGATAAAGAGGAGTTCGGAAAAACCCCTAATATATTCGCTTTAGCCTTCGAAGTAAAGCGATGGGAGATAAATTCGAGTGTTAATTGCTCTGAAGACCATCCGTATGGAGCCCTTTTTGCCAATTCTTCCGCTGAGCGCTCCATTAGCCGTCGATACGCTTCTTGCCACCCTTCAAACCGGAAAATGGGAGCAATAATAAAGCCTAAGGGATACTCAGCACTTAACACTTTACCTGAGGCGATAATCCGTTCCTCCGGGGAAGGAGTCCCATGTTCAAATTTGTTCACTACCTCTTCACAATTCAAACTGAAGCGAAAACGCGTATGCCCTTCATGTTTAGCCTCAAGCAAACTATCAACGTCCGTATACTTCGTAACAAAACGGAAACGACCATTGGACTCACATCCGAAAAATTCAATGGCCTGTTTCAAGACCCCGGTATACCGCTCCACCGGAACTGGATCTGAGGTTGCGGCTCCTTCAAACTGAGTAATCTCGGGAAGTCGTTCCTGAATAAGGTTTGAAGCTATGCCCAAGATCTCTTCTAAATTGACATAAACACGCACATAAGGTTTTTTCCCCAAGGTAGTAGCCAAATAACAATATTCACACATCCCCGGACAACTCGTGACTAGGGGTAACTGATAATGAGCAGATGGTTTACATGATTGAAACGTCTCACTGCGCCGTACCCCGATTACCAATGTTCGCTTAGCTTCCCGATACGCTGCGGCCGGAGTATTTCCTGGAATTCCTGTAATCCGATTATGAGAGGCAGTGGGAGTCACCGTCACCCCCATACGCTGGAAACGTTCCACTAAAGTTTTCCCCAAGGGATAATCAAGAACGCCTGACTCGTAAAATACACGAGTGGGGATGAATTCAAACGACATTTTGTTCACCTCAGGATTAGCTTACCCCAAGGGTGATGAACTAAAACTTCCCGGATTTAAAAATAGAGATCAACAACCAAAGCAGCATGAGAGTAGCCACTGTAAAACCGACTTCAATGACCGGGATGTGCCAAAGTAAGATAGGTTGGTGGCCTAAAGCCGAAGCAATTATGATCCCCGCCATAACGATACTAAACGAAAGCAAGACGATACTGAAGGAAAGTTGATTCGTGATTCGATCCAATTTTCTCAGAAAAATATCAAGTTCCGGAACACTGACCTCTAAATGAATTCGCCCCCGCAATAAGTCACGCATTAAATCCTTCATTTGTTTGGGAAGATCCACTAAAAGATCCCCATAATCTGAGATGTTATGCCAAACCCTGTCTGCAATCGTACTTGGACGGTAGCGTTCCTTGAGGAGTCGGCGACCAAATGGTTCGGCCATATCCATAATACTAAGCTTCGGATCAAGTTTTTCTACGATCCCCTCAAGAATCAGTAAGGACTTTGCTACCATGGTAAAGTCTGCAGGAATGCGTATTTGATGTTTAAAGGCAACCACAAAAAGGTCACTAACTGCCACGCCAAGGCTAATACGACTCATGGGAACATCCATATACTTTTCCCTTAATTCGTCAACATCGTTGGTTAAGAGCGGTAGATTAACCTCATCGGGAACTATCCCTATTCGTAGGATTGCTTTAATCATACTTTCCGTACTTTGACGCATCATGGCGATAACCAATGAAGAAAAATTATTTTTCATATCCGCGGTAAGCCTTCCGACCATGCCAAAGTCGATAAAAGAAATCACCCCGCCGCTTAAAAGAAAGATATTTCCCGGATGAGGGTCAGCATGAAAAAAGCCTTCAATTAACATCTGATGAAAGAGCGCCTGAACAAGCTGTTCCGCAATGGCTTTTCGGTCATAACCCATTTTTTCAATTTCCTCAAACTGATTAAGTTTCTGACCATCAACAAACTCCATTGTGAGAACGATACGGGTAGAGAAATCCCAATAAATTGATGGTATGTTAATCTTTGGATCATTCTTAAACTGCTTAGCAATTTTCTCAGCATTTCTAGCTTCAATAGAATAATCTAACTCATTACGCAGTGACTTGGCAAACTCCTCAACAACCTCTCGTAATTGCAGACGTTCCATCCGTTCCATTCGGTGTTCTGCCAACGTGGCTAAGTCCAGAAGAATTTCTAAATCAGTTTCAATCATAGCCTTAATTTGAGGGCGCTGCACTTTCACCGCAACTATCTCTCCCGTCCGTAGTTGTGCACGATGAACTTGACCAATGGAAGCTGCCGCTATAACCTTCTCCTCAAACACAGAAAAAATATCCCCTATAGGAGAGCCCAGTTCCTCTTCAATGATTCTGGCGACTTCCTCGAAAGAAAAAGGGGGAACATTGTCTTGTAATTTTTCCAATTCGTGGAGGATATCTTCCGGAATGATGTCGGCACGAGTACTAGCAATCTGCCCGATTTTGACATAAGTCGGACCTAACTCCTCGATCACCTGGCGAATCCGTTCTCCGACTGACATAGGATCGCTCTCTTCCATATCCGTGAAGAGTCGCTTAGGCAGAGAAAGCATATGTAAAAGCCCCATTTCCTCCACAAAGAAACCGAACCCATGGCGTGCCAGAACTTTAGCCACATCCCGATAGCGTTTAATATGGCGTATCCTTTTCCCAATCATAGAAATGTCCCCTTCATACATCGATGTTCGAGTATCGCCCATCATCAAGGTTTACTGATAGAGGGCCTGAACTATGTTCAGGCCCTTTGATCTATTGTTTATTTTCCAATTCTTGAATCCGTTTTTCCAGACGCTCTAGGTCAGCTTTAGTCGGGATATTCAAGTCCTTCAAAAACTTTTCTAATTGTTCGTGAATACGTGCATTCATTTCTTTCTTCTCCGCTTCCCCTTTTTCAAACAACTCTCGCATCAAGTCTTTCGATTCTGCAGAGGAAACTTCGCCTTTCTTAACCATTTCGTCAACAAATTTCTCAATCTGTTCTTTACTAACGACTGCAAGTCCTAAACCGAAGGCCAATCCTTTATTTATTAGGTCTTTCATGCCATCTCCCCCTTTGTCTTTTTATTATACACCTGTAAATGGAAAATCGCCTAAATAAAAATGATATAACTTGTCGAACTATTCTTAGCTTCATTAATAATTGTTTACCAAAACGCCTGAAGTTATTTAATAGATATTTTGCAGGCCTTGACGATTTGAGCTGGGGACTTGTTTCGTTTTCCATATTCAGAATAACTTACCAAAGACAAGCCTTCAAATATCCTCTATACTAAAGACAACTTCGCTATCGTAATGCCGTTGTCATTTTAGAGGCCTATTCAAACCCCTTTCTCCTTCAAAAAGTATTGAAAGGATGAAGAATATGAAAAACTCGAAATGGTTTCTTCTCTATTTTCCCGTCATTTCTATATTCTTATTTGTGATGATTATCACAGCAGCACCTGAGAAAGTATCGGGTGATTTATATCCAAAAACAATAAAAAACGCAATGGGGGATTTATACCCTCAACCAATACCCACACCAACACCAAAATCTGCTCCCCCAGAAGTAGCAAAAAGTATTCCAACACCTAAAACTATAGTTACTACTAAAACAAGTACGCCTTCCCCTACTAAGTCAACTCCAGCTAAAACAAATACTCCTTCAACTACAACAAAACAGGCGAAAACACAACCTGCAAAGTCATCAAGTTCGCTAACCGCACCTTCTTTATCTACCAAAACAACTACTGAGACTTCTAAAGCAAGTGCAGTTATCGCTACTTCTAAGCAATATATTGGGGTTAAATATGTGTATGGTGGAACGACACCCTCAGGATTTGATTGTTCAGGTTTTGTTCAGTATGTTTTTGCTAAACATGGGATAAATCTTCCCAGAGTTTCGCGTGATCAATATAATATTGGTACTTCCGTCTCCTTTAGCAATTTAAAGGCAGGAGATCTAGTCTTCTTTTCTCTAGCAAAAAACGGGGTCGTTGATCACGTGGGAATCTTTGTCGGTAATGGACAATTTATTAACGCTTCTAGCTCTAAAGGCGTAACCATTTATACGTTGGGATCTTATTGGCAGTCCGTCTTCCTTGGCGCCAAACGAATATTATAGCCTGAATGTATAGAAAACTTGGCTGGTGCCCGCACGAAGACACTGTCTTCGCACGTATTAACCCTTCTTGCAGACACTGTCTTCGCACGTATTAGCCTTCTTGTTAGCCTTGGCGAAGGCGGCCGCCTAATTGCGCTTATGCGCTTGCCGTGATCGCGAGAAGGGCCTTCCTGAAAGTAGAAATATAAAGTTATACTTTCTCTGACTTGATACTAAAAGGGAAGCTAATTCACGATTATATGAATTAGCTTCCCTTTTTACACGTCGAACCTTTAGATTTGACTCCAGAAGGCGTCCACTATTCTACAGCTTAACCCTACTTCTCCGTTTTTTCAATTATTATGGCTCGGGCGGTATTACCATTGTCTCCCTGGATCGTCTGCCATCCTGTTAACAGTCCCTTGTGGATAAAGAACATTATAATGATCAATCACTGGGTCAGGATTATCCGTTGTCGGTTGAGGGAAGACCATTTCAACTTTGAACTCAGTCCCTGCCGTATATCCAATGATTTCTTGACCGTTATTCTTCACATCATATGCTGGAGTCCCTAAAATTTTTTTTGTTGCGACAAGGGTTATGCCCTTTAATCGACTATCATAAGAACGAATTTCAAATATTTGCTCTCCCTTATTTAGGCCAAACACAAGATTATGGCTCGTATAGGTAGCATAGCAACCATTAGCGGTTGCAACATAATCTGTTTTATCAGCTTTTCCCCATTGCTTTTCGACCTCTTCAATTGTAGTTGTTTTCGCTGAAAAATCGCTGTAAATTACTTTACCTTGTTCACCTAAGACCATCATATTAAATAACAACGATTCCGTAGCATCAGGATGTAGTTGCGTTATTTGAGTAGTCTGAAGAGGATTACTTCCTAAAATCGTTTCTACTTCTTTATACCCTGGCAAGTAGGCAAAGTTGTAACGTGCAGGCAGTGCAAAAACGTAACTATTATTACCACCCAGTTCACTTGGTCCTATAGGGGCTGCCCCTATATGGAATACTCCCTGCTGAAGTGAGTTCCATTGGTTAAGAGTAAATATCAGGATGGGGATATCCTGTCGCGGGGTTTCGGGAGTCCATTGAGGGTGCCTGATAGAAATCATCGGACCTGTTTCCAGCATTGTTTCTCCAGTCTGTTTACCCTCTTGGGTTAAGCCCTCCCATTTGGTACTCATGATCGAATAGCCTTTCCAACTCTTTGGCAGAGTAAAGTTAAAACCGTATTGGGCATTTTTGTATATGATTGAGTTTAAGTCAGTTGATGATGAAGAAGGAGCGGTAGATAGGTTATCATTAGTCGTTTGCTGACTGTTAGTTGTAGGGTCCTTTTGATTCTGACTAGAGCATCCTACAACAAGTATCAAGGCTAGAACTGCAATAGTCCATTTCAGAGTCGTTTTATTAAATCTCGAGATCATAATAACTCTCCTTGTATTCGTGTAAGCTGCATAAGATCTGCTATCTTATATATTCAGTAACTAAATCAGTAAAAAGAATACCTTCTAAATGGTCTATTTCATGACAATAACACTTTGCCAAATCTCCTTGGCCAGTCAAAATAATTTGCTCGCCATTTTCATTTAAAGCTTGAACCATTACCTTTTGAGGTCTTTTTAATTTTCCTAATATATTAGGAATGCTTAAACATCCCTCTACAACTTCTTGTGTTCCTTCCTGCTGAATTATCGTTGGATTAACTAATTTAATAAGCCCTTGTCCCATATCTACAACAACCAATCTCTTCAATATACCTATTTGCGGGGCTGCTAAACCTCCGCCGTGTTCTTTATACATTGTATCTGCCATATCATTTAATATTTGTCTTATTTTATCATCAATTAAGTCAACAAACTTGCACTTCTTTCTTAATATATCATCATCAAAAAATCTTATTTGTCTCAGTGCCATTTATCCTACTCCTTTGCTTTGCTGTGCCCTCGATTTTCTTTCACTTTCTTCAAAAAGAAAAACCTCCTCTATGGAGCTATTAAATATTTTGCAAATATCATAAGCAAGCCATATAGACGGTTCGAATTTTTCCGTTTCAATAGCGTTAATCGCCTGTCTCGATACCCCAACAAGTTCACCTAAACGTTCTTGAGTTAACCCAAACGATTCACGAAGTTCCTTTAATCTATTTTTCATTATTTATCACCTTACTCCTGTAATGTTGACCTTACAGAATATTTATATCATTATTTTAATATCCATGTCAAGTTAGCCTTACATGATCCATGCTGAAAAGTTCAAAACGGGTTTACCTACTAGTCCTGCACTTGTTTAAATATGAGTTCACTCTAACGTTTACATTTTTGGATTATCGAACTATTAGATTATCTAACTAATAAAATGAACCTTTCTTGCCGGATTTCTAATGTTTTGATCATTAAATCAAAGGACTTTTATCTCCTTTGTAATAAATAACCAGTCGATGGAGTGCTCGAGTACAGGCAATGTACAGTAGTTGTCTATCAAAATCACTCGCATAGTTTTCCTTATTAACATCGTATATGATCACAACATCAAATTCTAATCCCTTTGCCATATAAGTCGGAATGACTAAGGCACCTTTTATAACTTCTCCTCCTTGAGGTTTAATAAGTGTTAGTTGCACCGATTTTTTCAAGCGACTAAACACCTTTTCTGCATCCTCTTGAGTTTTACATAGGACGGCAACGGATTCATACCCTTGCTCTGTATAATTCGCTATATCTTCTGTGATTGACTGATCGATCGCCTCTATTGTTTCTTGATAGATAACCCGGGGTTCCTCACCATACCGTTCAATAGAACAATAATCGTCTTGAGTACCTTCACCTAGTAGATTCTGTGCGAAGGTGTTGATTTCACATGTTGACCTATACCCTTTATTTAAAAACAGCTTTATCGTCTTACCTTTATTGAGTATCTCAGAAATATCGTTATATAGTGAACAGTCTATTGGTTTTTCAATCGTCTGATGAATGTCTCCTAGGACAGTATAAGTTGCATTTTTGTACAAAATCTTAAAAACCTCGTATTGCAGAGGACTATAATCCTGGGCTTCATCAATGACCACATGTTTGATCCCAGAAACCACATCATTCCCTTCGACTTTTAACTTCAGATAAAGAAGGGGAGCGTAGTCTTCATAGTGCACTTTCCCCTCTCGCAGATTTTGAAGAGTTGTCGAAATAATTTCTTGAATAGTCTCTGGAAGTGCGAGACCTTGCGACAACTTGAGCAAAAGCCCACGGTTCTTGAAAAGCAGTGTGTATAAGTGTCCATAATCAACGTTCGTGAAATTTTGAATTCGCTCCCGAAAAGCTACGGCTTGTTTAATGGCTAATAATCGGCTGAATGACTTAATTTCAAACTCATGCCCTTCACTTTTCTCCACAATCTTTTCCAAACGCTTAAGTCTCTTTTTCTGTAATGGGTGAACCTTTTTCATAAGGATTCTTTCGATCATTTTAAGTTGTTTTGCAATCGGAGTACCAATTTCATTGTGTAGAAAACGGTTCTTTAGCTGTTGCCTCGTCGCTAGAATTGTTCCGTTATAATAGACATCCTCAAAGAAAATAAGCCGATGCGCGTAATACCATAATAGTCTATCAAGAATTTGCTTAAATACCCTCGAACCTTTAAAATCGATACTTTGCTGCCTTCGGTCATCACCAGTCTTCGCTCGGGAATGTATCAATGATTCAAGCTGCATATCCCGTGTTTCTTCCCCAAATCGACCTTGAAAAGCCTCTAAGACTAGATCGTCAAAGATGCTTTGCCTTACGTTTTCTTCCCCCAGCTCAGGGAGGACACTCGAAATATAATGACTAAAAACAGAGTTAGGAGATATTATGATGACATCCTTGGACCGTAGATTGGAATTAAGACCTTCATAAAGGAGGTAGGCAATTCTATGCAGAGCAATCGATGTTTTGCCACTACCCGCTACACCTTGGACGATTAACAGATCATGATCCCTATCCCTAATAATTACGTCTTGTTCCTTTTGTATCGTTTCGATAATATTTTTCATTTTGGCAGAGGTATTATGACTTAGTACTTCCTGCAGTATTTCATCGGTAATCCTGACACTGCAATCGAAAAAGTATTTCAGCTTTGAATTTCGAATTTTATATTGCCTTTTCAAGGAAACATCCCCCCGACTAATCCCTGCCGGAGTGTCAAACATTACTTCACCTAGTTCGTACCTATAAAATATACTTGAAATTGGTGCGCGCCAGTCATAAACGTAGACTTGACCAGTATTCCTATCCATTAAATTGTAAAGGCCAATGTATATCTTTTCTTTTTCACTAAAACCCTTTTCTATAAAGTCAAACCGACCAAAGTAAGGTGAGTTTATCAATTTCTTAAGGTTCTTAATACGCTGGGGATTGTAACTTGAGATATGATTATTAACTTGCATAAGATGCAGGTTTATATCGATAAGACTCTCAAAGTCACTCGAAACATGAACGGTATTTTCATACATATCCTTTCTTGCGGCAATTAAATCACTCTTTTTCTCTTCTAACTTCTTCGCTTCCTTTTCCACTTCTTCGTTGATAAAAGCCAATGTCTTCCTAAGATACTCGATCTCCTCTTGATGATTTTCTTGGTAACTGTCCATTGGATCACCCTCCTAAACTAAAGAATCTTGAAAAAATAATTTGACATTCCTATAGCCTTTATGATATAATGTTATTGAGAACATGGTTAATATTGGATTATTGTGTCCATTTCTTATTATATACTAAATACGTCTCTAAGTATAGTGAATGTCAAAAATGCGTTGGTGTGAGAATTCCAATCTTCTCAACCAACGCATTAAATATTTCTTCGTCAAACTCTTCAAGTAGCGAATTCCTGCTGTTTATTGTCTCTAGGATTTCATCAAACCTTTGTTTCACAAATTTTCGGTCTGTAGCATACGGGTCCTGAACTGGTGTTGTTCTCCCCACCCTCATCCCGCTCTTTAACTCAAACAATAAAATGTGTTAGTGTGACAATTACTGTGGACAAAACTACTTTGCAAGAGTTCACGGATGCTGGGCACTTTGGGCATGACATTTATGGCACGAATCTGCTCCTTGCTCATCGAGGGTTTGCTCACATTTACTACCATAAACTAAGGGCACATTAAATATTTTCCCTGTAATACGACTACTTTGAATCCAATTATCCCCTTTATGTCGCAAGAAAGGCAATTCTTCGCCTTTAACAGTCCTTAAGATTTCATCCCCAATCTGCAATGCTGGAAATTGAGAATTCGTTATTTGCTCTTCAAAGGCCAGATCATTCAGATTCTCAATTTTCTTAGTTAAGGGAAGTCTTTCTTTTGTACCGTGACAATCAAGACATTGCAGATGAACAGCATCATATTGAGATGTATACAGCTTGTCATCTCCCATGACATCCTGTCTTGTATGACAATCAATGCAGTCAAGACTTACTTCACATCTTGCGAAAATCTCACCCGGCAAATAGTAATCGCTCAAGCGATCCGCCCAAGTCGTATCTCCTGCTTTCCAGTCTCTCACAACCTTAGCCATATCAGAGCGAACGGAAAAGCTCATTTTGAGGGCATCATGGTTCCCTTGGTTATGACATTGATTACACTGAGTGTATGGAATTTGTGTCGTTAAACGATGGACCATTCCGTGTCCAATATCATTTGTTTTAATGGTCGTATCATCCCCGATATATGTATGAGTAGGGTTGGTCAAGACGTGACATGCTTCACACCCATTACCTTGTACTTTGTCATTATCTCCGTTCTGCCCGTTGCTCTTGGCTTGAGCAATTCCTTGTTGAGCATTAGATGAAGTTAGACCTTGGTGTTGTACAGGCAGATCTCCCTCGCTTTGATGACATTGACTTAGACAGTCCTCTTTAAACCCTCTTTCGCTGGGTTGCCCCTGGAGAGGATGAGGATAAAGTGAGGCCACTTGGCCCTTCGCGAGTCCGGGAACATCTTTAGTTTTGTCTAGGCCAAACATCATACGGACGACACTTAGCTCTCCTGCTTTAGTAGACATAATTGAAGTTTTAACTAAATCAACTTCATTTTTTGCTTGTTCTTGGTTATTAGCATGACAAGATATTCCATTTCCCCCTGTCCCTCCACAACTTAAAGAAGCTGCATTTAATGAGCCCGGATGACTGCCGCCATACATTTGAGCGTGAGCAGTCGTTTCGTCAAGCGACAGAGGATTTCCACCATGGCAAACCGCACACCCAAACGTATTGCTCGGATGGGAGTTTGATATTTCTTCAATACCAATATGGCAAGTTTTACAGCGTTCAACCTTACCATTTGGCAGAATAAGATCAATAATCTCCGGCTTGCGATTTTGATAACTTGCTATTTGTAGCTCAACCTGCTTTTTCTTGTTTTCATCATCAATAGCTCCAAGTTGAACTTGCAGCTCCGAAATTTGCTCGTTAAAATATTCTTTTTGATAATCGCTCCATTCGGGAGTCCTCCCCTGCTTCAGGGTTAGAATAACCATCAGGATCAGAAAAAGGCTGGCCAGCAGGAATGTTTTCTTCATTTTATATCCACCAAAATTCTTTCATCATAAACCAGATCAGCAGGAGAATAACCGTGCCGCCGAGGATCATAAAAATCCTCTGACCTGACTTCACACCCCAATAATCAGCAATCCAGGGTAGTCCAGCGAGTCCTGCGATGACGATCAAAGGGAACAGAAGAGCGCCTAACCACGGTGGGAGATAGAGCAATAGGATTTGGAACGGACCAAAGATCCACGGAGCAACAGCATGCTCAACAGAAGGCGCCTGATTGCTTGTTCCGATTCCTGCCGCAAACTTTAAAGCCAGGGCCTGACAAAAAACAAGAAAAAATATCGAAGCTATGCCCTCTTTGGCGATGAGATGTTTAATTGGCGAACGGGCCATTATGGTCTCCCCCTTAGAGCGGACGTACTCCCCCGTCACGACGGATACGCCAGAAATGATAAAGTTGTAAGAACAGAGCAAATATAGGTAGGCCGACACAATGCCATACATACACCACTAGGGTACTTCCGCTTAAGGCAGAAGGTTCTCCAAACATAATCTGCGCAAGTCCCATCCCCATACCAGGGATTAATCCCAATATATTAACGGCAACGGTCGCTGCAGCACCACTTTCTTGTGACCCAATGAGTAAGTAACCAGTAAAATCCAGAACCAAGACTAGAATCAATAAGGCTACACCTATAAGCCAATTCAGTTGCTTGGGCGATTTATAGGAATGAGTCCAAACGACACGCAGCATATGGAGATTAACTGTGACAACCATGAGCTGACCCGCCCAATAATGCAAATTTCTAATCACTCTACCATAGGGAATTACAGAGGCTATCGTTAGAATGCTGCCGAACCCAGTACCATCTCCTGGCTGATAATGAAACATCAGAAGGAAACCAGTAACCCCTAGTATCACAAAAGCTAGGAAAGATAATCCTCCCAGGCAGAACGTATAAAGTATTGTGAGGACTCCATCAGGAATGAATCGTGGCCTAATATGGTTAACAAAGTTATGATCTTTCATGCCCGATAATCCATCCCTACTTGTTGAGCGGTATTGATCATTAACGATCCATCCGGTTTGATTTCCACGGCCGCTCTCTGCAAAGCTTTAGGGGCAGGCCCTGAAAGGGGCCTGCCCTCGACATCATAAATACTCCCGTGACAGGGGCAAAGCCATTCTTTTCTATCCGGATGATAAGTAACCTCGCAGCCGAGATGCGTACAGGATGCTACCAAAGCCATCGCTCCTCGAGAATCTCGCTTGACCCACACCCGAGCAGTGGCTGTACTTTGCCAGTCACTGTTTTTATCAAGCGGTTTGTTATAAACCACTAAAGGAGACTGCAGTTGGTCTTCTTTACTCGTCAGATATTTAACTAGAGGATTAATTGACAAGGCACACAGTGATAATTCCGAGCCATCCTAAGCGTAATACCGCTCGTCTCGTCCATTCTATTTGTTTTGGCATCAGACTTCCTTGCCTCCTCTAGTTAAACCAACCACTCCATTGTCCCGCATAGGTAATAATGAAACGCACAAAAAATCCTCCAAATAAGACCAAAAAACTACTGCTAATGGTAACCGGCAATGCCCACTTAACAGGAATTTTGTCCTTAAGTTCCATCAACTCCAACGCTAACGGAATAATCAGACCTAGCCCTACAATGAGTAACCAGAAAATCCAGGCAAAAGGTCCAAACAACAAATCGCCAAAGGCAGACGATACACTGAGTGAGTTCGTTCTCCCCATGACTATCATTGTTAGTATAATCAAACACTCCAGGATTATCAATATAGCATCTGCCTTAGTTAAAAGGTGTAATTCCCTATGCCTAGCCCGTTGCCAAGGGCTGAGAGCAGCAATCAAGATCACAGACGCCACACCTGTCGATAAAGCAGAAACCAAAAACAGCACTGGAAGCAAAGGGGCCGTCCAGAGCGGGCGAACTGCAGCATTAAGCAGGACACCCGTGTAAGAGGCAACGCCCACGGACAAGACGGGCATGAACTTTGCCAATCTTTTTTTCCACGTTTGAGGATTTCTCAATCCAAGGACTTGGTAGTTTTCCGGAAGCCAAAGGTAAAGGTAGATGACACTTAAAAAGGTAAAGAAAAGAATTGCCCAACTCCCGTAGGACATCGGAGACCTTACTTGCAGAGTAAGAAATAGCCGATAAAAGTTAAACGGACTACCTAGATCAAGTAGAAGGACGCCTAACCCCAAAGAAATCGGGAAGGGCGAAATATAGGCACCAAAGCGACTAACGCGCTCAAATTCTTGGCCACCATAGAGAAAAGCAAAATTGGACGTCACCATTGCCCCTGCACTCAGTCCTGCAGTGAAGAGGTAAATAACTATCATTAGTCCCCAAGTTAATTCCAAGCAGCATACCTCCTAAACATTTATCCACTTCC
>NZ_MASS01000035.1 GCF_001707885.1 Desulfosporosinus cupriresistens | reverse complement strand
CGGGTCATACAAGTCCCCCGTCTCCCCCGTCCCTAGCCCGGGACGCAGTAAGACACGAGCGCGAGGTCTTTACGTAAGCAGAAAGCAAACTTCCGTGAAAGCGACCGACCCCAGATACGGGGCAGCGCACAAGGATGTGCGCTGCCGCCAATGCGCCAAGGATGGCGCTTTTGGCGGGAACCCCGCTCCCCAAAGCCAAGGAGCTTTCACGGTTAGTTTGCTCTGCGTCGTAAGCACCGAACGCTGTGTCTTACAAGTCCCCCTACTTCACTACTATATTAACCAGCTTACCCGGAACCGTAATCACCTTAACAATCGATTTACCTTGCACCCATTCCACCACTTTAGGCGTATCAAGCACCAATTTTTCCAGCTCAGCAGACGATATATCTGCAGCCACTTGAATCCGATCACGGACCTTGCCATTAATCTGCAGAATGACAGTCACTTCATCTTGAACGAGAGCCGCTTCATCCACTTTAGGCCAAGGCTGTTGATGAATGCTCTCTGTGTGCCCAATTTCCAGCCAAAGCTCTTCCGTAATATGCGGAGCAAACGGGGCCAGGAGAATCAGAATCGCTTCGACCGCCTCTCGTCCGACCGCAGTCACTGCCGTCGGCTGCTCCTTATAGATGTACAAAGCATTAACCCATTCCATGATGGTACTAATTGCCGTGTTAAAGTTAAAGCGCATTCCGATATCTGTCGTCACTCTCTGAATTGCCAAATGGGTGTGGCGACGCATTTCTTTACTAGCTGCATCCAGATTACCCCATTCGTCTGCTTGACCTAGCGAAGCTGAAGCTTGGTTATGAGCTTCCTTAAAGATCGGCTCATATTGAGCAACTAAACGCCAAATGCGGTTAAGGAACCGATAACACCCTTCAACCCCTTGATCACTCCACTCCAGATCCCTCTCCGGTGGGGCAGCGAACAGGATAAACAATCTTGCCGTGTCTGCACCATACTTGCCAATAATCACTTCCGGGCTGACAACATTCCCTTTGGATTTGGACATCTTCGAGCCATTCATGCACACCATACCTTGCGTAAGCAAGTTCTGGAAAGGTTCATCCACTTTCAAATAGCCAAAATCCCGTAAGCCTTTCGTAAAGAACCGCGCATACAGTAGGTGCAGAATCGCATGTTCCACTCCACCGACATATTGATCGACATTCATCCACTGATCCGCTGCAGCTTGAGAAAAGGGCGCCTCCGTGTTGCGAGGATCTGTATAACGAAGGAAATACCACGAAGAACAAGCGAAGGTATCCATCGTATCCGTCTCACGCCGAGCAATTCCCCCACACTTGGGGCACGTCGTTTCAGTAAACGATGACGATGAGGCCAACGGGTTTTCCCCTGTTTTAAAGACGACATCCGTCGGAAGCATAACGGGCAACTGCTCTTCGGGAACCGGCACTGTTCCACAGGACTCACAATAAACCATCGGAATAGGCGCTCCCCAATAACGTTGACGAGAAATGAGCCAATCCCTCAAGCGGAAATTAACTTTCCGTTGACCCACGCCGCGGCGCTCCGCTTCATCGGCAATCCGATCCCAACCCTCATCACAGTTTAAACCATCAAAGGAATCCGAATTAACCATGACCCCTTCCTCGGTATAAGCAGCCTTGAGTAGCTGATCTTTCGCTTCCGGGGCACTTCCTGCAGGCACAATAACCGTCTTGATCTCCAGTTGATACTTGGTTGCAAATTCAAAGTCCCGTTCGTCATGCGCCGGCACACCCATAACCGCACCTGTTCCATATTCAAGAAGCACATAGTTGGCAATCCAAATCGGAACTTTTTTCCCACTTAGGGGATTGAGACAATATGCCCCGATGAATAGCCCTTCCTTCTCAGCTTCCGTAGAAGTCCGAGCGATTTCATTGAGGCCATTCATTTTCTCAATAAACGCCAGCACATCTGCTTCATATTCCGTCCCGGTTACCAACTCTAAGACCAGCGGATGTTCCGGAGCTAAAACCACATAGCTCACCCCATAAAGAGTATCAACCCGAGTGGTGTACACCGCAATCTTCTCCGGGCGCTCTTCCAAGGCGAACTGAACTTCCACCCCTTCAGAACGACCGATCCAGTTGCGCTGCATCGTTTTAACCTTCTCCGGCCAGCCCGGCATATTATCCAAGTCTTGAAGCAACGTTTCAGCATAATCCGTAATTTTAAAGAACCACTGCTCCAGATTCTTCTTCGTCACAAGGGTATCACACCGTTCGCACCCTCCATCCACCACTTGCTCATTGGCCAGCACCGTAGCACAGGAAGGACACCAGTTCACAGCAGCTTTTTTCTTATACACCAAACCATGTTTGTAAAACTCTAAGAACAGCCACTGCGTCCATTTATAATAACCCGGGTGACAGGTTGCTATTTCGCGGTCCCAATCATAGGAAAGACCCATTCCTTGCAGCTGCAGCTGCATGTTGGCGATGTTTTTCCAAGTCCAATCAGCCGGAGGCGTTTGATTCTTAATCGCCGCATTTTCCGCCGGCAAGCCAAAGGAATCCCAGCCAATCGGGTGAAGGACATTAAACCCATTCATCCGTTTAAAACGCGCAATGACATCCACGATCGAGTAGTTACGCACATGCCCCATGTGCAAATTTCCCGAAGGATAAGGAAACATAGCCAAGGCATAATACTTTGGCTTCGAGGATTTCTCCTCGGTCTTATATGCCTTGTTCTCCCCCCAGTATTTCTGCCACTTCGATTCGATCTCCGAAAACGAATACTTCTCTTGCATACAATCTTTCCCCCTTAAAAACAGTAAAAAGCCCCGTCCTCTAAAGGGACGAGAGGCTTGCTCCCGTGGTACCACCCAATTTTAAATATGCTCAAACGATGTTAACGGCTCGCACCGGTGTTCATTGCAACCTGAACACAGCTCCAGGGCGAGTTCCTGAAGTCCCCCCCAACAGCTTTCACCAACCGCTGTCTCTCTGAATGAGGATTCCTTAGTACTACTCCCTATCGTTGCATTTGCGTGTTTGGTTTAAATTCCGCTAGTACTGAATGAAACAGCCTCCGCATCTTTCCAAAGACGTTCAAGCTGGTAAAATTCACGTTGTTCAGGAGTCATCACATGAATAACTAAATCGCCCGCACAATCCATCAAAACCCATTTAGCAGCCGGCAGCCCTTCAAGATGAGCAACTGGAATTCCGATCTCCGGCAACTTTTCCTCCAGATGATTCGTGATCGCTTTAACCTGCGTTGTCGTATTCCCGGTCACAATCAAACAATAATCTGTGACCATTGAAATACTCTTTAAATTCAAAAGAGAAATATCTCCGCCTTTTTTGTCTTCGACAATACCAACAATTTCTTTAAGCTTTTTTTGATCCAGTTCCAATAGTTTGCCTCCTTTGTAAATCCTCATAAGTCAATTGAGTTAAGGGATGAATCGGGTGGTTGTATTCTTTCAAGTATATTAAAGTGCCTTTGACACATTCTAATGTACCCTTTTCTAAATCATCATACAGGGATTGTCGCAACTTGTCCACTTTTGGAAAGTCACGATTGGGTTCGGTTAAATCAGCACTGTAAATAAGCATCTCCATGGGGGACATTCCTGGCCTTCCTAACGTATGATTCGCAATCGCCGCCAAAATTTCTGTATCGTCTACCCTATAATAATGCTCCAACCAATAAGCCGCAAGAGGCCCGTGCAAAATATGGGGGTTCTGTTCATCTTCAGGATAATTAAGTAAATTCCACTGACGCGCTAAACTTAACTGATCCTTTATCGAAATACCTTTGGCCAAATCGTGTGCTAACCCTGCACAACGAGCTTTGACCGGATCTAAACCATGGTGTCTGGCCAAATCTTCGGCCCAATCAGCAACACCTAACGTATGCTTCAACCGCTCGTCAGAAAGAACACGAGCTGCTAAAATAGACACTTCTTCAACTCGCAATATCAAGTCTCTCCCGCCCCTCTTTTATCTTTATCTTACTCTATGATTTTTAATCCCTCTACATTATATATTAAACATTTACGAGCGCGAATAAACCCATTTCTAAATTTGTGTCAAAAAGTACAAAAGAAGTACAAATATATAAGAAATAAGGGTGGCCCCACAAGCATGTCAGGAGGCCTCCCTTACAGTTCGCAGGGTATTACATTTGTTTTGGCTTAGCTTCATTCACTGTTAAGGGGCGTCCACCAAAATCTTTGCCATTAAGTTCTACAGCCATGCGTTCTGCATCCGCTTCTTCGACTTCGATAAAGCCAAATCCTCGTGAACGGCCAGTTTCCCGGTCGGTAATAATCCGACTGCTTTCTACCTGCCCATATTCGCTAAAGAATTGACCGAGTTCGTCTGCTGTAGTATTCCACGGGAGATTTCCGACATAAAGTGTTGTTGTCATAGCAATACCCACCTCTTTGAATTGATTCATTGATCGTTATCGTTTTTAGTATGATCAAATCTAAACAGAGTATGCGAACAAAGACATAAAAACACTATATCTGTGTCTTATCAGGCATTTTTTCAGCAAGATAAAGGCCATGTTGTTGAATAAAAAGACGAACCGACTCCGGCAAAAGGTAACGAATAGGTTGTCCATGGCGGACCCGCGAGCGAATATCCGTTGAGGAAATCGCTAAAGCAGGAACTTCCAAATAATGAATTCTACCTTGAGTTTCCGGATGTTCTTTTTGAACTTTCAGAAGAAAATCGCTCGCATCAAACCCAGGACGTGCAGCACCGATAAATTGAATCAGCGTCAGGATTTCTTCAGCTTCACGCCAGGAAAAGATCTCGAGGAGTGCATCGGTCCCGGTTATAAAATAAAGTTCATGCTCCGGCCAGGCGCAGCGTAAGAGGCGCAACGTTTCCACAGTATAAGATAAACCATCTCTCTCAATTTCCAGAGCAGAAAGATCAAAATCCGGATTATCCTTAATGGCGAGTCCAACCATCTCATAACGTAAATTTGCAGCGGAGACGTCCCGCCTATTTTTATGGGGCGGCGTCCCACTCGGAATAAATAACACTTTGTCTAGATTAAACTCACTCCGCGCCATTTCCGCAGCAACAAGATGCCCATTATGAATCGGGTCAAATGTCCCGCCCATTATTCCTAAACGGTTCACTTTTATCACTCCTTATGTTGCATCTTATTCTACTGAGTTATACGTTTTCCCTTTCTTCCTAATACCCTATATTATCTTATTTTTTCTGTTTATTGTCCAACCCCCTGGGATGATAAATATAATACACTCACAAACACAATTGAAGATGAACAATTGGAAGTTGACTATTGATTTAAGAGAGGAGGCGAATATTTAATCCACCCCCTCCTTATCATCAATGTCCACAGCTATTGGGCACTATCGTAAGAGTTCACTTTAAAGAAGTAATCACTAGAGAACGGACGGTACAGGTGAACTTTAACAACCCCAACGTTTTCTCCTTTGGCCATGAGGTAATCAATCGTTTCCTCAATCGTGTCACAAATCGAGCCCATAGCTACGATGACATACTCTGCATCGTGGTCGGACGATAGGATGTCGCTTTTTTGACTTTTTGTTCAACCGCGCTCCCTTTAAGGTTAGGACTGTTATCCCAAAGAACCGTATGGAACGTAAAATATTTTCCAACATAGTGATTCTTCCTCGTAGAAGGAACCACCATGTTCAAACCCTTTTTCTTTGGGTACAGGATAAAGCTCCATTCGTCCGTGCAAGGGCATTTTTGCGAATTGATAAGCCTTATAAGCTGAAATTCCTACAAAAAGGAGTATGGAAAGATAAGCAACAAAACTTAAAATCAAAATAGTCAACCTCCTTCATTATTTAATTTGTTATTATAGTTATTATCTAATCTAAGTGCGTTCTTTTGATATCTCCTGGAACCCTTGTGTGATAAGGGTTCCAGTTTTTTAACTGTCAAATGCCAGTTTAACAGAGCCCCGCTCAAAAGAGGGATTAGCAAAGTTTGGCTAATCCCTCTTTAGGACTTATTTATATTAGTGACTACTCTGGGCGAATCGCCCATACTTTCTTGGAGATTTCTTCAGGGTCAACGGTGATCCGGGCTACCCCGCTGTCCATAGCGGCTTGGGCGACTGCAGCAGCAACAGCCGGAGCAACACGGGGATCAAACGCTTTGGGAATGACATAATCCGCATCAAGCTCGTCGTCACTGACCAAGCCCGCAATCGCATAAGCTGCGGCGACTTTCATTTCTTCGTTAATTTGTGAGGCATGAACATCCAGGGCGCCGCGGAAAATACCAGGAAAGGCAGAAACGTTGTTGACTTGATTTGGAAAATCCGAACGTCCCGTACCTACAACTTTTGCTCCAGCCTCTTTGGCGAGTTCGGGCATAATTTCTGGAACAGGGTTTGCCATAGCAAAGATAATCGGGTCCTTGGCCATGGTTTTGACCATCTCAGGAGTTACCATATTGGCTGCTGAAACACCAATAAAGACATCTGCTCCAACTAAGGCGTCTGCAAGAGAACCGATCAGCGTTTGAGGATTGGTCACTTTGGCGATTTCCTCTTTTGATTTGTTCATTCTTACAGGACGTCCTGTGTAGATTGTTCCCTTGGTATCACACATAATTACATCTTTAACACCCATGCTCATGAGCAATTTGATGATCGCCACACCAGCAGCACCTGCACCGTTGGTAACAACACGAATGCTATCTATAGATTTTCCAACAACTTTGAGAGCGTTAATCATTCCGGCCATGACAACGATAGCTGTTCCGTGTTGATCATCATGGAAAACAGGAATGTTCATTTCATTTTTTAGGCGTTTTTCAATCTCGAAGCATGCCGGTGCACTGATGTCTTCCAAATTGATTCCGCCAAATGTTGGTTCCATTAGCTTTACCGTCTCAATTACTTTTTCAACATCTTCTGTGTCTAAGCAAATCGGGAAGGCATCGACTCCGGCAAACGTCTTGAAGAGAACGGACTTCCCTTCCATGACAGGCATGGAGGCAAGCGCTCCGATGTTTCCAAGGCCGAGAACAGCAGTTCCGTTAGAGACTATAGCCACAAAGTTACCTTTATTCGTATAAGCATACGCTAAGTCTTTTTCCTTATGAATATCCAAGCAAGGTTCAGCCACTCCTGGAGAGTACGCCAAGGATAAATCTCGACTGTTACAGACCGGAACTTTGCTGCGAACTTCCAGTTTACCTATATTATCGCGATGAAGAGCTAAAGCATCGTCTCTAAGTGTTCCCATATAATCTATCTCCTTTTAGAATAATAATCTTCTTCTACTAGCATTTGTCGAAATCCGCGTATTTGGTCTAGGAATTAGTCCTAGATCAAGCCCTTTTAATTAGGCTATTTTCGGAGCCAACGATCCAGAGCAAATTTGTTAGTTTCACGGTTTAAGTCTGCCAGACTCGATGTCAAGGGTATTTCCTTCGGACAAGCACGAACACAGTTTTGTGCATTACCACAGTCAGCAATCCCCCCCTCATCGAGCAAAGGCGCCAACCGTTCATGTTTGTTCATTTTCCCCGTTGGATGAGTATTAAAGAGACGGACTTGAGAAATGGCAGACGGCCCTATAAATTTGGAACGCGAATTTACTTGGGGGCAAGCTTCCATACAGCACCCACAGGTCATGCACTTTGACAATTCATAGGCCCATTGGCGCTCCACTTCTGCCATACGCGGCCCGGACCCCAAATTATAAGTCCCATCAATCGGAATCCAAGCATGAACTGTTTTCAAGTGATCGAACATGATTTGCCTGTCAACCATGAGATCCCGCACTAACGGAAATTTCGTCAGTGGTTCAAGTACAATCGGCTGTTTCAGTTGGTCTATGAGAGCAGAGCAAGCTTGTTTCCCTTGTCCATTAATGTTCATAGTACAAGCTCCGCAAACTTCCTCTAGACAGTTACATTCCCAAACCACGGGGGTCGTCTTCTTCCCTTCAGCAGTTACCGGGTTTTTCTGAATCTCCATTAAACAAGAAATAACATTTAGTTTTTCTCGATAGGGAACATTAAACTCTTCCCAACGACTTGGCTTATTAGGTCCATCTTGACGACGAATTTTAAAGCGTATTGTTTTTTGTTCAGCCATTCTTTTATTCACCTCTACTTCTCTATCTTAATAATGGCGCGGACGCGGTGGAATCAAGGATACGTCAACATCTTCATAACTGAGCTCTGGTCCTTTGGGGGTCCATTGGGCAATGGTTGTCTTTAAGAAATTCACATCATCGCGCTCTGGATACTCCGGTTTATAATGTCCACCCCTGCTCTCGTTGCGGCGTAATGCTCCCAAGGTAACAACTCTCGCCAGTTCCAACATATTCCACAGCTGACGGATGAACGTTCCTTCCTGGGTTCCCCATTCAACGTTATCGCTTCTGCCAATATTATGCCAACGTTTCATAAGCCCCTGAAGTACAACGTCGGTTTCCGCCAGTTTATTGTTGTAGCGTACGACGGTCACATTCATAGTCATAATATCCCCTAGTTCTTTGTGGAGAAAGTAGGGATTTTCTGTCCCCTTCATAGATAAGATCTTTGCCCATTTCTCGTCTTGAAGTTTCTTCTCTTTCATAAAAGCTGGCTCATTGCCGCTTGGGGTTTGCAGCCTGTTTTTCTTAACGTACTCCAACACCTTGGGTCCAGCAACCATTCCCCCATAGATTGCCGAAAGCAACGAGTTCGCTCCCAGACGGTTTGCCCCATGGTATTGGTATTCACATTCCCCAGCCGCAAATAGTCCTGGAATATTCGTCATCTGGTCGTAATCAACCCAGAGTCCACCCATGGAATAGTGCACGGCAGGGAAAATCCGCATGGGGACTTTCTTTGGATCATCACCAACGAACTTTTCATAGATTTCCAAGATTCCTCCAAGCTTACGTTGCAAGACCTGCGGATCGATATGTGACAGATCGAGGTAAACCATGTTTTCGCCATTAATCCCAAGGCCTTTGTCAAAGACAACTTCATAAATAGCACGAGTCGCAATATCGCGCGGAACCAGGTTTCCATAGTCCGGATACATCTCCTCAAGGAAATACCAAGGTTTTCCATCTTTGTATGTCCAGACTCGTCCTCCTTCTCCGCGGGCTGATTCAGACATCAGCCTGAGCTTGTCATCGCCCGGAATAGCGGTGGGGTGGATCTGAATAAATTCCCCATTAGCATATTTTACGCCTTGTTGATATAACGCTGATACAGCACTTCCCGTACAAATCGTAGAGTTTGTGCTTTTACCAAAGACCGCGCCCGGCCCGCCCGTTGCGATAATCACGGCGTCCGCAGCAAACGACTTAATACTCATATCCCGTAGGTCCTGTGCGACAATCCCTTTACACATACCTTTATCGAGCACAGCTGAGAGCAATTCCCACTGTTCGAATTTTTGCACCATGCCTTCAACTTCATAACGCCGAACCTGCTCATCGAGTGCATAGAGAAGTTGCTGGCCGGTTGTAGCCCCTGCAAAGGCTGTCCTATGAAATTTGGTCCCTCCAAAACGACGGAAATCGAGTAACCCTTCTGGAGTACGACTAAACATTACGCCCATCCTATCCATCAAGTGAATAATCCCTGGCGCCTCATCACACATGGCTTTCACTGGCGGTTGATTAGCCAGAAAATCCCCACCGTACACCGTATCATCAAAGTGAAGCCACGTTGAGTCCCCTTCTCCTTTGGTATTAACTGCTCCGTTAATGCCTCCCTGAGCGCATACCGAATGTGAACGTTTAACTGGTACTAAAGAAAATAAGTCAACGTGCGTACCGGCTTCGGCCATCTTGATCGTTGCCATCAGCCCAGCAAGGCCGCCTCCCACTACTATGACTTTACTCATCCCTTTGCCCCCCTAAAAATTTGTTTCTTATTTGTGATAGCATTTTCTGTTTACTTTTCATTATTAACCGCTGTCTGCGTAGGGTGATTCTCCTTCTACTTTAGGAAGGCTGAAATATCTGCTAAACCGATCGCCGATAGGAGCATGAAAACTGCTGCCAATGAATACAACCACATTTTCTGGGAATGGGGTCCAACAGTGATGCCCCAAGTGATGGCAAAGGCCCATAAGCCGTTGACAAAATGGAAAATCGCAAACAAAATGCCTAGGGCGTAGAAGATTAGTCCAAGTGGATGACTCACAAAATGTTGGAGTGCTGCGAAATTAGCCTCGCCAAAACGCAGAAGGTAAACGTGAATAATAATAAAGACCACGGTATATAGACCGGAAATTCGTTGGATAATGTAGAACCAATTCCGAGCATACTTATATCTCAAAACATTGCTTTGCCCGGTATAAACCACCCAGGTTCCATATATAGCGTGAATTGAAATAGGGATAAAGATGATCAGAAGTTCAACGATAAATATCCCGGGGAAATTCCTCATTGTGTTAATGACTCGGTCATACTTCTCTGCTCCTCCACGGGCAGTTAAATTAAGAATCATATGAAAGGTTAAAAATAGGCCGATAGGTATTAGTCCTAATAGGGAATGGACTCTACGAATCAAAAAGTGATAAGGTTTTTGTGTCGTACTCATAATTCCGATCCTCTCCTCTCAAAGCTCTTTTGGCGAACATAGAATCTCTTCTTCTTTCTACGAAATAGAATATTCCGGTTTCCAACCTCCTCCAATAATATAAATTGTAGAAAAAACAAGCTTTTTTATGTTCTTGTGATTGATTTCTAATTTAAAGAATAAGCAATCCGTGTGCCAAGATCGAATTGAATAGAGGATATTTTCAGAAAATATTTTTAATATAGCGTTGGATGCCCCTGAGCTCTCGTTTTTTAGAAGGATTTATTTCAAACTAAAGGTTAAGAGGTAAGCAACTATCTTTCGTCGCTTACCTCTTTATGGTTCACTTTCATTTCTAATTTCTAGAATGTAAATACTGATTATTTATATGTTTTAGAATATCAATAGTTCATCCTAACTTATTCGTTGGACATCGTCTTAAGTCTATTATATAGCGTGGCTATGGATATCTTTAAGGCATTTGCGGCTTGCTTCTTTCCTTCCACTGAATTCCCATAGCGCTTTATAGCCAATTGAATCATCTGCTTTTCCATTTGTTCAAGGGGCATAATTTCTCCGATCACCTGCTCTTCCCCAATTGTGGACTGGTAATCCACGAGGTTGAGTATATGTTTATCGGTAATCATATCTTCTTCCACCGTGACCATGGCGCGTTCTACAACATTTTGAAGTTCCCGGATATTACCCGGCCAGTTGTATTGCCGCAACAGTTCTTCCGCTTGGACTGTCAATCCTATCACGCGTTTACCAAATTTACGATTAAACTTGACAATGAGGGAATGTACATAAGCTGGAATGTCTTCTTTGTGTTTACGTAGTGGCGGTAAGCGCAATTCTAAAACATTGAGCCGGTAATAAAGATCTTCTCGAAAAACCCCTTGTTTGGCCATCTCCAGCAAATTACGGTTGGTAGCAGAAATCACGCGGACATCCACTTTGATAGTTTGAGTCCCTCCAACCCGTTCGAACTCCATTTCCTGTAAAATGCGCAGAAGTTTAGCCTGTAAATAAAGGTTCATATCTCCAATCTCATCTAAGAAAATTGTTCCGCCGTTTGCCAACTCCATCTTGCCGAGCTTTGTTTTTAATGCTCCCGTGAAGGCCCCTTTTTCATGCCCGAAAAATTCGCTTTCTAATAATGTCTCAGGGATTGCTGCACAGTTTACCTTGATAAAAGGCTTGTCCCTACGTAAACTTGCGCTATGGATGGCATGGGCAAATAATTCTTTTCCAGTACCTGATTCTCCTGTAATGAGTATGGTTGAGTTACTCTTTGCCGCTTTACGGGCCAAATCCAGGGCCGTTTCAAATTCCGGATGACTCCCGATCAGGTCATCAAACGTATACTTACTAGTGGAGATTTGACTAATACGGCTTTGTAGTTCATCAATCACTTGATTGGAAGCTCTCAACTGTTCCATCAACTTATAAATATCTGTCAGTGGCTGAAAAACCACGACAGCTCCTTCCATTTTGCCATCAACGACAATAGGGGACGCATTAGAGATTACTTCCACACCTGTTCCTCCAACCTGAGACCGGTGAGCGAACACAGGTTCATGCATCCGAAGAGACCGCGCAAGCGCACCGTTAGGAGAGACGTCAAAAATATTGTGTCCAATCCGCTGACCTGCCGGAACTGCCGTGACACGACTAAACGATGGATTAACATATTTTATCTTTCCGTCAATCCCCGCTACTTCAATGGCTTCCTGAACAGAGTTCAAGATGGCGTCGAGTTCTCCTTTTAAGCGTTTTATATCTGCCAGCTTTTCTTTTTCTTCTATGATATACATCATAAGATTCGCGCCTTGGGCTTCAATCATTGCGCAGAACTTTGTTTTCTTTCGTTCTAATTGTTCTTGTACCTCAGGGATACCAGTAGCTTCAATAATTACATCGAGATTTGGCACTTCTAGAAATACTTCCAGCGTTACACAGGTCGGCACGCCGTCTATGCGCGCCATCTCCATTCCTGGTGTCTTTTCTCTAAGATCACACACGATAGCGATCTCAATATGCTCTATGAAACGTAGCGTTTTATAGACCGTCGATCCTCCTCCTCCCATGCCAACAATACCTACTCTTACCTTAGCCATGTTTCACCCTCCCTCCGAAATTCTTTATAGATTGTAAATTCTTAATTACAATTATTAGAATATTCGCCCCCATTCATCAAATTTCCTACTCTATCTATTAATTTTTAGAAGTTTCTCTGAATAGAGTAGACATTATTCAATTAATTCATCTTATTTCTATAATTTATAAAGAACATTTCAATAGTTTTCTTTTTCATCCTCCTAATAATAACTTTATGTCGTCCTGCTACGGAGTGCATCTAACCCTTTGTCAGATCCCATTATGAGGCACAAACTTGGAATTATTATGGAAGTCTTACCCGATTTTATGCTCTTAAAATAGAAAAAAGTCACAAATCAATAATTTGCAACTTATGTGCCACAGCTATTACTACTAATTTGGATGTGTGCTTTACTGGTGCTCCCTTTGGTATTTGGCTTTATCTACTCTTCGTTCTCTTGTTTTATAGATTTTTAATTTAATTTCTAGAAATTAGAATGAACTTCATTCTTTTATTATTCTCACATATCTGCCTTATATACGCCTTGTATACGCCTTGTATACGCCTTGTACAATTATTCTTAAATTTCTTACTATTGGCACAATTCTTGCTAATGTAAAATACAAGAGGAGGAAACGACTTAATGACATGTGTATGATCACAAAGGTATGCGTTGCGTGAATGCAGTAAGAGAGAAAGGAGTCAGTAGAATGAAACCGAAAATGACGGGGACTTTAGACCTTCACTTATTGAAGTATGGAAAAAGAGATTTTGAACTAAATTCTAAAATTATACACAAAACATAGGAGGATAAAGAAATGCAAAAAGGTTATATGTTTATACTTCTAACTGCTCTATCATATAGTACCCAGGAAATTGCAAATAAAATGCTAGTTCAGAAAGGATTAGATTCATTTCAAATTACATTTATAATATTTTTGATCGGCGCTATCCTATTGACCCCACTAGCAATAAAAGATATCAAAGCTAAGAAGCTAAATCTTGGTGTAAGAGATTTTGGATACTTAGCATTAAATGGTGCATTATGTGTACCTATCTCAATGGCTCTCCTATCATGGGCAGGCAAATATACTCTAGCTTCAACTTCAGCAGTTATATTTAGTTCTAATGCAATATTTACAGTACCCTTTGCTTATTTAATTTTAAAAGAAAAAGCTAGTAAATCAATCTTATTTTCTCTTTTTATAGGTATTTTGGGCGTTCTTGTAATTTTCAATCCAGCCAAAATGGCAGCGGGAATGCATGGCGGATCTTCCAATTTATTAGGAATAACACTTTCATTAGGCGCGGCTATATCATGGTCACTATATACAGTAATCAGCAAAATTAGAATACATCTATACGGTGGTTATGTATTTAACTGTATAGCATTCTATTTCGGAGCATTCTTTGTGCTATTAATACTCTTAGCTACAGGAAGACCTGTTCTAAATGGACTTGATGGGAATTCAGTATTAATACTGGTCTACATGGGTCTTTTTATAAAGGCACTCGGATATATATTCTATCTTGGAGCAATAAGGTTAACCTCAGCAGTTACAGCATCCTTAGTATTTTTAATAAAGCCCGCTTTAGCTACCATACTTGCTGTAATGATACTTGGAGATAAGCTTCAGACAAACGTAATTATAGGAATTGGATTTATTATTGTAAGTTCCTATATTGCCTTTAAATCTAAGCAAGCTTCTGTGGCGGCTCGGGCAGTTGCCAAGTGAACTCGTTCAGCTACCCCGAACATGGATCTCTAGGTGGAGGCTCTACTCCACCTACGCCACCAGAAGAACTGAATCAGAAGGCTTAGCATGCACGATTTCGTGGAGATTATAGATTTATAACAATAGAAATATTGGGGGTACAGACGAGATGAAGAAAATACTCGCGGAAGAAATCGTTACTGCGGTTGAAAAACTTTGTGTCGAGGCAAATTATGACCTAGGTTCGGACATCATGGCTGGGTTTCATCAGGCTTTGAAGGATGAGCGTTCTCCGTTAGGCCAAGAGGTATTAGAACGTCTCATCGAGAACGCTAAAATTGCACACGAGGAAAGAGTCCCAATGTGTCAGGACACCGGGATGGCGGTGCTTTTTGTAGGTATTGGCCAGGATTTGCACGTAGTCGGTGGGGACCTCACCGAGGCAATTAATGAAGGGGTACGTCGAGGTTATGAACATGGCTATCTTCGCAAATCGGTGGTAAAAGATCCGTTTGAACGGGTTAACACAGGGGATAACACGCCAGCAGTGATCCATTATGATATTGTCCCCGGCGATTCGCTGCATCTTGTAGTGGCTCCCAAAGGGTTCGGCAGCGAAAACATGGGAGGCTTAAAAATGTGTAAACCTTCGGAGGGCTTAGAGGGTGCAATGCAATTTGTTGTGGACACGGTCGATCAAGCGGGTGGAAATCCCTGCCCGCCGATTATCGTCGGAGTGGGCGTGGGCGGTACGATGGAGAAAGCAACCCTTCTAGCCAAAAAAGGCTTGCTTCGCGAAGTGGGGAAACGTAATCCTGAAAAGCGATTGGCTAAGATCGAAGCGGAGTTATTAGAGCGCGTTAATCACTTAGGTATTGGTCCTCAAGGGTTTGGTGGAGTGACAACTGCGTTGGCGGTTAACTTAGAGGTCTATCCGACACATATTGCGGGAATGCCAGTCGCAGTAAACATTGGCTGTCATGCAACTCGTCATAAAGAAATCACCTTGCAAGGGAGGGAAAGCTAATGAACGGAGTGAAACGTATTGAAACTCCTTTAACTCAAGAAATGCTGAAAGGCTTGAAAGCCGGGGACAATGTCTTGATAAGCGGCGTGATTTATACCGGGCGCGATGCAGCTCATAAAAAAATGGTCGCTGCTCTGGAGCAGGGCAAAGACCTTCCCTTTACTATGAAAGATCAAATCATCTATTTTGTAGGGCCTACACCTGCCAAAAAGGGCCAAGTGATTGGTTCTGCTGGGCCGACGACAAGCGGGCGGATGGATGCTTATTCGCCGAAGTTGATCGCCGAGGGACTAACGGGAATGATCGGCAAAGGGCTTCGTTCTCCGGAAGTGATCGAAGCGATGAAGAAACACGGTGCCGTCTACTTCGGAGCAATTGGTGGAGCCGGTGCCTTGATTGCCAAGCGAATTGTTTCGGCGGAAGTGATTGCCTATCCTGAACTGGGACCAGAAGCGGTACGACGTCTAGTTGTCAAGGATTTTCCGGTGATCGTGATTATTGACCATGAAAGAAATAATCTCTATGAAATTGGGAAAGCGCAGTACAAAAGGACGTAAAGGGCACGTCATTGATCATCTACATTGTCCTTGGGACATCGTTTACAGAATCAGTACCTACTAGAATGAGGTAAAATGAAAATTCGCCCAGTCCAGCCTTTCACTGTCGTGTTGCTTCATGCAGAAAGGCTTGGATCGAATAGTCTCAGTGACAATGCTAGATGCCCCTGGAAAAAAGAGGATACATACTCTTTTTTCCAGGGGTGCTGGCTTTCAGCAATTTACCCTCTTTCTAAAATAAGAAAAACCGAGGCTGCGCCTCGGTCCTTTTTATCGTATATCCGTTATTCGGTATTGATACCCATGGATTCCATTGTAGTACTCCGGGTACATTGTCCCACCACATTTTTCGGATTCGGCACCTTTTTATGTTTTAGTTACACAATCTTAGTTGTCCACTCCTCTAAATTCCACACGTCGGTTACCCAATCTTCGTAAAATTCCGGTTCGTGGGAAACAACAAGCACAGTCCCTCGATAATCCGCAATCGCTTTCTTAAGCTCTTCCTTAGCATCCACATCCAAATGATTCGTTGGCTCATCAAGGACCAACCAATTAACATCCTTCAGCATGAGCTTACAGAGCCGAACTTTAGCGTTCTCTCCGCCACTTAAGACCATCATCTTACTGGAGATGTGTTCTTTCGTCAGGCCGCAGCGTGCTAAGGCTCCGCGTACTTCAGCATTCGTGAGTCCGGGATATTCACCCCAAACTTCGTCTAACGCCGTCTTCTCATTTTTGCGACTGGATTCTTGCTCGAAATAACCGGGCGCGAGAAAATCCCCCAGCTCGACTTCACCGGAAACCGGGGGAATAAACCCCAGCAACGTCTTGAGCAAGGTGGATTTACCTAAGCCGTTGACCCCCCGGATGGCAACCTTTTGCCCTCGTTCGAGAGTCAAATTTAGAGGACGCGTCAACGGTTCATCATAACCCAGCACAATATCTCTGGCCAGGAAAATCAGTTTACTCGGTGTCCGCGCTTCTTTAAATTTAAATTTTGGTTGGATTTTCTCCCTCGGCCGCTCCAACAGATCCATTTTTTCCAACTGCTTCTGACGGCTCTTGGCCCGCCCAGTCGTCGAAATCCGGGCTTTGTTGCGAGCAATAAAGTCTTCTAACCGATCGACTTCTTTTTGCTGCTTGTCATAAGCTTTAATCTCCTGGATTTTTCGAATCTCTAAAAGCTCCATGAATTGTTCGTAGTTTCCGGTATAACGTGTCAGACCAGCGTTTTCCACATGATAAATGACATTGATAACGCTATTCAAAAAGGTGATATCGTGAGAAACGAGAATAAACGCATTTTCATACTGATTAAGATAACGCTTCAACCACTCAATATGCTCGACATCCAAAAAGTTCGTCGGCTCATCAAGAATTAGAATGCTGGGATTTTGGAGCAAGAGTTTCGTGAGTAAAACTTTCGTGCGCTGACCCCCACTTAAATCCTCAACATCTTTCTCTAAACCAATTTCCCCAAGCCCCAGTCCATTAGCAATCTCCTCGATTTTCGCATCAATCATATAGAAGCCATTGTGTTCCAGGATACTCTGAATCTCTCCGACATCCTCCAAGAGTTTGTTCATTTCACTTTCCGAGACGCTGCCCATTCGGTCATACATCTCCAAAGTCTCTGCTTCCAAGTCAAACATCCCTTGAAACGCTTCTTTGAGAACGTCGCGAATCGTTTTTCCTTTGGTCAAAATTGTATGTTGGTCTAAATAACCGACCGTTACCCGGTTTGACCATTCAACATTCCCTTTATCCGGCATCAACTTGCCCGTAATGATATCGAGAAAAGTTGATTTGCCCTCTCCATTAGCCCCCACCAGGCCAACGTGTTCCCCTTTTAATAAGCGAAAGCTCACGTCCTCTAAAATTTTACGCCCACCAAAGCCATGGCTGACATTTTCCACATTTAAAATGCTCATCTGACTAAACTTCTCCCCTTATTGCAACTTAATAGATTGTGCTGGATGAATCCAGGTTTGACAACTAACTATATTATTTGTCAAACATACCGCCGACTTTGCGACGTTTAGTGCCCTTCCGCCTCTCCCCAATCTTTTGCGTAGCTTTAATGGGTCCACCTTGTTGGGCACTCTTCAGTTTTTTTTCTTCGACCAAGCGTTTCATTTGCTCAAGCATATTCTCATCCATATTAATGACCCTCCAATTATTGTAAAGCTAAATTATTTTGGGCTATTTTTTCGGCCAGTTCATTTAAATACGTCCAACGTTCCAGCATGTCTTCCAGTTTCTTTTCAAGGTCTTGTTGGATAGCAACTAACTCAGTTAGCTTGCCAAAATCGCTACCCATCTCATTCATCTGTTGACTATTTTTTTGCAGGTCTTCTTCGGTCTGGGCAATCTGATCCTCAATTTGCGCAAAGTCCTGCTGCTCTTTATAGGTCATTTTCAGCGGGCGTTCTTTCTTTCTCTCCGGTTCTTCCTTGGCCACCGGGGTGCCCTGGCCCTTTAAAGCTTTGGCCAAAGAATTTAGATTGGTCGCCTGCGCAGCCTCCTGCTCAGCCGCATAGACTTGTTCCCGATAGTCCGAGTAATTGCCTACATAGGACCGAATGATCCCCTCGCCTTGGAAAGCAAAAATCTTATCCGTCACCCGGTCGAGGAAATACCGATCATGGGAAACAGCAATCACAGCGCCCGGAAATTCATCCAGATAGCCTTCCAAAATAGTCAAGGTCTGAATATCCAAATCATTGGTCGGCTCATCTAATAAGAGGACATTCGGAGCACCCATCAGAATCCGCAAAAGATAAAGCCGGCGTTTTTCGCCACCGGAAAGCTTAGCGATCTGCGTCCATTGCGCAGCCGGCGGGAACAAAAAGCGCTCCAACATTTGCGATGCTGTCAAAAATCCACCGTCAGCCGTAGGAATCACTTCGGCCACCGCTTTAAGCTCATCAATCACACGAATATCGGGATTCAAATAGGTATTTTCCTGGGCGAAATATCCGATATTGACCGTAGATCCTAGTTCTATACTCCCACCATCCGGCGTCAGACGACCAGCGATCAAATTTAACAAAGTGGACTTACCACTCCCGTTGGGACCAATAATCCCTATCCGATCATTCCTTAAGAGAATATAATCGAAATCTTTGATCACCACACCCCGGTCAGGAAACGCTTTTTGGACATGCGTGCATTCCATGATTTTCTTTCCCAAACGAGAGGCCCCTGCCGTGATTTCAATCCGCTCCGTCCCTGCCGTGGGCTTATCCGCCGCCAGCTTTTCAAAGCGCTCAATCCTAGCCTTCTGCTTAGTCGTCCGGGCTCTGGCACCCCTGCGCATCCAGGCCAGTTCATTGCGAAAGAGGTTTTGGCGTTTCCTCTCCGTTGCCTCGACTTGCTCTTCCCGCTCCGCTTTTAATTCCAAGAAACGACTATAATTTCCGGGGTAAGGATAAAGCTTTCCCTGATCCAACTCTAACACCCGACCAACAACACGGTCGAGGAAATAGCGATCATGCGTTACCATGACCAAAGCACCTTTGCGTCGATTCAAGTATTGTTCCAACCAATCCACCGTATCATTATCAATGTGGTTCGTTGGCTCATCAAGGATCAGAATATCCGCCGGATTAATAAGCGCACTCGCCAGGGCCACCCGTTTGCGCTGTCCGCCGGACAGGGTCCCAATTAAAGTATCGAATTTGGAAATGCCGAGCTTACTTAGAATCGCTTTCGCCTCGTTTTCTAACTGCCAAGCGTCCAGCTCATCCATCTGTTGCCCTAGAGTGATCAACGTTTGTTGCAACTTAGACTGTTCCGGGTCATCATTCAGCTTTTCTAAAGCCATTTCATACGCCCGCAACAATTTCATTACCGGAGAATTCCCTTTAAAGACTTGTTGTAAGACCGTCGCACTATCTTCGAAATCTGGGTTTTGGGGGAGGTAATCGAGCTGCACATTGTTTCCCATCGTCACTTTCCCCTGATCCGGCCATTCAACACCCGCCAAAATCTTGAGCAAAGTGGACTTACCCGTCCCATTAACCCCAATAATTCCTATCTTTTCCCCTTCGTCAATCCCAAAGGAAATATCAGCAAAAAGTAGTTTTTCGCCATAACTTTTCGTCAAATTCTCAGCCGTTAAGATGTTCATCGTTATTCCTCTTCCCCTTAGCAAAAGCTGTAGAACATCTTATTATATCATGTATTGTAAAGGTTGCCCAAACAAAAGCCCCATAGCTTATGCCTATTAGCACAGCTATGGGACGAGAGAGCCAAAAAGTATTGACAAATCCAAATCTAACTCGGTAAAACAATCAACGGCTTATTCTTAGATTGTCTAAACAATAAGAAATTACGCCCAATCACTTGCACAAGTTCGGCTCCGGTTTGTTCAGCCAGTTCAGCAGCCACACTTTTCGGTTCTTCCAGACAATTTTGTAAAACTCGACCCTTAATCAGCTCGCGGGCTTCTATGGCCTCGTCCGCTTGAGTGACCACCGTCTCCACGATTCCGCCCTTACCCACTTGCAGAATGGGAACCATTTCATTCCCCATAGCTCTTAAAAAACGTTTTTGCTTACCTGTTAACACGGATATCTGCCCCCTAAACTTTCATAGCCCTTGCGGGTCACAAGAATACTTTTACCAAAAAATTTTTACTCATATCTCAAAGCCGCCATGGGTTCGAGCTTGGCCGCCTTTAACGCGGGATAAAAACCGAAGAATAATCCGACACCAATGGAAAAGGAAAAGGCCAATACAATCGCCCAGCCCGACAAAAGCGGAGGCCAACTTAGGAGATGGGCTACCAATAACGCACTCCCTACCCCCACGGCAATGCCCATCATTCCCCCGACAAGAGATAAAACAATCGCTTCTAATAAAAACTGGGTTAAAATGTCCTTCTCTTTAGCTCCCACGGCTTTACGCAGCCCGATTTCCCGGGTGCGTTCGGTCACAGACACCAACATCATGTTCATAATGCCAATTCCCCCTACCAAAAGGGAGATCCCGGCAACCAAACCAATAATGCTGGTCAGAATACGCGTAATTTTATTGGCCGATTGAACCAATTGCTGCACATTATAAGCCTCATACTGATCCGTTGTCCCGTGACGCACGTTCAAAATGCGTTTGGCACTAGTGATGGCGTTATCCAAATCAGACTCCAGGTAGGTCGCCCCTTCCAGCTGGTCGACACGTGTGGACTGGAAAATATCCGACCAGGTTCCCCAAGGCACACAGGGGATAAGCATTCTGAGGCCCGACATCAAACTGGGCGAAGGATGAGGTATCCTTCGCTAAGACCCCAATCACCCGACAAGGCACATTTTGAATAATAATCTGCTGCCCGAGCGGATTTCCCGCCCCAAATAAACTGTCTGTGATCGTCGAATCAATCACAACGACACGACGATCAGCCGAAAATTCCTCAGCCGAGAAAAACCGCCCTTTGGCAATCTCCCTATGGCGCAACTCTGCGAAATCCGGAGTCGTTCCCACGATCATGGCTGAGGAGTGCTTTTGGTTGACCTCCAAGGTCGTATATTCAATACTCGCCGGCAGCAGCGTCTTGACTTGGGTCAGGGCCCGTCTTAAGCTTTCTCCGTCTTGAACCGTTAAGCGATCTCCTTCAGCCTGACCAGTCTGCCCGACCGATTTCGTGTACAACACAAACAAATTAACGCCGCTTTTCTCCATCTCTTGCATGATCGCCGCCTTACCGCCCAGACCGATGGTCACCACAGCAATGACCGCAGCAATCCCAATGATAATGCCCAGCATCGTTAATCCGGAGCGCAGCTTATTCGTGCGCAGGCTAAAGAGGGCACCTCGCAGTCCTTCGAATAGGCTCATGTCCCGCCACTCTCCGTCTCCGGCGTTACCCGCAGCCCCGGCTCAAGTTCGTTGGAAGGATTGAGGACGACCAAATCTCCGGCTTTTAAGCCGGAAGTAATTTCCTGATGCGTGTCATTGCCAATACCGACCTTCACTTCAGTCTTCAGAAGTCGCCCCTCTTTAATCTGGTAAACATAGTTTTTGCTCCCTTCTTGGAAAAGAGCTTCTAGAGGGACCGCTAAGACGCCTGCTTTCGTCGCCGCGATGATTTGGATTGACACAGTAAAACCAGGCTTCAGACCGGCAGGCACTTGATCTAAACGAATCGTCACCCTCACCGTTGGCGAGACATTACCCTGGGCACTTAATTGAGAGACCGCCTCCGGAGCAATCTCGGCAATAGTGCCCTGCACTGAAGTCGTTCCCAACACCTTACTGGTAACCGTCACCTTCTGGCCCAGTTTCACCTTTCCGGCATCCACTTCATTGAGTTGCGCCTCAACCTTCATCTGGGCCAGATTCGCCACAATAACCAGCGGCTGTTGGACGGGAGAAGTACTTCCCTCCTGGGCATTAACCTCCAGAACGGTTCCCGCAAGCGAGGCCTTATAAATCTGCAGTCCCTGCTGCACTTGGGCAACCTTAAGGGCTTCTTGAGCTTGTTTTAAGGCCGCTTTACTTTGAGCCAACAGGCTGGGCAGGGCCGCATCGACATTCGTTTGCGCCGCTTCAACATTCGCCTTCGCTTGCGCCACTTGAGCATCTTCGAGGGTTGTATCCAAGCTGACCAGGATCTGCCCCACTTTAACAGTATCCCCGACCTGCACCGCTACCTTGGCAACACGCCCAGGGTTTAAGGCGACAACCTCCTGGCGGGATACGGGCACAACGCTCCCCGTGGCATAAACATCTTCTTGCATCGAGATTGACGCTACCGCCCCAGCCTTAACCTGCAGTGGGCCCTGAACTTTCCCCCAAGCCCACCAGCCGCCCAAGCCTAATACAAGAATCACCAGCACTGCCCCGATTCCCCACCAGAGAAGTTTTTTCACACCGTTACCCCCAAACGCCCAAAATTCTGACCATCCTCCTACTCCCAGTCAAACCTGACGCCCGCGATCTCCACTTTATCCCCTGCTTGAATCCCTTCAGCTTTTAGCGCGTCATCGATACCCATAGCTTTTAAGATATTTTGCAAACGATAGACACCCGCTTCGCTCTCAAAGAACGTCATCTTCACATGTTTCTCGATTTCTTTCCCGGAGACAATAAATAGATCCTCTTCTTTAGAGATCTCAAACCGCTTATCCGACTGCACCTTCGTAACTAAGTGTTCTGCCGGAAGATTAAAAATCTCCGGCGCCGGGATATCCGGCAAGAGCTGAGCAATACGATAAATCAAGGCTTGTAAGCCTTCGCCCGTCGCTGCGGAAACTGCGAAAATCTCCTGCTGATCGCCGACCGCTTCTTTGAGACGCTGCAAATGTTCCTCAGCACCGGGAATATCGATCTTGTTGCCCACAATGATCACGGGTCGCAGAGCCAGCTCCGGACTATATTGCCGCAGTTCTTCCTGAATAATCCGTAAATCCTCCAGTGGATCCCGTTCTTCCGAACCAGAAATATCCAGAACGTGGAGGATCAAACGAGTCCGCTCGGTGTGGCGTAAAAATTCATGCCCCAAACCGGCTCCCGTATGGGCGCCCTCGATCAGCCCCGGAATATCAGCCATCACAAAACTTTGCCCATCCTCCAGCTCGACCACGCCCAAATTAGGAATTAACGTAGTAAAGTGATAGTCGGCGATCTTCGGCTTGGCTGCCGAAACTTTAGAAATAAGTGTCGATTTCCCCACATTCGGAAAACCAACCAGCCCCACGTCTGCCAGGAGCTTTAACTCTAAACGCAACCAGCGCTCCACACCAGGTTCTCCATTTTCCGCTAAGGTGGGGGCCTTGTTCGTATTGCTCATAAAACGAGCATTACCTCTGCCACCCCGCCCACCGGCAGCAACGACAACACGTTGTCCATGCTCTGTTATATCCGCAATGAGTTCACCGCTCTCATCATCTAAGACGACTGTTCCCACAGGAATACGAAGTTCAGAATCTTCTCCACTCCTGCCGGTCATATTCTTGGCCTGCCCATGGTCCCCTCTATCGCCCTTATAATGCCGTTTATAACGGAAATCCACGAGAGTTCTTAGGCCCTCATCACCAATAAAAACAATATTCCCCCCGCGTCCGCCGTCTCCACCACTCGGTCCGCCTTCAGGAACGTATTTTTCTCGACGAAACGCCACAGCACCGGCCCCGCCATCTCCGCCTTTAACATAGATCCTTGCCCGATCGTAAAACATTAACATACTTGATTCTCCTTATTGTCACGCTCTTTAAACCGAATTACCTATTTGGAATTTATAATAAACTTAGCCATTTTATCCAAGAGAACATTTTCCTCATCCAATAAGATAAACTGACAAGATAATCCTCCTGGTTCATCGTACAAAAACACTTCCGCATCCAGTTTTCCCAACTGCCTAAACTGAGCAGACAATTCCAGGCATTCTCTAGTGTACCCGTATAAGGCTTCTCCATATTCTTCTCGCCAATGATCTTGCCAAAAATCTTCCTCTTTCATCCCCTCAGGAAAATCAATCGTCGCCGTAATCTCTTCCCGCCTCAGACGGATAAGAAAACCCAGCAACATCGCTGCCAGCTGCGGCTCTACAATTTGCGCTATTTTTTGCTCTTCTTGAGGTTCAGCGATCATCTCCAGCATGTAGGCCAGAGCCTTTTCGGGCTGATTAAGTTGTAAATTTCCCATGATTACCTGCCAGTGATTCAGAAAATCATGCCTCTGCAGGCGATACCACTGGAGCAGTTCCGACAATAAAACGTGTTCAACCTCTGACATATGCATCGCTTTCCTCTCCTTTAAAACATCATTCGCACCCCAGGTCCCCACTACTCCAAGCGGGAAAGCCTCCTCTGCTTTGCTCAGAGCAGAAACCTCCTGCGCTGTGAATGCTCCTTTAAGGATAGGCGACCTCGCTTATGTACACATACACGAATAAACCCCTGGGAAAACCCAGGGGTGAATCAGAAATAGCTTATTGGGCTACAGCCACCGGTGTTGTACGCTCAGCATAAATACTAACTTGTTTGTGCGTCCGATCTTTATGCTCGAATTTCACATAGCCATCGATCAGCGCAAATAAGGTATCATCTTTACCCAGACCACAGTTTTTAGCGGGATGAAACTTCGTTCCGCGTTGACGTACGATGATCGTACCCGCGGTTACAAATTGGCCGTCGCCACGTTTCACACCCAAACGTTGAGCGTTGCTATCACGACCATTTCGTGAGCTACCAACCCCCTTTTTATGGGCAAAAAGTTGCAGATTCATTTTTAGCATGGAGTCCACCTCCTTCGATCTATGAATATATAATTTTGACCATAAGTCATTTGTATTTGTTCAATACCTAACGTCATAGTTTGCAAGATCCACTGAGCACTTTCCAATTCTTGCTCCTTAACCTCCGGCAGTTCACAGGTGAGATGTCCCTCCGCCTCCTGAACCTTCGGGGCCACTGACAAGAAATGTTCCAACCCATTGACAGCTGCAATGCTCAGAGCAGAAACACCCGCGCAGACAATATCTGAGCCTTCTTCTGCAAACCCGGCATGTCCTGACAGCTCGAATTCGCGAATCCGCCCTTGTTCATCTGCCCAAACTATGAAACGTATGCCATCTAGCTTCTTACGCTTGGAGCGCTTCGACAACAACTTTTGTGTAGGGTTGACGATGTCCTTGCTTGCGTCGATAGTTCTTTTTGGACTTGAATTTGAAGACAATAACCTTCGCCCCTTTGCCGTGCTCCACAACTTTAAGCACTGCTGTAGCACCAGCCACAACTGGGGTTCCAACCTTAACCACGCCGTCATTTTCCACGAGGAGAACCCTATCAATCGTTACGGCATCTCCGACGTTAGCGTCCAACTTTTCAACGTAAACTACGTCACCTTGTTGAACTTTGAACTGTTTACCACCGGTTTCAATCACTGCGTACATTTTTATTACACCTCCCATGCCCTAGACTCGCCATTGCAGGTCGGTTTTTTATAAAGCAAAAAACCTGTTTAACACCTGATTCGAGCGGTTGCGGTGAGAAGTCACCACATTTAAATATTTTAGCATTTAGCGACTTCATTTGTCAAATAAAGTTTCAGTTCAATGGGTTAAGCTGTTAAGTTCATTCATAAGGGCTTAACATTACAATATTTAACTTATTTATTAACAGTAGGCAGGAATAACGTCATTGGACCAAGAATACTGTATCCCATAAACTGTAAGGAGTGAGATAGTATGCCATGGAAACAACTCAAGAGTTCCACTCGTTTACCCGCACGTCAAGACATCCTTATTATTACGGGTTCATTGATCATCGGACTGATTGCCATTGCATTCTTCGCCCTAAAATCTTAACCCTACCTCTTAGGCCGCGAAGCACGCAAATGAACCAACAACTTCTTTAAGTAATAAACAATCATCACACAGCCCACGTAAATTAAAAACGCAACCAGAAAACCCCAGAGGCCCTCTAAAATATCTTGAAATTCCATATGGCCACGACCCGTTATTTTCTGCTCAATCTCAATAGCAAACACAATAACAACGAGGACCGTAAACGTATAAATAAACGAAATTGCCGTTAGGCTATAGCGGATAAGAAACTGGAACAACTTGTGTACAATTAGAAAAAGAACGATTCCCAAGAATCCTATGACTAGGAAATGGAGCTGTTTATCGCTAAGATTCAGACCCATGTAATGAGTCAATAGGATTAATTTGTCGTGGAAATAGTTCACAAGGCCGGTTATGACTTTTAACGCGCTATTCAATTCTAACCTCCTCGCACAAGGCAAGCAATCAGCTCTTAGATTGATACCCCTCCGAATTGTTTTTAGGCCACTACCAGGCTATTTAAAAATTACCTTACGGTAAAGAACAAAATTCCACATTGTTATAAGAACCATAGTTAATAACTTGGCAACTACTTCAACGAACCCCGACCTAACCATTAATCTGATCGCATTCGTACTGAAAGCCAGGTTCAAAAGGAATAGCGTAAGATATAAAATAGAACTGCGATTCAATTTTGAACTCGTAGCAAATGACCAGCCTCTATTTACAAAAAAATTAAACAGCGTGGCAATGATCACAGCCAATATATTAGACAGTGTGAGATTAAGAGCTAATATTCTCAAAAAGTAAAAAATCAGAAGTTCAATGGTGGCAGAGGATATACCAACTAATAAGTACCTGGTAAATTGTCTTTGTATATTGTGTTCTTTCATCATTAAGCTCTTTTCCTAACATCGTTGAAATTAAATACCTGGGCCGGTATGCAACAAGACGCCCCTTATCTGGAATTCGAGATAAGGGGCATCTGGCCGTTTAATGAAAGTCCTTCCGCCGCAGAGAAAAGCCTATATTCAACTGATCGATTTATACCCCTCGGGATTGTTCTTATGCCACGTCCAAGCAGAGGAAATAATTGTCTCCAAATCACTGTACTTGGCCTTCAACCCGAAGGCCTTTTCTATTTTATCCACCTTGGCAACGAGCACATCAGGATCTCCCGAACGTCTTGCTGCTTCAACCACCGGGATATCAATTCCAGTGACCTTTTTCGCGATATTAATAACTTCTCGTACTGAATACCCATGCCCTGTCCCAACATTAAATACTCCACTTTTGAGCTCTTGATCCAGAGCCTTAAGAGCTAAGATATGTGCCTCTGCCAAATCTAACACATGAATGTAATCCCGAATACAGGTTCCATCCGGAGTATTGTAATCCGTCCCGAAGACCTGAATCGCCTCTCGCTGCCCAAGCGCAGTCTTTAAGACCAAAGGAATCAAGTGAGTTTCGGGGAAATGCTCCTCACCGATCGCCCCATCGAGCGCCGCCCCCGCTGCATTGAAGTAACGTAAAGCAACCCATTTTAAGCCGTAGGCCTTTTCCAGCCAGCGAAACGACTCTTCGATCATCCGTTTTGACAATCCATAGGGATTGATCGGCGTTGTCGGTGATTCCTCAGGAATGGGGATGGTCTCAGGGAGCCCATAAACCGCCGCAGTCGAGGAAAAGACGATTTTATTAACCCCTAACTGCAGGAGATTAGCGACAAAGAGATTGGTCTTAGCCGTATTTTCATAAAAGTAAAGATCCGGCTTAGTCATCGATTCACCGACTAAGCTGCGGGCCGCAAAGTGAATGACCGCCTCCACCCCCTGAGACTCGACAACCGTTCTGACCAAATCCGCATCAGAGATATCTCCTTGGTAGAAGGGCACCTCCGCCGGGACCGCTTCTCTATGTCCCGTCACTAAGCTATCCAGGACAACAACTTGTGCTCCTTTTTCGCGCAACACCCGAACCGTGTGGCTTCCAATATAACCTGCTCCGCCTGTAACTAAAATACTACTCATGTTTTCTCCTTCCAGGTTCTGATTGATTTTATGATTACTTTGATTTATGATCGCTTTGTAATTTTAGAATCTCTTCAAAGGGAAGTCCTGTTATTTCTGCGACGAGTTCGACGGCTAACCCTTTCTTTAAAGCCGACTTAGCGGTCATTATTCTGCCTTCTTCTCTGCCTTCTTCTCTACCTTCCTCTCTAGCAGTATCCAATATCCCCAACTCCTGCCCAAGGTAGGCAAGATAGTCGTCATATCCCCGTCTTTCTTCCTCGCTCATCATGAGATAATCTAGCTTCTTAGCTGCTAACAGTATGCCTGGTGACTTAAAATCCTCACGTATTGCACCATGCTTAAAGAAATACACCCATTCATCAATAGCCTCATTAATCATATCCTCAAACTTTTCCACATAAATCATATAGTATTCAGGGAAGACGTTTTTACTGGTAACGACTGGCGTTGCTTGGTGTTTTGCCTTAGACTCATGAAGAATAAGCGGTTTCTTCGTATGCATCCCAATTAGCTCTGTTGTGCCATAATAGATAAAATCGGTGTTCTCTTTCTCATCCACTCGCATGGTATGATACAAGATACTAATCGATATAACCTTCACAACTTCGTTATAGCCCTTCCCAAGCTCCAAACCTTCCACAACTGCTTTTGAGGTACCCCATAGCAATCGTTGCAGGTAATCTGCCTCACGTTGATTTTGTATTTCTATGATGATTTGTTTCCCTTGGGAATCTTTACACTTTAAGTCGACCCGGTTGAATTTTCTATTTTCAGCTTCCTGGTTGCTTTCGCTTTCTAAAATATTCTCGATAACTATCGACTCTTTCAACAGGTTAGAAATAAACGCTTCCAGTACGTCAAAATTAGCTTTGTTACGTAGTATATATTTTATAGCCCAGTCAAATCGCACAAGCTTTTTTAGTGCCGTAGTTCTCCATCTCCTTTCCATATTACTACAGTTAGATTTTACCACTAGCAGAGTGATTATGCCACCTCATCTTACCCTATAATCAACTACGCTTGTTTTCTGGCTTCTTCGAAACCTAAACCATATAATAGGCGGCGGTGCAGTTGTTTTAACGTATTATTGAGAGCTTCGCCGTTTAATATAACGGGAACGACATAATCTCCCTTGTAGAAAAACTTAGAACCGACAGCTTGGATTGCCTTACCCGTTGCAATGTGTAAAAGTCGAAAAAGCTTTGGCTCTATAAGAGCAAGGCCGTACTTAATCTCCTCATTGATAAAATAATCAAAAACGAGAAGAATAAGTTTACCAAAGTCAGGTGTCCTGCGGTACTCTTTAAGTAAGGCCATTTTATCGACCTCGACAACATTTCCTGTTTTTAACTCAGCACCTAATTGGAAAAAGGGGAAGACTTGATTAATTGGGCTTTGCTTGTTAAAACTTTTAAATTCTACGCTACCAGACGGTTTGGATCCGGAATAAATTATAAATTTTGTTGAATCGTCAGAATGCTCTCCTTCAGTTTCGTAACCTTTTTCCTCCCAGACCGTTGTCCAAATAGAATTAAAGATCCTTAGTTCCTTTTCATCTGTTACCACCTTGTACATTTTCAAATTCCTCCTTTTAACTTCAGAGTCGAAAAAATAGCCGCAATCACACGTCTACTAATTTACCTACCTTATTAAGAATCAAAACCCATCTAACACAGTTATACACAAACCGATTGTTTTGAGGTGTAAAATTTAGTAAATTGTTAAAAAGAGACATGCCAATTATCCATCAATTGGCATGTCTCTTTTTTATCATCTAAGATAACCCATTATTAAGATTTTTGTAAGAATTAATTGAATTATTTGGTGTATTATAAATATGCCATATGGAAAGGAGGAATGTTACATAGATAATAAAATTTACTAAAAAAGCTTTGAGCTTGCAGGATAATACTTGAAAAACAGGAATATAAACCATTAAACAAAGCGGAAGTATTCTGCTTTATAACTTTTGGACAAGGAGGTAAGGAATGCCCTGAAGAAAGTAAAACTAGAAAGGATTGATGAATTGTTGTTAAGAAAAATTCGCCATTTAAACATTATAGTTATTGTTATGCTTCTTTTGCAGGTAACGGTTTATCCTGTCAGTACCCTAGGAAGTGAAAAAGCGAGCATTACAGCTGAACAAGCTGTAAAGATAGTCAAGGATAACTTCACGATCCCCGAGAAATATTCGCAACTCTTTACAGGCTATAACGAGTACAATAAACGGGCCACCTATTCCTTGAATTGGAATTCAGCCGAGCCGCCAGGCGGCAGCTTCCATGCCGAGGTCGACGCAACCAATGGAGATATATTAAACGTCGGCCAATGGCAGCAACCCACTCAGCCCTCCATTAAACTGCCTCTCTTGTCTGCCAGTGATGCAGAAAAGAAAGCCACCGCTCTAATTACTAAATTAGCTCAGAAACATCTAGCTGAAATGCAGCTTGTCAAAAACGACCAACAAGTTCTTTCATTAAATAACGCTCAGCCCTTTACTTATAATTATCGTTGGATTCGTGTCGTCAACGATATTCCTTTTCCTAATAACGGAGTCAATATCAGTGTCAGCGGCCAAGACGGGCAAATTATCAACTACAACTACAATTGGACAGAGGATCTGACTTTCCCCAAAGCCTCCGCTGTCATTTCCCCCGAGCAGGCGCGACAGGTATTTAACGAAACTCCCATGCTTGAATTACAGTATTATCTAACTCCCATCATGGATCCCCAAGCTTCAGAGAAACAACGTGTCCTGCTCGTGTACCAGTTAGCCAATGACTTCCAAGGCGGCGCCATTGATGCACTTAGCGGGAAACCTGTAACCATTGATCCACAAGGGATTTCTTACTCTGCTTCAGCTTCAGCCTCAGCCTCAACTTCAACAGTCCCGGCGAAGACGTCTTCAGCTCCGGCAGAAGAGTCTGCCTCCGGTAAGGATAGCCAGGACAATTCCCAGCAGATCAGCCAGACTGAAGCAGTTAATATTGTCAAAAAAATAATTAAAATTCCCAGCAACCTTGTTCTCCAAGGCTGCAGTCTCAATCCGGACTGGCAAAACCCCAGCGAACAAATCTGGAACTTACAGTGGAATACCGATCCTTTCAAGACCAGCGGACAACAGTTCCTCAGCGCACGCGTCAATGCCCAAACAGGCGATTTTGTCGGTTTTAATCAGTCCTCGGAGGTAAATCCCACCGCTAATTCTAAGCCTATTTCCCGCAAGGACGCTCAGAAAATAGCCGAAGATTTCCTCAAGCTTATCCAATCTAAACGCTTTCCGCTGGTCAAATTGCGTTCTGATAACTTTGGAGGTAAGATGCCTGCCAATATTCAGATGTTTAATTATGTCAGGCTCGAAAACGGCATCCCAGTTTCCAACAATGGAATGAATATAGTAATTGATACCGTTGCTAAAAAGGTGAGCAATTACGATCTTAACTGGTCTAACTCCGAATTCCCCAGTTCCTCGGGGGTGTTGCCTCTTGACAAGGTCACAGAACGTTTCTTACAGATACGCCCCTTAACCTTAAACTATACCCTGCTTTACCTGCCTAATGACCAGCTGGAAGTACGCCTGGTCTATCAACCGAATACAGATAACAGCCAATACATGCCTTCAATGCTCGATGCCAAAACCGGTGACCTCATGGATGTCTTCGGCAAGTCCCAGCCCCAGTGGTCCGGTTCCCATACCTTTACAGATATTCAGGGAAATTATGCCGAAAAAGAAATAAGCATCATAGGCTTGACCGGAGCTTTTGGAGAATACGGACAGTCCTTCCACCCCGATGAAAAAATTACGACAAGCACACTTCTGCGCGCCATGCTTACAGCCGAAGGAAACAACCGAAATCGTGTTTTAAACGATGAGGATGTTGCAAAGATGGCCAAAGAGCGCGGCTGGCTGAAGGAGGATGTAAAACTTGAGTCTGAGTTAAGCCGCGCAGATCTGTGCAAAATTATGATTCGCTATCTAGGCATGGAACCCGCTGCAAAAGCCCAAGGCATCTATGCAGTTCCATTTAAAGATGCCAATACGCTTCAACCCGACTCGCTGGGCTATGTCGCCTTAGCCTGGGGACTGGGGATTTTAAAAGTTGACGGAGACACCCTGCAGCCAACCCAAACAGTAACCAGAGCCGATGCCGCCTACGCCTTAGTACATGCTTATGCCGTCGATCGACCGACAAATCCTTACATGAGATAATTCTCCCTTCACAAACTTGTAGGAACCAACGCCATCAGATCAAATGGTACTTTGCCGGTACGAATGATCTGATGGCATCTTAATTTAATTAAATTTTAGGGCTGTGTGCCTTGGTAACCGAAAAAGCGCTTGCCATATATAGAGTATCGATATATAATTATGTATAGATAATCTATATATAGGAGTGAGTCATATGCAAGTCAACAAAAGCCTGCTTGCTAGCAGCACAACTATGCTGATCTTGAAACTGCTTGAAGAAAAGGACATGTACGGCTACCAAATGATCGAAGTGCTTGCCAAGCGGTCGGACAATACCTTCAATCTAAAGGCAGGAACTCTCTATCCTATCCTGCACGGTCTTGAAAAACAGGGAATGGTAAGCTCTTACGAAGAAGCCGCCGACAGCGCACGGGTGAGGAAGTATTACAATTTGACCCCAAAAGGCCGGAAATTTTCACGCGAGAAGCAGGCCGAGTGGAATGCCTATTCCAGCGCGGTAGACAAGGTATTGGAGAAAGGAGACGCAAGCTATGCCTTCTCATGAAAATGTAAGCGAATATATTAACAAGGTCTGCAACCAGATCAGATGGAAAAGGGTCCATCCGGTCATCGCCAGAGAACTGGAAAACCACATTGACGATCAAATTCAAAGCTACCTATCCAGCGGCATTGAGCCCGACGAAGCAACCGAAAAAGCGCTTATTCAGATGGGCGATCCAATGGAGATCGGCTCGGCGCTTGACCGCACGCATCGTCCCAAACTCGAGTGGAGCATACTGATACTTATGGCTGCTGCCCTTTTGATCGGCCTTGCCATCCGCATGTTTGTCTCTTCCGTAAACGAATTCGGCCAACCCCTGCTGCCCGGCTCTCTGTTGGCGGTTGCTATAGGCGTGGTCTGTATAACGGCAGTCTACTTTTTTGATTTTTCGTTAATTGGGAAATACCCAAAACTCACCCAAGTCTTAATTATTTTTTCCAATCTAGTTGTTTTTATTTTATCACCTCGCGTTAAGGGCGCACCCGAATATCTGCATTACGCTGTTTTGCTGTTGCCAATCGCGTATGCCGCCTTTGTTTACATTCAGAGGAAAAAGGGCTATTGGGGAATCGTGTTAAGTTTGATCGCCGCATTTGTTCTCTCTAGTATCCCCTTTGCGGGATCGCTTATGTCAGAAACATTGCTGGTGTTCCTATCCTGCCTGATCATGTTGAACATTGCGATCGCGAAAGATTGGTTTTGCTCCAAGCCCGCATTGGGGTTTATACTTGCAAATTTGTCGGCATTGGCTGGAGTATTGGCATTGCTATTTACATATATCGAGTACATCACACGCTGGTTCGGCATAGGAGAATACTATCTCCCGAACTTGATAAAGGCGCTTCTCCGCGGCTCAAAGCTGTTCGGACAAGGTGATTCCGCGCTTTACAATGTCTCCCCGTTCAGTGATTTTAACGAGAGATATTTGCTTACGTATCTGACACACAAGTTTGGATGGATAGCCTTTTTCGCAATTGTTACCGTGCTGACCGCCTTCATTGTGCGCGGCTTTTACCTTAATTTCAAACAAACAAGTATCCTTGGGTTGTTTATCTCCACTGCTGTGTTGCTCACGTTCACCTTTCAGACCATTGCCTACATTCTATGTAATCTGGGTTTTCCGTTCTTTTCCGAACTTACATTGCCTTTCATCGCGTATGGGAAGACGGCGACGGTGGTGAACATGGCGCTAATCGGACTTATGCTCTCGGTATTTAGGACAGGAGCATTTAGATTTGATAATCCTTATAACTCTGCCAATAGCCTTAGAGAAAAATAGCCCCCACTTAATTAATTAGATATTAATCAGTGATTACAATAATATAGTAATAGACCGTTCATTGGAGCGATTTCTCAATGAACGGTCTATTTAATTACAGCTTCTCCGCAATCTTCCCGATAAGACCGCTTACCTCCCCCTTATACTTTTCATGAGCTTCCGGGTCCGACGGGGCTAACTTAGTCAGTTCCTTCAGCAACTCTTCGAATTCTATAGCTATATTGTTGTAAAGAAAGCTGACTTTATTGGCCGACAGCTTAATCTGAGCAACTTTGATTTCCTTTTCCAGGGCGATGATTTTCGCAGCTGAAGCCTCACCCTCTTTGGCAGCGTCCAATTTCTTCTGTAACGTCTTGATGGTTGATTCTTTAGTGTGGATGGCCGCTTGGAGACCTGAGGCCTCTTTTCTCAACTCGTCCCGCTCAGAGGTTATTTTCGTGACTGCGCCTTGGTTGGCATCCAGGGCATTTTGGAGCTCCGCTTTCTCGCTGAGGGCCTGGTCCCTCTCCAGGACTGCCTGCTTAAGCTCCCGGGTCGACATGCCGACTACATCATTCTCTGCCACAAAGGACTCCCGTTCTTCCTCGGGAATTCCCAGGAGGATAATTGCCTGGGTGTAGCTCAAATTCGGAATCAATTCCGAATTTGAATTGTCCTGGGCGACAGTCAGCTTGGCCCCATACTCTTCAAAAAGGCGCATGAGTTTATTAGCCGTGCTTTGAGAGTAACTTACCGAGCTCTCCAGCCACTTTCCCCATTCGCCATGACTGACCATGGATTTGGCCTCCGTCAGGCGCTGTCCAATCTCGATGGAGCTGAAAAGCAGCATTCTGCCGCTTTGGTCTTTAATGCTGTTAATCTCGGCCGCGATAATCTGCGGCGTCCGCTCAGTTATTCCGTTCGCCATGATTTTCGAGCTCCTCTGCTTATTCATAAGCTTTTCCGGATGAAAAGCTCCCATAAGACAAGACGGATTTTGAACAAGCTTACTCATAGCCTATGTGTTCAAGCCCTCACTGGTGACAAAAATAAGGACAAGACCGTAAAGCGCATAGGCACTTTGCGGTCTTGCCCTTATTTTGTCATTAATACCCCCGGACAAGAGTAACCCCTGCCGGACAAGGTGCATAAGATAAAAAGACAGACCATGACTTGGCCGGTCAAAATCCAGCATAAGGAGGGTTATCGATGGCTATCATTTCGTCAGGGGTAGAAACCGAGCTGATTGTCCGTTATCAGGTTGGTATGACTGCTGAAGGTTCCCCGGTGTTCCGGCAAAAAAGCTTCTCCGGGCTGAAGATGGACGTGTCCAATGAGGATCTTTACGAAGCAGCAACCACATTATTCGCTTTGCTGGAATACCCGTTGATATCCGTGTCCAGGAATAACCGCTATGACCTGACTCAGGAATAAATCGTTGTTCAATCAGCATCAAGAAGAGGAGGGATTGGCATGGCAAATACCCAGCAGAAGACCCTGCGACTGATCTTTGCCACAACGCTGGGCAACACATTTACTCTTACGCTGCCGGCACCGCGGCAAAATCTGACCGCCGCGGAAGCTGAGGCCGCTATGGAACTGATTATAGCTAAAAACATGTTTCTCACCACCGGCGGTGAATTGATCGGTAAACGAGATATCAAAATCACGGATTCAACAACAACCGATTTGTATGATCCGCCTCAGTATTAATACCCGCCAGACAGGAAATGCATGCCTGCCGATGGCAGTTGTTATTGCGGCCTAAGGGCCGCTCTTGTGGACAAAAACCCGGCCCGCCTCTGACCATGGTAATGCAAATTCGGAATCGATTCCGAATTTGAACCTGAAACCAGACCGTTGAGATAGGCATGTAATGAACAACGAAACAATTTAAGCAGAATGACATGCTATCGCAGCATTGATAAAACCCACTTCACACATATAATCCAGTGCTTTAGCCAGGTATCCAATATCTAACTCCGGCCAGTCAAAACCAATTTGCTTCAAATAATTAATACTAAAGGTGGAATCAATACTCAGATTACCACTATAATTTAAGCTCTTATTGAAACTTAGATCAGCAATAAGACCACTTAGCCGTTCCTTCCCCTCTTTAGTTTTTGAGAGTTGATCAAGACAAGAATCAAATTCCCCATTGGAGAGCGTGCTGACCGAAATGTTTAATAATTTCAAAAAGCTAAGCAGCTCAAGGGCTCTGATCTTTTGGTGATTAAAAATATGGAACACCAAGCTGTTGGCCTGGTTAACCTTGATAATGTCCACGATCCCTTTAGCGCAATAATCCACGGGCGTAAACTCCAAATCCTGATCGTAAAAACTTTCCGGAACTATCCTCAGAGACATCAGTGATTTAATTTTACGATAAAAGGCATTCTGTTCAATGTTGCGCTGAAATTTACCGTCCGAGTAGCGACCTGTTAAGATACCGACCCTAAAAATAGTTGCTTGCAGTCCTTTGGTTTGAGCTTTGAATATCTCGTTCTCCGCTGCAAATTTACTCCGCACATAAACATTCTTTTTATACCCTTGTCCAATATAAAAATCACTTTCTGTAAAAACCTTTTTCGTTTTAAACTGGTCGCCAGCAAAATCTCCGGAGACACTCGTCGTAGAAATATGATTTAACTTCCTATTGAACTTCAGACAAAAATCAATCATTTCACGCGTGCCTTGGACATTAACCTTCTCGAATTCACTATAATTGCCATAATGCTTGACCAGCGCCCCACTGTGAAGGACCGTTTTTATTTCTCTGCCCAAACGATAATAGTCATGATCTTCAAGCCCCAAGTGCCTGCTGGAGATGTCCCCATTAATGACTTTTATCTTATTCTTCATGGAGCTAGGAAGCGCTGCAAAATAAAAGCTTAGTAATTCATCTAATCGTTTTTCAGCTTGTTCTCCGCGCACTAAGCAATAAACCAGATGATCTGTTTGCTGCAATAACTCTCCAAGCAGATGGATTCCTAAAAATCCGGTCGCACCTGTCAACAGCACATTTCCCGGGTCAACCGGGTTAATGTCCTTTGCCTTGAGCTGTACGCTGCAGGGCAGGTAAATCTCTTCCTTTCCCTCAACCTCTTCGCTAGACCCGGAAATTTCAGCAGCAAGTTGCCGGATTGTTGGAAACTCATAAAAACTCTGGGCGTTAAGCTTCCAGTTATAAGATAAAGCACCCGACATAATTTCCAGAATTGTTAACGAATCTCCACCCAAAGCAAATAAATTGTCATCGATTCCAACCCGCTCCATTTCCAGTGCTTCCGCCCACAGCCTCTCTAACTTCTGCTCCATATCGTTTCTTGGCGCAACATAAGCATAAGTCATCTGCTCAAGTTCCCATATGCTTGGCTCAGGCAAAGCATGACGGTCGATCTTACCATTCGGCGTCAAAGGCATCTCTGGGAGCCAGCTAAACCATGAAGGGAACATATAATCCGGCAAGAACTTCGCTACGTGGGTTCTCAAGTCATCATTACTTACTCTTCTGCTGCCGGTTAAGCAGGCACTAAGATGTTTCTTACCCGCTTTATCCTGGATAACCGTAACGACGGCTTCACTCACAGCCGTATGTTCGAGTAGGCAGGCCTCGATTTCTTCCAACTCAATTCTGAAACCCCTCATCTTTACCTGATTATCATTGCGACCCAAGCATTCTATTTCACCATTACTGAGCCACCGCCCCAGATCCCCTGTGCGAAACATCGTTTTATCTGGCATCAATGGATTAACCAGGAATCGTTCCTTGGTCAATTCAGGATTGTGTAAGTAGCCCAAAGCGACTCCATCTCCGGCAATAAAAATTTCGCCGACTGAACCAATAGGGACCGGCAATAAATGATCATCTAAAATATAAATCTGCGTATTGGCCAAAGGTTTACCAATGGTAACTTTTTCAGAGCGAGTGACCTCTTGCATTGTGGACCAAACCGTTGTCTCCGTAGGTCCGTACATATTATAGACTTGAGCGTCAGTAATGCTTTGCAGGCGGGCTAACAAAGGCTCAGGAAACTTTTCCCCACCAACCAGAATATAGGACAACTTATTCAAGAATTCTTGACAAGTTTGTTCATCTAAAATCAGTTTCATTCTTGAGGGTGTGACCTGTAAGACTCTAATTTGATGTTTGACGATAAGCTCAAAAAGATACCTGGGCATCGTTTGCTCTTCCTCATTAGCAAGCACAACGTTCATCCCTCTGGTTAAAGGCAAAATCGTTTCTAAGAAGAATATATCGAAGGATACGGTGGTTAGAGAAACTATGGCTTGCTGGTCAAGATTAATACGTTCCCTGATACTATGGACGAAATTGCATAAAGCTTGATGCTGAACCATAACTCCCTTAGGTTTGCCCGTAGACCCAGAAGTATAAATCACGTAGGCCAAATCTTCAGGATTAGCTCTATTTTCGAAGTTAGCAGTATCTCCCACGTAAATGTGGGTATTGGTTAAGGAAATGTTTCCGAACTCACAATTCAAGAGACTTCCCCTATCGAGATTGCTGATATTGGTAAGGATCAACTGAGCTTGGCTATGTTGAAGGATATAGTCAATTCTTTCCCTTGGATAACTGGGATCAAGGGGCAAATAGGCTGCTCCGGCTTTGAGAATTCCAAGAATCCCGATGACCATTTCCAAGGACCGGTTGACCAGCAAACCAACCATTGAATTAGGGGCTATCCCTTTTCGGACAATATAACGGGCCAGCTGATTGGCCTTGGCATTCAGTTCATGATAGGTCAATTCTTTATCCTCAAAAACAATCGCGATGCTGTTGGGTGATTTTCGAACCTGTTCTTCAAATAGAACAGCTATTGTTTTTGCCTTATACACTGATTCTGTTTGATTAAATTCCGCCAGCAACTTCTGCAACTGATCCTGTGAGGCCATTTGCAGTTCAAAGAGCTTTTGCGAAGGATTTTCCAGAGCATTGTGCAGCAAACTACATAGGTCGATATGCAGTTGGTCAATATCTTCCTCGCTAAAAACTTCTTGTAAATAGTCATACTCTAAAGCCGGTAAACCACTATCGTTTTTATCACTGACACAAATCGACAGCGAATTGGTCTGGGCGCCAGGATAATTCCATTCCGCCTCATACTCCATCACCGCATCAAGCTTAAAATTATGATAATTCAAGGTAACATCGACAAGGGCTCCAGAGGAGGGATATTTTTCCCGAAAATCTTTTAGAATATGGCTGTAGGGGTAGCGCTGGTGTTTCATAAACTTCTTTAGCTCGCGGAAGGATTCGTTAACAAAGGTTAAAAAGTCGAGATTTGGCTGAACATAAATTCTCGTCGGTATATTATGCATGAACATGCCTAAGGTATTCTTTTCGATTTTGCCTGACCGATTTAAAATAGGGGTCTCAATGGCAATATCTTTTTTATTGCTTCGTTTGGCCAGATATAAAACGATGAGCGCATAAAAGACACTAAACTCAGATACTTTATTTTGCTCACAAAAGTTGTGCAATTGAGAACTCAAAGCTTGGGATAAGACATAGCTTTTTCTGCTCCCTGCCAGACTACTATACCCTTTATTATCCGTCACGGAAGTAAACTCAGGAATACTCGCAAAAACATTTGACCAGAATTCCTTGTGTTTTGCAAAACGGTCGGAAGCCATATATTGCTGTTCATCCATGATGTGATTTATATAGGATGGCTCTTCAACATTTTCCGAACGAATGCCCTGCTGCAGATACCAATATTCTTGTAAAGTCTTGCGCATTACCAAGGCCAGACTCCAGGCGTCAGTCGTTATATGATGAAATTTCCAAAAAAGAACCGTTCTTTGTTCACCTAACTTAATCATGGCAAAATAAAAAAGCTCAGAGTCCATTAAAACAAAAGGAGTTTCAATCATTTCTCTTTCCCATTGTTTATAATCTCTCTCGCCATTTTCATAACTGCAATCGAACACATCAAAATTTTTAGGCACAAAATCAGCAAAATATTGTTGAGGTATACCGTTATAAGTAACCAATCTAATCCGCAGGGCATCATTTTGTTTAAGCAGCGTATTTGCGGCCTGATTCATCAAAGCAACGTCAATTTCTTGGCTTATGGTTGCGGTAAAGGATGAAATCGCGTGACTCGTACCGGGATATAAATTATCAGCAACCCAAATAGATTTTTGCGCATTAGTTAAAGGATATAACCTGTTCATGCTTATTACCTCCTTATTGAAACCAGCTCATTAACAATCCGCCTTAGATTTTCTTGAATTTCCTACGCACGACTCTTTCCTGTTCACCTTGGCTTTGCCGGGTCTTACCTGAATCTGAAAGAAAGTCACAATTTTTGTCCGTAGTCTCCAGATAGAAATCTAATTCAATCGATGCTGTAATTCTAAGGAACATGCCTAAACAATTCTTTATCCTTGAACCTATTACTTATCACCCCTTCCTGTTCACTAATTTAAATTGGACATAAAACGTAGAACCCTGTGGACAAGTTTCAACGCTTATCTTGCCGTTATGTCGTGAAGCAATCCCATAACACACTGCCAATCCTAAACCCGTACCATGTTCCTTCGTAGTAAAGAATGGGGTTCCTAACTTTTCTAACAAGCTCTGTTCAATACCCTTACCCCCATCCGATATAATTAACGTCACATCATGATCCGTTGATGACGTTCTGATCGTTAATCGCCCACCACTCGACATGGCTTCCAGTCCATTACGAGCCAAGTTTAACAACAATTGACGTATTTCTTGTAAATCAAGTGGCAAGTCCGGAACCTTATTAAGCTCTACAGTTATTAATTTGTCACTGTTTTGCGCGTCCGCTTGGATCAGAGGCAAGGTTGAAGTAATTATTTCATTAAGGTTGAGCCACTCAAGCACAGTCGCTTTAGCTCTGCTAATCGAAAGAAACTCAGAAAGAATAGAATTTGCCCGGTCTAATTCTTCAATCATTAGGGCGAAATATTCCTTATCTCTAGAATCTTGTTTATGTTTGATTAACTGGAGAAAACCTTTTACAGTTGTCATAGGATTCCTGACCTCATGACTAATACTGGCAGCCATCTCACCAATTAATCTTAACCTGTCCAAGCGCACCACCTCAGTCTCAGCTCGTTGACGTTCTAAAATTTCATTTTGTAATTCGATTGTCCGCTCTTTGACTAAATCCTCTAGAAGATACTTATTGAGCATATCCTGGCGCTTAAGTTTATAGAGTTCGACCGATAAAAAATAGGAAATTATCCCTATCAAAAAAGCATTGAGATAATTCGCCTGTTGTATATTCGGAGCATGGTGAATAAAAGTCAGGAGACTCATAACAACCAGACCAGATAATCCATATATTAATGCCGTAATCTTCGGTTCATAATTGTAAATCACAGCTATTGAAAGGCATCCTATTATATAAACAGTGATCTGACCATGAATCTGTTGGTCGATCCAACCTGACGTTACAGCTGAAAGGCATAAAATAAAGTAAGCAAAAAGAACTCCATAATATTTATGCAACAAGGTTATCTTTCTATGGGTGTTACGCCCAAATCCATAGAAACTTATAATATAAAGAAGGGTAACCAAGCCTAAAACCACATGAGAATAAAATAAATCTTTATAGCCACGATCAATAATCCAAAGACCTTTAGTCTTGTCGATATAATCTATAAATAACATCATAATGTTAATAACAAACAAAACCGTTGCTAATTTTCCTGTTCTATTAAAATTATCACTAATCAAAAGTTCATCGATCTCTTTTTTATAACTCTTGTTTTCATATTGTGTTGAAAATATTGTCATAACCTCAAACCTCTATTCTCTATCCCGATTCTCCCTCTTTCAGACAATTCCGATTATTTACTACGAAAAAATAATACCTTTTTAGGATATACTTGTCAATAAAAACTTTCATTTCCATTTTCGACAACTCTATCATTTTCCATATAAGATGCCTAACCCAAATTGGAATGCGCATTCCAATTTGGGTTAGGCATCTTATGGCCACATATTCTGTATTCTCCATCAACATTTATTCATCCTTTTCGTCGGACAGGTCTAAATTTTTACATGACGTCAGCAAAATAAGCTCCCTGTCTTGGCCTTGCATGTACATTTCCTCCGTCTGACGCTGTATCTGCTGGATTTCCTCAATAATATCCGTCATTTTGTTAAATAGGATACTATACATTTCTTTATAATCCACCACTCTACCCATCACCCCGGTATTAGTTTACTTTTATCTATTCTATGCGTTTTTCGCATAGAATATAATATGCGATTATCGCATATTATAAAATAGTCTTGAGGTGAATACAATTGTACCGACGATTACGCGATTTAAGAGAAGACAAGGACTTGACCCAGCAACAGCTTGCAACCTTACTTAAAGTAAATCAAACGACCTATTCTAGATATGAAAGCGGTGCTCTTGATATCCCAAGTACTTCGCTTATTAAACTTGCCGAATTCTATAACACCAGCATAGACTATCTTGTTGGCTTGACCAATAACAAAAAACCTTATGGTTAATGAATTATACCATTTAAATCATCATCCGGGATAATTTTAGCGAATAATTCGCTAAACTATAATTATCCTGAGGTGAATTCGAGTGTATGAAAGAATAAGAATTTAAGAAAAGACAAGGATTTGACACACACACAGGTTGCAGCATATCTCAATTGCAGCCAAAGAATATACTGCAACTACGAACGCGGTGAGGTGCATCAATGACATTATTGCCACAAGGCACACATCCTGGTAAATCAGGGACTACGACTCCATAACCGCCTTCTTCTTCTGGGGCAAAAATCGCTGGATATGCATATTTCATAAAATATTCTCGCTTCATATTCTTATA
>NZ_MASS01000034.1 GCF_001707885.1 Desulfosporosinus cupriresistens | reverse complement strand
ATATTTATTATAGAATTATTATTTTTTCGGCAAAATGAAAAATGGACAATAATTAACAAGGAGATGATTAGTATGGTAACTTTTAAAGTTCCCGTTGGTATTTCTAATCGACACGTTCATTTATCCCAGGAACATATTGCTGCACTCTTTGGAGCAGGACATACCTTGACAAAGACGAAAGACTTGAGCCAGCCAGGTCAATTTGCTTGTGAAGAGACCGTAACCATTATTGGACCGAAAGGCACGATGTCGGGAGTTCGTATTTTAGGACCTGCAAGGAGAGAATCTCAAGTGGAGCTTTCTGCGACGGATACCTTCAAAGTGGGGGTGAAGCCGCCTGTTCGCGATTCAGGCAAGCTCGATGGAACTCCTGGGATAGTTATAGAAGGTCCGATGGGGCGCATTCAATTGGATCAAGGCGTGATGCTTGCAGCACGTCATATCCACATGACCCTCGATGAGGCAGAGCGGTACTCATTAAAAGACGGAGATCATGTTCGTGTTCTAGTTCCCGGTGTTCGTGGTGGCATTTTTGAACATGTTCTTGTCAGAGTCAATGCCAATTATGCTTTGGATATGCATATAGACACAGATGAAGGCAATGCATTTAGTTTGGTTAACGGTCAGGAATTGGACGTTTCGTTTGATTAAATTTGATTTGCGTCAGGGTCAGGTCTGTTTTTTATAAGTATACTTAAAGGTTGATTACTATGGATACAATATAACGAAAAAAGTCAGGAAATATTTCCTGGCTTTCTGCATATGCATCAAATTTTCACATAAGTGAAACTAAGACTTGTACAAGGTGTCCGAAGGATTGGAACAAGCTAAGTAATCTTTGAATCTCTGCGTAAATTTAGCGGCCTATGGGAACACTGAATTTGATGTTTAATAAGAGGTGAAAAAGTGACCGTTTTAGATGAAAAAGGTGAACCAACATCTTCTCCGAGTGAAGAAGTCAATCCTTTGCAAGTTCAGGAGTGGACCTACATAAGACATCAAGTCAAATCATTGGCCGTGACTCTTGAAAAGATGAGATTGGCGGAATACATAGCGTATCTAAATCGCCCAGGACGATTGATCTGGATTAATTTTGTAGTCGGTCTTGTGCGAGGATTAGGAACTGCACTGGGAGCTGGTTTCTTCGCAGGAGTGGCTTATTTCCTGTTAAAACGTATCGTCATCCTCAATTTGCCGGTTATTGGAGGGCTTATTGCAGAGCTAAGCAAGTATGTTAATCAGCCATAGGGAGAAAGTTTCTTAGCATCCTACGCCGGTAGGTATTCCTTTAAGGATCACGGCTTCGGCGATACTCTCCACTGGAGACTATCGTATTCGCACACGTTCCATTGCTATTCGCTTGTCGCTAAGGCTAAAACTCAAAACCTCCGAGCTGCTCTGGTCGAATGCTATGCCATCCTGCAAGAAGACTAATACGTGCGAAGACAGTGTCTTCGGGCGCATTCGACACTAGGAACATCCTTGTTCCGTCGCATGTGCGCCGCTCCTTGCCATCCTGCAAGAGGGCTAATACGTGCGAAGACAGTGTCTTCGGGCACCGCGGCATCAGTCCATCCTTGGACTAGTCCCGTTGAGTTTCTTAACGCCTTATCGTCTGCGCTCATTGACGCAATTCCACTAAAGTGCTCACTAAGCTAAGAAACTTTCTCTTGACTTGTGGTCGACGGGGTTTGGAGGCGGAAGAGGGACGGGAAAGTATTGTATACTGTTTGCGTTTTGACGCAAAGACGCTTTGATGCACTATGGAGGGTTTGTGCTTGGCATTAATTATTCGCTTTGTATCGAAGGAGCTTTTATTGAACAAAGTAAGAACAATAATTAGTATAGATGAAATAGGGAGGAAGAATATATGGAAAAGCAAACGCGTTATGCTGAAATAATTGAGAAGCTCCGTGAAGAGCGACGAAATTCCCTGGAAACTGCGACGGAACTTTTTAATGGAGATATGCGAGAGTCATTAGGTGAATTGTCGCTCATAGATAATCATCCTGCAGACATTGCGACTGAGGTATATGAGCGTTCTCGGGATGTGGCTCAACATGATCGGTTAGTACACAAAGTTGAAGCTATTGATGTGGCGTTAGACCGCTATGACCAAGGTAAGTATGGTGTTTGTGAACACTGTGGTCATGAGATCCCCTTTGAACGACTTGAGGCTCTGCCCTATACTACGGTATGTACGGAATGTAGCCGTGAAGAGGAGCGGGAAGAGCAACATTCGTTACATCGCGAACCGGTTGAGAATGAACTTCTAAATCGCCCCTTTTCTCGAACTTTTAACGATGGCACAGATCAGGTGGGGTTCGATGGAGAAGATTCTTGGCAGGCTGTGGCTCGCTACGGGACCTCGGATTCTGCTCAAGATTTGGGGACAAATCGAGATGTCAGGGATCCGAATAATAACTATGAAGATGCAGATGAAGTAATTGGGGCGGTCCAATATATTGAAACGCTTGAAACGCAAAGAGAACCAGAGGGGCGAGGAAATTCAATCCATTATAGCAAGGAGCACGGACGGACCTAGAGAGGGGGAGGAAGTGTCTGCGCTCATTGACGCAATTCCACTAAAGTGATCACTAAGCTAAGAAACTTCCTCCTGGCTTGGGGTTGACGGGGTTGGGACGTGAGTGTTATGACGCCGTTTGCGTTTTACCGCAATGACGCTTAGCAAGTAGGGGAGGTTCTTGCTTGCATGTTGACGTAATTTTGTAATAGTGCTCTTAGTTAAGGAACTCTCTGGTTTGGGCCGATATGGTGTCTTTGTCTGTTTTGCACATGCTATTATATTTGGCTATTTCTTTTTATCCACTTTTAATGAATATTAAGAATATTTAGAATAACAACACTTTTAGGGCTTCTTTGATGTTGAAATATCCTTGGTACTAGGTGTATAATATTTTTAATGAAAATAATGTAAGTGGAGGAATTGAATCATGTTTGAAAATATGATTGCAAAATTAAAAGCTAATAAGAGGAAACTTGTTTTTACAGAGGGATTAGACCCCAGAATTATTGAGGCAGCCAGTCGTCTACATAAGGACGGTATTCTTGCTCCTTTGCTTTTAGGCAATCCTAATGAAGTAGCGGCAGCGGCAAAAGCCTGTGGTTGGTCGATAGACGGTATTGAGATTATTGATCCTCTGAACTATCCTGATTTCGAGGCCATGGTTGCCAAAATGGTGGAACTGAGAAAGGGTAAGATGGATGAGGTTGCTTGTCGTGAGGCCCTGTCAAAGTCTAACTATTTCGGTACAATGCTTGTTAAAATGGGTTTAGCTCACGGTCTTCTGGGTGGCGCTACCTATTCTACAGCTGATACAGTTCGTCCTGCTCTTCAGCTTGTCAAGACAAGACCCGGCAATAAGATTGTATCCAGCTGTTTTATTATGAATCGTGCGACAGAAAACGGCGCAGAGAAGTATGTTTTGGCTGACTGCGCAATTAACCTTTTCCCAACTGAAGATGAGCTTGTTGAAATCGCTGTCGAAACAGCCAGATCAGCTAAGGCTTTCGATGTTGAGCCAAAGGTTGCTATGCTTTCCTACAGCACAATGGGATCGGGCAAAGGCGAATCAGTAGATAAAGTGCATAACGCTACAGAGAAGCTTAAGGCAATGAACCTTGATTTTCCGGTTGACGGAGAACTTCAGTTTGATGCTGCTTTCTCCCCTGAAGTTGCCAAGATAAAGTGTTCCAACTCTCCTGTTGCAGGTCAAGCTAACACATTTATCTTCCCAGATATTAATGCAGGTAACATCGGTTACAAGATTGCTCAGCGACTTGGGGGCTTTGATGCTTACGGGCCTATTCTGCAGGGTCTGAACGCTCCGATCAATGACCTTTCCAGAGGGTGTAACGCAGAAGAAGTTTACAAGATGGCTATAATTACAGCAGTGCTAGACTAAGATAGTTTCCATATATTATAAAATCAAGGGTCTTCGTGACTTATCGCGAGGACCCTTTTACGTGCAATCAAGGACTGTCTCATTTCATCATGAATAATTTGCCCCCACATAAGCCCTGTGTTAAGATGAAGGAAAACACAGGGGGGTTAGACGGTTGTTGGTTTGGTTTACAATGATCGGGGTATGGATTATTGATCGCTTATTTAAAGTTTTAGTCCAGTCAAACTTTATTCCGGGTGATACGTTGATAGTCATTCCCAAAATATTTCATCTGACATTTGTCTTGAATCCAGGCGCTGCATTTGGCCTGTTGGCCGGTCGGACCTGGATTTTTGTTGTTACCGCGCTAGCAGTTGTGAGTGGGGTGATTTATGGACAGTTTCGTATTCCGCGTAGTGAAAGACTTACACGTTTAGCGATCGGAATGATCGGAGGTGGGGCATTAGGAAATCTCTATGACCGCCTTGTGATTGGACGTGTGGTGGACTATTTGGATTTCCAGATTTGGCCTTTTGTCTTTAACTTTGCGGATAGTATGATTGTTATAGGAGTAGGGTTATTCATGCTCCGCTTATATTCGGAGGAAAAGGCAGAGCGTAAATCGATTACGGAAGAATAAAGAAGATAAAATGGTATTTTAAGAATTGGCGGGGTTATGCAAGTGGAAAAAGAAATTCACGAATCTGTCTTAGAAGATTTTGAATTTGACGAACAAGTTTCTGAGGAAGAGAATTCCTTCGTAGGTCCTAACATTGCGGCGAAAAAGGAAATCTTCGAACTTGCGGAAGGAGTTCGCCTGGATGTGGGTGTGACGGATGTTCTGGGAAAGAGCAGATCGTTTGTTCAAGGACTTATAGCCCAAGAATGCGTAAGAGTTAATGGTTCTCCTAAAAAAGCTAATTATAAGGTACGCCAGGGTGACCAGATTGAAGTTGTTTTCCCTATTTTACGTGAGTCTTCGGCCGAACCGGAAAATATCCCTCTCGATATTCTGTATGAGGATGAGGATGTTTTGGTTGTTAATAAGCGTCAGGGAATGGTAGTGCACCCGGCTCCAGGGGCATGGACTGGGACTATGGTCAATGCTCTGCTATTCCACTGCCGCAATCTTTCTGGAATCAACGGGGTATTACGACCAGGAATCGTACATCGTATTGACAAAGATACATCAGGGATTTTGGTGGTGGCAAAAAATGATGCCGCTCATCAAGGACTTGCTGTGCAGCTTAAGGAGCATACCATGACACGGAGGTATCTGGCCTTGGTACATGGAGTGGTATTAGAACCTTCCGGTACAGTCGACGCACCTATCGGACGAGACCCTTCTGAGCGAAAGAGAATGGCTGTGGTAATGCATCATTCAAAACCCGCTGTGACGCATTATACCGTATTAGAACGGTTTAATGAGGCTACATATCTCGAAGTACGTTTAGAGACAGGTAGAACGCATCAGATCCGTGTCCATATGGCCTATCTTAAGCATCCTGTTCTCGGGGACCCTATTTATGGACCGAAACGCAATAAATATGGGCTTCCTGGGCAAATGCTGCATGCCGCCCATTTGGGATTTGAGCATCCACGCAGTGGGATATGGATGGAGTTTGATGCGCCGTTGCCTCAAACTTTTGCGATGCTTGTTGAGAAATTGCATTCATCCTGACGTTGACTTTTAAGCCGTCATAAAGTAAACTTAGTGACAGTTATATGGCCTTTAATGAAGTCCCGAGAGGCTTGGGAAGGCAGACGGAAAACAAGGGAGGACTGTCTGCTGTTCAGATAGTTTTTTTTATACTTATCAGAAAGTATAACTTCGTTACATACTTTCAGTAGCATAAGCGCAACTAAGGCGGCCGCCTGCGCTAAGGCTTGGCGCCAGCCAAGTTTTCTTTATTACCTTTCTATCTAATCTTCAGACTTAAAGGATTAGCCCTAGAAGAAAGGAGTCAGCAAGTTTTGGAAGGAACGATTAAGAGCAAAATTTTAGATGCGGATGGGATTCGCCGGGCAATAACTCGTATTGCGCACGAAATTGTAGAAAAGAATAAAGGGACTGATCGACTTGTTCTGGTAGGGATTCGTCGCCGAGGGGTGCCGTTAGCGGAACGAATTCAACAATACATTGAGGAGTTTGAAGGGGTAAAAGTTCCCCTTGGAATTCTAGATATCACTCTTTATCGTGACGACTTAAGTACCATTGACATACATCCTGTCGTCCATGAAACGGATATTCCAGTAAGCATAGAAGGAAAATCTGTGATTTTAGTCGACGACGTGCTGTATACCGGGCGAACTGCCCGGGCGGCATTAGATGCGACAATGGATTTAGGCAGGCCGGCGCGCATTCAATTAGCAGTGCTTGTGGATCGTGGACATCGAGAGTTACCCATACGAGCAGATTATGTAGGTAAAAACTTACCGACATCGCGACGAGAAATTGTGGCAGTGCGGTTGCAGGAAGTAGATATGGAAGAAGACGTGCTTCTATTGGAGCACGAAGAAGATACTGTGAAATAAATGGAACTTTACCCTTTAAATGCTATCCAGAGAGATAGCCAAGGGGCGAGTGGATTAGGCTATGCCTTTTAATATATCCTCTCCCCCTAGGGGGAGAGGATATATTTTATTTTTAGGTGCTTAATACATTTTTAGGGGTATGAGCACTACCCCATAAGAGATAATAAAGGGTGAAAGAAGATAGGGAGGGTTACGATGAAGTGGCAGCGTAAAGACGTTCTAGCAATAGAGGATATGAGCGTAGATGAAATTCGCCATATTCTGCATACTGCGAAAGTGATGAAAGAAATTTTGATGCGGCCGATTAAGAAATTGCCCACGTTAAAAGGTAAGTCAGTGGTTAATCTTTTCTACGAAGCAAGTACACGGACTCGCACCTCTTTTGAAATGGCTGGGAAAGTGTTGGGGGCAGATACGACGAGTATTGCAGTTGCTCAGAGCAGCGTGAGCAAAGGAGAGAGTTTATACGATACGGCTAAGACGATTCAAGCGATGCGGGCTGACCTAGTGATTATAAGGCATTCCAGTTCTGGTTCGGCAAAATTCTTAGCGGATATCCTTGATGCGGGTGTGATTAATGCAGGAGATGGGCAGCATGCGCATCCAACCCAAGCGTTACTAGACATTTTCACTATGGAGGAGCAGCTCGGTGACATGAATGGTAAGAAAGTTGTCATCGTTGGTGATGTCTTGCATTCCAGGGTGGCCCGAAGCAATGCTTGGTGTCTTCAAAAACTTGGTGTTGATGTGACCTTTGTGGGTCCTCCAACTCTGGTTCCCTTTGAAATGGAGGGCCTGGGGGTTAAATTAGCTCATGATCTGGATAGTGTTTTACCTGGGGCAGATGTTGTGATGGCCCTGCGCCTCCAACTTGAACGGCAGAAAAGCGGGTTGTTCCCTAGCCTCCGTGAGTATAGCCAACTCTATGGATTGACGACCGAGCGATTAAAGAAAACGGAAAAACAGAGTATCATCTTACACCCCGGACCAATGAATCGGAATGTGGAGATCTCTGATGAAGTGGCTGATAGCACACAAGCTTTAATTGAGCGCCAGGTTACGAATGGTGTGGCCATTCGCATGGCTTTAATTTACTTACTGATTGGGGGGTCTAGCAATGTGGTGGCTTAAAGATGTATGGGTAATTGATCCGAGCCAAAACTTATCTGCCCCTCGGCATGTTCTCATTAAAGGTGGGCAGGTGTTAGAAATGTCTGCCTCCAGGACTGAGGAAGAGGTTCTAACGATAGCGCAGGGTGAATCGGTGGAAACGATCAATGGTGAAGGAAAGTATCTTTTCCCGGGGCTTATTGATGTTCACACGCACTTGCGTGAACCAGGGCAAGAAGAAAAAGAGGATATATTAAGTGGCTCACGCGCTGCGATACGCGGCGGATTTACGACCATTTTGGCCATGGCCAACACGAAACCAGTCATTGACAATCGGGCCCTGATTGAATTTGTACGCATGCAGGGTGACCGCGCTGGCTATGCGCATGTACTGCCCATAGGAACAGTGACTAAAGGGATGCAGGGTGGCGAATTGGTCGAGATGGCGGATATGAAAGCGGGTGGAGCTGCCGCCTTTTCTGATGACGGTAAAAACATTCAAAATGCAGAAGTGATGCGGCTTGCTTTAGAATATGCCAAAATAACCGGACTACCTATTATCAGTCATTGCGAAGATAAGGACTTGGCTGGAGAAGGGCAAATGCGCCGCGGAATGGCCTCAGCGCGCATGGGATTAAAAGGGGTTCCTGCAAGTGCAGAAAGCGTGATTGTTGCTAGGGATTTGTTACTGGCTGAGGAAACAAGTGGAAAACTTCATCTGGCCCATATTTCCACTACAGAGAGTGTCAATTTAATCCGACAGGCTAAAGCAAGAGGCGTGAATGTCACTGCGGAAGTCAATCCGCACCATTTAATCTTCTGTGATGAAGAGATAGGTATAACTGATACAGCGCTTAAAGTAAATCCTCCGCTGGGTTCCCAAAAGGACCGAGAGTCACTTGTTGAAGGACTCCGAGATGGAACATTAGATATAATCGCGACCGACCATGCACCACACACCATGGCCGAAAAATCCCGACCCTTTGCTGAGGCTCCCTTTGGGATTGCGAGTCTCGAGACGGCCCTGAGTGCGATTTGGCAACATTTAGTGGTACCGGGACGGTTGTCATTTGAGCGAGTGATCGAGGCTTGGAGCGCATCTCCGGCCAAGCGGTTTGGTTTACCCGGGGGATCGCTGAAACCTGGAGCTATAGCCGATATGGTGCTTTTTGATCCGGATTTTTCAGAGGTGATTGATTCGACTCAGTTGGTTTCGAAAGCGCGCAATACCCCGTTCTTAGGTAAATACTTACAAGGGTTTCCGGTCATGGTTTGGGTAGAAGGTCAACTTGTGCAAAAGAACCGGACTGTTTTAGAAAAGTAGATTAGGCAAAGGTTTGTATAGACAGATAGAAGTGATCGATTTTACTACGGTCAGAGAGGAAGTGTCGAACGTGGCATATCTTGTTTTAAAAGATGGGACATCCTTTGAGGGAGAAGCCTTTGGGGCTTGGCTGAATGACATAACCTCGGTGGCAGCGCATGAAGTGGTTTTCAATACATCGATGAGCGGCTATCAGGAAATGGTCACAGATTTGTCCTACGCCGGACAGATTCTCGTCCTGACTCAACCGCAAATTGGAAATTATGGGTGGCACCATGAAGAGAACGAAGCAGATAAAACCCGTCTTCAGGGACTCATTGTACGAGAACTCTCCGAGGGAGAGGGAAGTTTACATTGTGAAGGGTCCTTGGAGGATTATTGCCAGCAACACGGTGTTCAGGGATTAAAGGGAGTCGATACGCGGGCGTTGACAAGATACCTGCGCCAATTTGGAACTTTACCTGGTGTACTGGTTCATACACGGGAGATTGGACTGGAATTCTGGGCAAATTTCCAGGAAAATGAAGAACTTGAGGGTAACAGTGAACACTGGGTTTACCGATCAACGGTTAAGGAAGCTTACGAAATCCCAGGATCAGGCTCACTACTCGCTGTCCTCGACTTTGGGGCTAAGCGCAACATCATTCGTCATCTTCAGGAGAGAGGGTTTAGGATCATGGTGTTCCCGGCTAGATCGACTCCAGAAGAGATTCTAAGCCATCATCCCAGTGGGATCGTGTTGAGCAATGGTCCTGGAGATCCGGAAAAGCTACCGGAATGTGTCGCTACAGTTCGTAGTTTGTATGACAAACTACCGGTATTAGGTATTTGTCTGGGGCATCAACTCTTGGCTTTAGCCGCTGGTGGAGAAACCTATAAACTACCCTTTGGGCATCGTGGTGGAAATCATCCGGTCATAGATATTCGAACTGGAAAGGCGACTATGACGTCCCAAAACCACGGCTACGCTGTGCAGGAAGCTTCATTAAAAGATTCAGGGTTTGAAGTAACGTTACGTAATCTCAACGATGGAACTGTAGAAGGTATGGAGCATCAAACCTACCCAATTCTGTCCGTACAATTTCATCCCGAAGGCGCTCCGGGGCCGGAGGAAAATGCGGAAATTTTTGATCGTTTCAGAGCAATAGTTGAGAGAAATTTAGCAAAAAAGGGGAGACTATAAAATGCCCAAGAAAGAGTGGAAAAAGGTTCTGGTGATTGGATCAGGCCCCATTGTCATTGGGCAGGCTGCTGAGTTTGACTATGCAGGTACGCAGGCTTGTCGAGCTCTGCGCGAAGAAGGGGTAGAAGTCATTCTTGTAAATTCCAACCCAGCAACAATTATGACAGATCGAGAAACTGCCGATCGAATCTATATTGAACCGTTGACGGTTGAATCCGTGGAACGGATTATTGAGCGGGAGCGGCCCGATGGCTTAATCCCCACTATGGGTGGGCAAACAGGGCTGAACCTAGCCTATCAGCTTGCTAAACGAGGGGTCTTGGAGCGCTGCGAAGTGACTTTGATGGGAACTTCCCTTAAAAGTATCGATCAAGCGGAAGACCGGGAAAGCTTTCGGGCATTGATGCAGGAGCTAGGTGAGCCAATCCCTGAAAGTAAGATTGTAGCTCACGTTGAAGAGGCGCTTGAATTTGCTGCAAAAACGGGCTATCCACTTATTGTGCGGCCGGCCTTCACCTTGGGAGGAACCGGGGGAGGAATTGTCCAAAATGCTGAAGAGCTGAAACAAATTGCAACAAGCGGCCTGCAGGCCAGCCTGATTGGTCAGATCTTAGTGGAGCGAAGTGTGGCCGGCTGGAAGGAAGTCGAGTTTGAAGTTTTACGTGATGGAGCCGGAAACTGCATCACGATTTGTCATATGGAAAACATGGACCCAGTTGGCGTGCATACTGGGGATAGTATTGTTGTAGCGCCTTGTCAAACTTTGACCGATCGAGAGGTTCAAGCCTTACGCAGTGCGTCGCGGCGGATTGTGAATGGCCTGGGAATTGAAGGGGGATGCAATGTCCAATTTGCTCTGCACCCCGCACGCAACGAATACGTAGTGATCGAGGTCAATCCTCGTTTAAGCCGTTCCAGTGCTCTCGCCTCGAAGGCTACGGGATATCCGATTGCTAAAGTCGCAGCCAAAATTGCACTAGGTTATGCGCTTACGGAAATTAAAAATGCTGTTACTGAGAAAACCTCGGCTTGTTTCGAGCCGGCCTTAGATTATGTCGTTGTTAAAATCCCCCGCTGGCCCTTCGACAAATTTACTGAGGCAGATCGGCGCTTGGGTACCCAGATGAAGGCGACCGGAGAAGTGATGGGGATTGGTCGGAACTTAGAGACCGCCCTGCTCAAAGCGATTCGTTCGTTAGATATCAAAGCATACGGGCTCCGACTTCCGGAGCTGGAAGTGCTATCGGACGCTGAACTTAAAACCGAGTGCCTGCAGCCGGATGATCGCCAGCTGTTCGTTTTTGCAGAAGCCTTAAGACGAGGCTGGACAGTCGATTGGCTGGTTGAAGAGACGGGCTGGAACCTTTTTTATCTAAATTTCTTACGTCGTCTTGTCGATAATACGGTATTATTAGAACAAGCAGCTTGGGATAAAGCGTCCTTACTGCGTGCTAAACGCTTAGGTTATGCAGATCTAGAAATAGCGGCTCTATGGAAAAGCTCGGAAGATGAGGTTTATCGGTTCAGAATTGAGCATGGTATTCGCCCTGTATTTAAAATGGTCGATACCTGTTCGGGAGAGTTTGAGGCTACAACTCCTTACTTCTATTCCAGCTATGATGTTGAAGATGAAGGGGAAGTTCATAAGCGACCTAAAGTGGTTGTTTTAGGGTCTGGTCCAATTCGGATTGGGCAGGGGATTGAATTTGACTATTGTTCTGTGCACGCGGTGCTGGCTCTGCGCAAAGCCGGGTTTGAGAGTATTATTATTAATAATAATCCTGAGACAGTCTCGACAGACTTTGACACGGCTGATCGGCTTTATTTTGAACCCTTGACCTTAGAAGATGTCTCTGCAATTCTGGATAAAGAGCAACCCGATGGTGTCGTTGTTCAGTTCGGAGGGCAGACGGCCATTGGTTTGGCGAGTGGCCTGGCGAGGCGCGGCTACCCGATTTTAGGCACAGCAGTAGAAGATATTGACCGGGCCGAGGAGCGGGGAACCTTTGACCGTGTATTGCAAGAACTAGCGGCCAAACGTCCACGCGGAGGCGGGGCAACGAGCATGGAACAAGTGCAAACAGTAGCTCAAGAAATCGGATTTCCTTTGGTGGTTCGTCCATCGTATGTTCTGGGTGGAAGAGCCATGGACATTGTCTATGAAGCCAAGGAATTAGAGACCGTTGTAAGACGCGCTCTTTCTGCCTCCTCGGACCAGGAGATCTGGATGGATCAATATCTGCTGGGGAAAGAGGTGGAGGTCGATGCAATCTCCGACGGAGAAAATGTTTTTATCCCTGGGATTATGGAACATTTGGAACGGGCAGGGGTTCATTCCGGAGATTCTATCGCCGTCTATCCGCCTCAAACGTTAGACGTGAGTATGCAAGAGCGCATTATTGCTTTGACTGAATCATTAGCCCGATCTTTAAAAATTAAAGGCTTATTGAATATCCAATATGTTATTTATCAGAACGAACTCTTCGTTCTTGAGGTCAATCCTCGGTCCAGCCGGACCGTTCCCTTTCTGAGTAAGGTCACTGGAGTTCCAATCGTAGACTGGGCAACTCAAGTAATCTTAGGCAGAAAATGGGAAGAGATAAAAATTCCCCATGGCCTCTATCCAGCGGGTGATCGGGTTGCCGTCAAAGCACCAGTTTTCTCCTTTTCGAAACTTCAGCGGGTCGAACCGTCTTTGGGCCCAGAGATGAAATCGACGGGCGAAGTCATGGGAATGGATAGGACGTATGAAAAAGCTCTCTATAAAGCGCTGCTCGGAGCGGGCTTGTCCTTCACAACATATGGTTCAGTGTTCGTGACCTTGGCAGATCGTGATAAAGCAGAAGGGGTAGCCCTTGCTCGTCGGTTCGCTGAACTGGGATTCCGCCTTTTAGCGACCGAAGGAACGACACACTATTTAAAGAACGAGGGGCTTCGAGTAGAACAGCTTGCAAAATTGCATGATGGCTCGAACGAAATTATTGACGGGATACGCAAGCAGCAAATACAATATGTAGTCAATACAACAACTCATGGCCGAATACAGGAAAGTGATGGATTTGCGATTCGTAGAGCGGCCGTGGAACATGGAATCCCGTGTTTCACGAGTCTTGATACGGCTGCAGCGTTACTCCAGGTGCTGGAAAGTATTTCACCGGGGCTCTTGCCTCTGTAGGAGCGAGGCACGAGGTACGTTAATAGGAAAATTTAAGTAAATTAAATTAAATTAAGAGGTTAGATGATATTCGATATGAGATATTCGATATGCAATCACGATAGGTATTTCGTGAACTATTCGAACATCGAACTTCGATCCTCGAGCTTCGAGTAAGGGAAGGTGCGGGTGAGATGCTCACGGAAGGACTAGTGGTTGTTCATGAATGCTTTGGGGAGAAGGAGCAAAGGCTGCGACGCTTGGTTATAAAAGGACCGATTGCCAAAACTGCGAAGCCTGGACAATTCGTAGCTGTCCAAGTTCAGGACAACTCGATCTCATCCTTTGACCCCTTGTTGCGGCGGCCTATCAGCTTAGCCCAAATTTCTCCGGATCAAGACGAAATTACCTTGCTCTACCGGATTCAGGGTCGGGGAACCGAGATCTTAGCAAGTGCACGCTGCGGGGAGACGCTCAGCATAATGGGGCCCTTAGGGCAAGGTTTTTCCGTTCCGAAAGAAGGGGAATTGTGGTTGGTTGCCGGAGGAATCGGGATATTCCCACTTTATGCCTTAGCCCAAGACGCCCTTGCTCGGGGACTGACAGTTCGCTTGTTTTGGGGGGGAGAACACCAAAGGTTTCTAGAGAGCGCGGGATTTCTCCAGTGGAAAACCCTGGGGATTCCGCTGCATCTTAGTACGTTGGATGGAAGCTTTGGGCAAAAGGGTCTGGTGACCGAGCAGGTTGAGGAGCGGTTATCACAATTGTATGGGCAATCTAAACAAAACCAACCAATAGCTGGAGGAACGATTAGTATCGCAACTTGCGGTCCGAAAAAGATGATGCAGGCGGTTACAGAATTGTGCAGAACCTCTGGAGTCCCTGTGGAGGTTTCGCTGGAAGAACGCATGGGATGCGCAGTTGGAGCCTGTTTAGGCTGTGTATGCACGCTTAGAGACGAAGCAGGTACTTTGATTCATAAAAAAGTTTGTCAGGATGGGCCGGTTTTTCGGGGCGAGGAGGTAGTCTGGGATGTGTCCTGTTGATCTAACAACGCATATAGCAGGAATAACTCTAAGAAATCCAGTCCTGACGTGTTCAGGAACTTATGGCTTTGGTGAGGAGTATGCTTCCTATTGTCCAGTAGATGCTTTAGGGGGCATAACATTAAAGGGGCTTACACCTGAGCCCAGGCTAGGAAATGCAGTTCCTCGGTTAGTGGAAACGCCGGCAGGCTTATTAAACGCGGTTGGGTTGGAAAATCCGGGACTCGAAGAATTTCTGAGATCCTATCTTCCCAGAGTGCGAAAATTGCCTACAGCGGTGATTGCCAATATTTCCGGTTTTTCTCTAGAGGATTATGTGCAGATGGCCCGGGCATTGCAACGGGATTCAGGGTTAGCCGCATTGGAAGTGAACATCTCTTGTCCAAATGTTAAACATGGCGGAATGCATTTTGGCACGGATCCTAAAAGCGCTGAAGAAGTGATTGGGGCGGTCAAAGCAGTTACGGATCTTCCGATCATCGCGAAACTTTCACCCAACGTCACGGATATTGTGGAAATGGCCCGAGCAGTTCAGAGTGGGGGAGCTGATGCTCTATCACTCATCAACACGCTTTTGGGAATGAGTATTGACCTGGATCAACAACGTCCAGTACTCGCTAATACGTTCGGAGGGCTTTCCGGACCAGCCATACGTCCGGTTGCTGTCCGCATGGTTTGGCAAGTTTCGCAAGCCATCGATTTGCCAATCATAGGAATGGGCGGGATCACCCGGTGGCAAGATGCTGTGGAATTTATCTTGGCAGGTGCAACGGCTATTAGCATTGGCACAGGGAACTTTGTTAATCCCCAAGCTCCGTTGGAGATTCTGCAGGGCATCGAAGACTACTGCGCTAAAAGGGGAATGGCTTCCGTACATGAATTAGTCGGATTGGCACATGTTTCTTAGAAGGGACAGTCTAAAAATGGAGGGATAGCGTATGGATAGGTCATTGAATAAGCGGGTTATGGTGGCGCTTGATGTTCAAGGGCGCGAAGAGGCTTTAGCCCTAGCAAAGGCACTTCAAGGCAGCGAATGCTGGCTTAAAGTGGGGATGGAACTGTACGCCTATTCTGGTCCAGCAATAATCCGTGAACTTAAAGATTTGGGATTTCCCATCTTTCTAGACTTGAAGCTTCATGACATTCCCACGACAGTCGAACGGGCGTTGAGCGGATTCGTTCAATGGGGAGTTGACATGATCAATGTCCATTGCAGCGGTGGTTATGAGATGATGGCCAGGTCGGCCAATGCTGTGCGAGAAGCAGGGACTAAGCTGGGAAGTGTACCCAAAGTGATTGGAGTTACGGTCTTAACAAGTATGTCAGATGCTCAATTTCGACAAGAGATGGGGGTTCAGCGCAACCTGCGTGAGCATGTGGTAGCACTCGCCAAACTTGCTGAACGGGCAGAACTCGACGGAGTTGTGGCTTCCGCTATGGAAGCTGTAGAGATACGTCGGAATACTGACCCCAATTTTTTGATTGTTACTCCGGGGATCCGCCCGGCTTGGAGTGAAGCTCAGGACCAAGCGCGAGTTCTTTCCCCGTATGAAGCCTTAGCAGCCGGGAGTTCTTACCTTGTAGTTGGGAGGCCGATTACCCGCGCGGAGGATCCTCGTCAGGCTTTGGATCGACTTTGGGTACGGTAAGAAAAGGAGAGAAATAATTATAATGGAAAAACCATTGAATATAGAGGAAACGTTACTTACATCATCAGATTATCTGGATTTGTTTAGAAAAAGCAATGCTCTGTTGGACGGGCATTTCCTTTTAACTTCAGGAAAACACAGCGCTCAGTACATGCAGTGTGCTCAAGTACTACAATACCCGGATCGGGCGGCCATATTAGCACAGGGCTTGGCTGCAAAGTTCCGTGACATGGACATTCAAACGGTTATCGGACCTGCTATGGGAGGCATTTTAGTGGCTCATGAAGTCGCTAAGGCTTTAGGAGTACGGGCCTTGTTTACAGAACGGGAAAACGGAATCATGCGTTTGCGCAGAGGGTTTACCCTTTCTCCTGGGGAACGCGTGCTGGTCGTTGAGGATGTGATCACAACCGGAGGATCCGTTCGTGAGGTCCTATCTGTGGTCCATGAATTTGAGGCGATCTCAGTGGGCGTTGGTGTACTTGTTGATCGAACCGGTGGAACAGTAGATTTTGGGTTGCCACAGAGCTCAATCATTCAGCTGAATATCCAGGCTTTCGAAGCCCAAGAATGCCCGCTGTGTGCTCAAGGGATCCCCGCCATTAAGCCGGGAAGTCGGAAAGTCTAAAGGGAAAAAAGCCCGTATTAGCTGCAGTGAGTAATTAGGCCAGTTAGTTCTTAATATAAATTTATCATGAAGAAAAATTATAATCATCATTAAAAAAAGAAGGATATAATATGTTAGTGTGGAATGTATTCATACATGAGGACGTAACGAGAAGGATATAATGTGGAGGAGGGGTTTATTTGAAGAAAATTTTGGTGGCTACAGATGCTTCAGAGTATTCCCGAAGAGCGTTGAAAAATGCCTTGGAACTCGCTAGGAAATTTCACTCAGAAGTCGAGCTTCTGTTTGTCATGTACAAGCCGCTCGTGTATGATGTGAATCAGCTGGATATGGATCTCATTTCGTCTGACTTGTTAGAAGAGGCAGGTGAGATGGCGATACAAGCTACTCTTGAAGGAATGGATGTTACTGACATTTCCCTAACCAAGAAAAAATTGACAGGGAAACCAGCAAACATTATCTTACGTGAGATTGAAAGCGAGAACATTGATTTGGTTGTTATGGGGAGCCATGGTTATGGAGCGATTGCTGGTGCCCTCTTAGGAAGTGTTAGTCAGCGCGTTCTTCACGGAGCAAAATGTTCGGTTCTTATTGCCAAATAAATTACCTTTTTGTACAATGATATAGTAGCAGAGATTAAACAAGGCTGGAAGCATTTTGCTTTTAGCCTTGTTATATATCTATATTCATAATAATTTCTGCTGGAAATGAAGATTCTATTTCAGTAGATCTATGTCATCTCTTTAATTCGTGACACTATGAAGTTAATTTTAATATAATCTATAAATGAGTAAGATTTCGGAAGGGGGGCGATCATGAAAAAGATAATCTTATTTGTGATTGACTCTCTGCATCCTGTGGTGTTGGCAAGGATTCTGTCGGAAGGAAATGCCCCGGCTCTTCGTTTTCTGGCTAAACACGGAACTTGCATGGAACGCGTCGTCTCATCTTTTCCAACCATGACTCCAGTAGCCACGAGTTCCATGATTACAGGAACCTGGCCTGATCAGCATAGGGTACCCGGTTTTATCTGGTACAACGAAGAGATTCGGAAAATAGTGGACTACGGAGCGACCTGGCAAAGCGTCTTAAAAATAGGACCTAAGAAAGTCCTGCGTAATTTATTAATAAGGCTCAACGAGGAGCACCTGAATCCAGAAACGCCGACTCTATATGAAGCACTAGAAGCTGGTGGCTATAGTACGGGATGTATTAACTTTTTCATGCATCGGGCTGCACGGTCTTACCGTGCTGAACTTCCTTTCTTAGTTGCTTTGGCAACATGTTTTGACCTTAATCAAGAAAAAATCTCTGGCCCTTCTCAATTGACCCTGGGAGAGCTCATACATCCGCCTTTCTCGGGTAAGTCAATTACTTACCCGAGAGGGATTCGTCACCGCTTTGGTTTTAATGATGCCTTTTCAGGAAAAATTGCTGTCCAACTTGTTCGGGAGAGGAAACAGCCAGATTTCATGGTCGTTTATTTCCCCGATAATGATAAATATTCTCACCGCTACGGTCCTTTGCGCACAGGGCCTTCGATTGAACGAGCAGACAACCTTGTTGCTTCGGTCCTCAATGAGTTTGGTTCTTGGGAAAAAGCCATTGAGGAAAATGTGATTATCATTACGGGTGACCATTCCCAGACTACGATTGGTCTGGGCAATGAATATCTGATTGATCTAGATTATGCTTTGAAGTCATTTAAACGTTTGAAGGCTACGGAAGAGGCAAGTGGGGAAAGCAATAAAGAGATTGCTATTTGCCCAAATGAACGTATGGCCTTTATTTATCTTCTCCAACGAGAAAATGAGATTTTGCCTGACATCGTGAGCATTTTGAGCAAAGATTCGCGCAACGCTCAGATCTGCTGGAAAGTCTCTGAAAATAGTTATTGTGTTCTTCAAGGCGGAACGGAAAAAAAGCTTTTCTTTTCTCGCCCAGGTATCTACCAAGACGTTTATGGCCAAAGTTGGACTTTGGACGGAGATCTATCCGTGGTCGATGCCTATGTTTCGGATGAGCAAGAAATTGTGTTTGGAAAGTTTCCTGATGCGTTTACACGCTTAGTTTCGGCCCTCGAGGCCCGGGGCGGAAGCAGGGTGGTCGTTTCGGCGGCATCGGGTTATGAATATTTAGCCAATGGGGCGCCGATCCACCCTGGTGGGGGGAGCCATGGATCCCTCGAAGAAGAGGATTCGACTGTACCCATGATTGTTACTGGAATGCCGATTAAATTGGAGAATCCACGCATCATAGATTTGTATCCAATGATTATGGAACATTTTGGGTTATCACAAATAAAGTGAATTACATATGGGGAAAAGACCTAAGGCAAACAAGAAGAGTTGAAATTATTTTGGCAATAGTTTAATGATTTAATTTATAGTGTTATTTTTTGTGAAGAATGGCCTTAAAATGTAGCTTAAAATTTTTAATGGGTTTAGTTTTTGGTTGGTCAATAAATGATTAGACAGCTTATTATTTAAAAAGGTGACTAGGTTATCTAACTTGTGATTATCTAATTGTTCCATCGCATGTCGAAGGACTAAGGAGTTTTGGTAACTCTGTCTTAAAGGTTTAACTAATTCTTCGTATTTCCCCTTTCCGCATAAGTCACTTGCGGCAAATACTCCAGTCAAAATGGACGAAAATTGACCAAATCCAAAGGCAGGCATCATAGCACCAAAACAGTTTCCTGTAAAGAAAGTATTACCAAGACGGGGATGTTCACAGAGACCCATTATGTAGTTGTTGACTTCAAATTGGTCAGTAATCTTGAGGTTCTGATCCAGATCCTTGCAGGCCTTCGTATAGAATCGATCCCAAAGGGGCTTTACATTTAAGGATTGATTTTCCGGGTAGTCTGGATATCCGATTGTAAGTGTAGCTTCTTTCTCGGAATAGGGTAATAAGAATCCATAGCCTTTTGGGGCTAGGTTGTTATCGAGCCAAGTTGCAGCATGGTAACGATCAAAATTTCCTTCAACTGTAGCCCCTTTTAGAGTTACGGTCAGTTCGGCTTGGAAATTCTGAATCTTAAGCGCATATGCTGCATCACCAGTAGCCATGATTATATGGGTAAAGTCTTGAAGTAATTCTTCATACGTGTATATAGAATTAAAAATTATCTCGGATTTGACCTGTCTAGAGAGTTGAGATTCAAACGATTCGTCTTCCCTACCTCTTGAATTTATAAAGCCTAAGTGACCGCTTACAGATGCTTGGCAATTTTCTGAGAAAAAATCCATTTTACTGATATTGGCTAGAGGTTGGAGAAAGATACCATGGCTTTCGGAGAGATAAGCGTAATCATCAGTTATAGGCCTATTGAAAATCGACATAAGTACCTCGCCGTTCACGAATCGATCACCAACTCGACTGCGTTTTTCGAAAATAGTTGGAGATACTCCGTACTTTTCTAAGGTGATAGCGCACGCCAAACCTGATAGTCCTGCACCCATAATTGCAACGTTCAATTCACATTGCCTCCTTTAGGTTAGTTTGGTTATCATAACGGACATTATTCAACAAACTTAACTTATTATGGAGCATTTACATTGTTCTTAAGCAAGTGAACCTATAAAAGGAGTTATAGGAGGATCTATGGCGGTAGTATATCTAAGTGCCATGGTCTTAGAAGGTGGGCTACAGATTACTATTGTGCTGCTAAGCTGTTTGGTTCAGAGCATCGCCCGAAGGATAAAAGATATCTTAAAAAGCAAATAAGCACGTGAAAATAATTTTCAACGTGCTTATTCTTTTTAAGGACTGATTGGTTATTCTCATCTCTGCAGTGGATTCTTTGAGTTAACGTTTGGCGTTTTAAATCTATGATTATCTGAAAGAGTCATATAGCATAATCCATACCCTAAAACCGAGAAACAGATGGCTGTGATCAAAAAGTCTAGTCCTTCCATACGAACTCCTCCCTTGTATTTACATAATTAAAACAACAACAAGCTTTTTGCTTAAAAGGTTAAATTGTTGTAGGTCAGATTACCCCTATTCTGGAACAAGCTGGATACTAGCGTTTTTCAGGAGGTTATCTACAGATATTTTAAACTAATTGTTCTAATTTTTTCTAAACAATTTATTAACAAATTATAAACTTGTGTCATCCCCTAGGACCAACATATATGGGCGTGAGTTATTTAGCGCAATTTGTAATGGGAGAAATGTAATTTGACCTGTAGTAATTACCTGGAAATTTATTTATTTAACCTGTAGCTTATACGGATGCACAAATATTGGAGCAGTCTTATAATTTAGTCAGAATCTATGCAGCATAAGTAGGGAAATAATGGTAAAAGAAAATGGGACTAATGATTTAGTGATAAGATAGTCCATTCTCTAACGACATAACAGACCCCCAAATGTAGAGAGGAGAGATTTATTACATGAAAATGGCAAAAAAAGCTTTAGCTTCATTTACTATTGCTGGTATGGTACTTACAATGATTCCGTTCAATGCTTTCGCTGAGGATGCAGTTTCGAGTCGCACTAGTGTAGATGCGGGAACTGCGAAGCAAATTGCGGTACAAATCGCTGACCAAGGTGGTTCGTCACATACTGCAACTCTTGACCAAATTGTAACTGAAATTATGTCTTACCGCGGCTATCTTAATCCAAGTGAAAAAGATTCCCTTAATGAAGCCAGAGCAAACTTGCTGACTGCAGTGCAAGATGGGACTTTAAGCAGTGCCGCTGATGGACTTTTGACTGATCAAGTGGTTGCAAGATTTCAGGCAAAAGGTGTTACGAGAGCTGATGCAAAGGCGGCAATCATCAAGTCCCTCCAAGATTTTCAAGCGATACACTATTCCGCTGACAACGCTACTTTAGAAAGCGCACTCGTAAAGTTTAAAACCGAGAATGGGAGAACATTCAGAACGCTTTTCGGAGACGATTTTAAGGTAGAATTATTGTATGGTTTCATGCTGGCTACCCAAGATGAGCTTCAAAAAGAGATCAAAAAAGAAATTAAACAAAATCCATTCAGTTTATTAGAACTCGTAAGCGGTTCCGATTCTAGTACAAAAATCAAGGATAAACTAGTTGAATGGCTGAGAACAGCCTTGCACGATGTTGCAGATCCTGCGAATAGTAAGTACCATATCTTTGATCAAAAGCTCGCAGATATTGGCTGGAATGTAGATTTACTTGTTGAAACGCAGCGCCAGGTAGGGGCGGTTATTGATCCATCAAATGCCGCTGAAAAAGCCGTGGCAATGTCTGTTATTCGCTCTCAAATCCAATGCAAAATCAATGGAACCATCTGCGACCCATTGACGCCTCTGACCTTAAAAAAAGGTGCTAATAAACTCAAGCTGGATCTTTCTATCAAAGGGATAGATACTGGTACAATTGCAGGCCTGCTTGCTTGGAAGACAGATAATCCGACGATTGCGACTGTTGCCGAGGATGGCTCTTCCATTAAAGCCGGTACTACAAAAGGTACAACAGTCATTACTGCTTATAGGATGAATGATTCACAAGTAGAAGCGAACGAGTTAGTTAGGATCACAGTGACTGTAAATTAATTTGGTTTTGCTCAACGCGTACGACACTCGCAAGTTGCGGGAGAAGACATTTCGGATTATACAGAGAGTTGGGGATCCCAGCTCTCTGCTTTTTTTAAGTAATCTTTTCAAGGCAGAAATTCCACTCAACTTATTAAATTTAACCGAATGTTTGAGGGAGATAATTTACGATTCTCTCGTTATCCCCTTGGAGAACTTAAGGGAATGGGAATTACCTCTGTCGAGCTGGGTGGATAGTTCTAGGCAAATCAAAACTGTTTAGTGAAAGTAATTTGGGAGGTCGACATGGAAGAGGAAATAGAATTACGGCAGTATTGGGACGTGCTACGAAAACGTTGGATGATCGTGGTGGTCTTACCGCTCATCGCGGCGCTCACTAGCGGTATTATTAGCTTTTTTGTCATGAAACCGGTTTATCAAGCTTCAACCACTCTGATCGTTGGGAAAAAAGCTGCGGAGGCCGGCAAAGATCCAACCCAAATACTCGATAATAGTGTACTTCTAGCGAACCAACAACTTGCCAAAACCTATGCAACGATCGCGCAGAGTCGCACCGTCGAACAAAATGTGCTCAAGGACTTAAACTTGCCGCTGACGGTCGAAGAACTCGATAGTCTGATCGCCATAAATCCGGTGAAGACCACGGAAATTTTGGAAATCCAGGTGACTAATACAAACTCTGAGCTTGCAGCTTCGATTGCCAACACAATGGCGCAAGAGTTTACCAAAGCTGTTATTGAAATAAAAAAAGTGGACAGTGTAAGCATTGTGGATGCTGCAGTGATCCCGGATAAGCCCATTAAGCCAAAGAAAACCCTGAACGTACTGATCGCCTTTGTTGTGGGCCTTATGGCTTCTGTTGGGCTGGTCTTTTTGCTGGAATATATGGATAACACCGTAAAGACCTTGAGTGATGTTGAGAAACTTTTGGGCATTCCAGTACTGGGCATCATTCCAGACTATGAAATGGGAAAACAAGGGTAAGAGGGGAAGAGAGTTCTTGGCATATTCATTGATCACTTTAGAGCAAACAAAGTCTCCAATCTCAGAGGCCTATCGGATGCTCAGAACAAATATTCAGTTTACGAGTGTGGATTTAGAAACCCAAAAAATAATGATCACAAGCTCAGGTCCTCGGGAAGGGAAATCTCACACAGTCGCTAATCTTGCGGTTAGTATGGCACAATCCGGGAAATCTGTTCTTATTATCGATGCTGATTTGCGTAATCCCACTCAGCATAAACTATTTGGGTTAGATAACGGAGAAGGGTTATCAGTTTTCCTAGTTCAAGATCAAGACTATTGTAAATATATCCGGGAAACGGCTGTGCCCGGCGTTATGGTACTCCCGGCAGGTCCTGTTCCTCCAAATCCTGCAGAGCTTGTCGGGTCCAAACGGATGAAACTCTTGATTGAGGAAGTCAGTGAGCAATTTGACATGCTCCTCATTGATACTCCTCCCGTTATAGCAGTTACAGATGCAGCGATTCTTGCCCAGGAAGTTGATGGTGTCATCCTAGTCTTAGCCTCTGGGGAAGTGAACAAAGGTTATGCCCAAAAAGCGAAAGAACAGCTGGATAAATTGGGGGTCAAGATCCTGGGGGCTGTTCTCAATAAAGTAGACATGAATACTAAAGAATACTATTATTACTACTACTACAACGCTTCTGACGATACGAAGAAGAAGCATAACCGTAGATCGTCATAAATATGTAGATTTTCATAAGTTTTTCCTTAATAGGGAGGGATTTGTGAATTGATGTCAAACCTAAAAGGAAAGGGGGAATAATAATGAACTTTGACAAGATTGCTGAATTAGTTCACGAATTAGCCAAAAACCCAAACCGTTGCTCAGAAATAATTCCACAGGTGAAATCTATTCGCGAAATCACTAACTGTGAGTTGGACGTAATAACAAAGGTGTTCTCGAAAGAAGAATTATCGGGTAATTCTTTAGCAGCTACAATGTCGCCGACTCTTTTTTGGGTCTAAAGGGGCCAAGTGATGCATGAATATGGATCAAATTATTGGGAAGGAAGTAAAACTGCTTTTAACTGAATCTGGGCTTAGCAAGGATGTAGTGAGCATAATTAATAGTTGGCTTGATGCTAATTTTAGAATCAAGGGAAGGTATGGGTGGGCCCAATTAACGCTTACGACTTGTGATAGCGCTGGGGGGGGCGTAGAAACAGGGCTACAAGGAGCCGTCGCTATGGAACTTTACGCCTTGGCTGCGGATATTTTGGACGATATTCAGGATCAAGATAACAATGATCTTCCCTGGCGTAAAGTTCCTCCTACGCAAGCGATTAATTTAGCTACCTGTATATTAGTGCTTAGCTACAAAGCCCTTTCTACTATAGCTAATCGCAGGCATTTCGAAGATGTAAGCAACGTTCTTAACCAGATGGGGTTGCAAGCGTGTGACGGCCAATTTCAGGAGTTTTTGAATGACAGTAAAGAAAGAATCTCGTTTGAAGAATATTTTGAGATTATTAAGAAAAAATCGGGTGGATTAACTGCTAGTGCGTGTAAAATTGGGGCGATCTTAGGAGGCGCTGAAGAAACACTTGTTAACCAGTTAGAACGATTCGGGATGAAATTAGGTGTGATGAGTCAAATCAAAAATGATCTCGCGGATTTCTTAAATCTGGAAACAAAAAGTGATTTCATTAAAGGACGGAAAACTTTACCGTTTGTTTATCTTTTACATGTTCTTAATGGGATAAATGCTGAAGAGTTAAAATGCCTTAGTTCTTTAGCAATCCAAGGTTTATATGAATTCGGGTCAAAAGAAAGAGGGCAGTTAAAAGAATTGGTTGTTAATGAAGGGACTATTCATTTTTGTTCGGTGATTCAAGAGATGTATAAGCAACGTGCTATGGAAATTTTAGATGGTATCCTAATTTCAGAAAAACGAAAAGAGAAGTTGATTCAGCTTGTTGGATAAAATATTCAGGCGGCTAGCATTTCGAATTGCTAATGCCGCCTTTGTTTTAGTTTGCCTGGTGTATTTTACTGTTCTGGTCAATCAACCGTATGTAGGTCTTAGCCTTGAAAGTAGGGGAGGAGACTGGAACGTAACATTTAGTGATCCCCATGGCGAGGGTTATCGATTGGGGATTCGTATAGGGGATATAGTTTTAAAAATTGATAACGAGGACCCAGGAACGTATCCGTTTACTGAAAAGTGGGGCGAGGCAGAAGGAGCCTCTACGATTACCATAAAAAGTTCTGGTGCGCCGATTAGAGTTGTCGAAATAGCTAAACCGCCTATTACTTATACATTGTTAAGTGAACTCCCGATGACGGCTGTAGGATTTATCTTTTGGCTGTTAGGTCTTGTTACAGTATTTAAGCGACCTTTCCTTGTACAAGCTCATGCTCTATTCTGGTTAAATTGGCTCGTCGGGTTAGTCATAATTATAGCCCCGGCCTCAAGCCGTGGCTTGATATTGGCGAGGGAATTAGAGGCAATTAGTTTCTCACTCGTACCAGTGTTATTGGTGATTTTTGTTTCTGTTTTGACTAACATACGTAATAGATTAAATCGACTCATAATTTGGGTCTTATCCCTAATTTCTGTACTTGTAGCTACAATCCTAATTTTAAAAGGGTTAGGAGTTGTTTTTGGGCTTGTAGAAATAAGAAAACTAGCACTAGCTAATGGGCTGATCGGTACCGTTACAGTTTTATGGAATTTAGTCAGGCTTATCAAATTGCCTGCTGATCAACCCGAGAAAAACAAGGCAACCATTGTGTTTACGGGTATAGCGCTAGGGTTGTTGCCTTTTATTTTACTTACAGCGGTTCCCATCCTACTGGATATTGACCTTATCGTAAATCCTAAGGTTAGTACTCTCTTTATCGCGATTGTTCCAATTACCCTTAGTTATGTTGTGGTCTATGAGAGTTTGCCGGATGGCCGTAAGTTTCTGGAGTTTATCATTATTTCGTTAGTCTCCGGTATTCTAACGAGCTGGCTTTTCACTTGGTTTTTAGTGCTAATAGGGGTGATTAAGGAGTTAAAGATTGAGACTTATCTTTTAGTGTTGTCTTTAACCATAATGGCACTATTTATCTTTAATCTTATTAAAGCTATATTACATTATGCAATTGATAAGACCCTTGGTAATCGTGGAAGTTATAGAATTGAAAATAGAATTGTTGAATTAAACGGAAATCCGGCGTCTATGAACGAAGCTTTAATAGTAGAAGAGTTAGTGAACCGACTTGGGCTTGAAGGTGCCTTTGTTATATCAGAGGATCTCAAAGGTTGGTGCACAAAAAGTGCTGTAGGACGCTACCTTGGAAATACAACCGAGCAAGCAATCATGGAGGATTATTACCAAACAGCTAAAAGCACATGGAATTCCATCGAAACCTTTTCTAGCGATTTTCCTGTGGAAATGTATATACCCTTTGTTTCTGACGATTTTACGTGCGGAATGTTCCTGGGTCATCGGCGTTCCTATATCAAATTTCAATCAAATGAAGTACTGTTATTAACTTCGGTGTGTTATCAAGTAGGCCAACGCCTCAAAGCGATTCGTGTCATCAAGCAATTGTCTAGGGAAATAAATGTAATGGAAAAAAAATCTCGGGAATCACAACGAAGGAGCCAGGGACTGGAAGTAATCAATCGCCTATTGTTTAGTAACCTTGAAGAAGAAAAAAAAGTTTTAGCACGGGAAATACATGACGGATCATTACAGATAGGCTTGGATCTAAACCGGAGGATGAAAGAATTAATTGCAAACTTCTCGACTGAAAATAATAATAATTTTCACACAATCTCAGTAATGCAGGACATGATAGAGGATTTAAATTACGAGCTTCGGTCAATATGTAGTAATTTGCGTCCATCCTCTTTGCGTGATTTGGGTCTTATTCCTGCTGTCGAGGTCCTGTTTCAGCAAATTATGCAAAAAGAGCTTATGGTAATCTTTCTAGAAGTAATAGGAATGAGTAGAGAACAACGGTTGAAAGAGGATATTGAAGTAGTAGCATTTCGCTTTTTGCAAGAAGGAATTAATAACGTTATGAAGCACTCAGGTTCGACTAGAGCAGATGTCACCATTACCTTGGAAGACGAGAGCATTGAAATGATAATTAATGATTCCGGTAAAGGCTTTGATCCCGAGAAGATCGCCGATTGGTCGCTAGTAGGCAATCATTTCGGAATAATTGGCATGAAAGAAAGGATAGAAAGCTTGGGTGGGAAGTTTTATATTACTTCAAATATTGGTCACGGGGTAACGCTTAAGGGAACTATTCCGATTTGAAGATTTGGTAAAAGAGTAAAGGATAGGCGAGTTTGAAGGTGTAATTATCAGTCAGACATAAGGATGTTAGTGGAGGAGGAAATATTATGGTATCTAGCTTAGAGAAGACAATAAGAGTGGTAGTAGTGGATGACCATACACTCTTTGCGGAAGGTACTGTATCATTGCTATCTTCTGAGCCCAATATTTCTGTAGTAGGAACGGCTAAGAATGGACGGGATTCTTTAAAAATTGTGAAGGCGGAACATCCGGACGTTGTATTACTGGATATTAATCTTCCTGATTTCTGTGGAACTGATTTGATTGAGAAAATTAAAGAGCTAGATTCAAATGTCAGTATTATTATGCTTACTGGACAAAACCCCGAAGAGTATGTTAATGCCTCCTTAAATAAAGGTGCCCATGGCTTTCTGCTTAAAGACTGTTCAAAAACTGAAATGACTGCAGCAATATTACAGGCCTCTAGTGGTAAGTACTACTTTTCCCAAAACATGGCACCGTATCTTAGATCTGTGATTGTTGGCGAAGAGATTACAACGAATATTATGGAGCCTGAAAAAAATTATGGTACATTACTTACTCCAAAAGAAATAGAAATAATAGAGTTTATTGCCCAGGGCTTGAGGAATAGGGAAATCGCTACTACATTGGGTATAAAAAATCGTACTGTGGATTTCCATGTTAGCAATATACTGTCAAAGCTAGGTGTGAAATCCCGGTTAGAGGCTGTATTGATTTATTCAAAAGACAAAGTGGAAAGTAGTAAGATTAGTTAAGAGAGGGAAGCTTACGGTTGTATAAAAATAGAATGCAAAAGAGTCACACGTGATGTGTGGCTCTTTTGCATTCTATTATCTATCAATTTTAACCTGTAGGAAATACTGTGGAATTTATTTATTTGTCCTGTAGCTTACACGGATGTACAAATATTGGAAGCATTTTATAATAAGTGAGGGTAGATGGGTCCTAGGCATGGAGATCCTTGATGCTATGGGTATGTTGCCCGTAGCAGAATACTTTTAGTTAGGAGGCAATAATTCTGTATTTATGTTGTAAATGAAGGTCCCGTCAATAATTTAACCGGAAATCCTTAGCTTTAATGTTAGGTGACATTAGGCCTTAAATAGATTTTACGAGGTTTTTTAGACCGAGGAAGAGAGGGGTTCCAGATATGAAGTTGATATTGCTGCCAGAAGGTTTAGGGAAAAAACCGCTAATGGATCATATATCAGAATGTAAGTATATGGTACTCTCAGCCAATTTTAAGAGAAGAAAGCTTCATCTCGAAGGGGATGAGAGAAAGTGTTAAGAGAATACGGTGCCATATTAGATGACATCTCCCAGATAGTAGATTTAATTGTCCTTGGTTTAGGGTTTTTCTTTACGGTAGAACTTTATCAATATAAACATGCTATGCCTGGTAGTGCTTGGGAACAATACTTTCTTATATTTTTGGTCTATAGCTTATGCTGGATGATTAGCTCTAACGTTAATCAAGTATACCAGTCTAGGCGGTTTATGTCCGTAGGTTTGGAAACCAAGCAGCTCATTAAAGCGCATGTAGTTACCTTCGCCGTAACCATTGCGTCTGTTACATTATATGAGCCTTCGCTGATACATAACCGATTTGTATTTTACTTTGAGGCTACAGCGCTTTGCCTCACGTTAGGCGTACATTTAATGGTTCGACTGATGCTGCAAGCTTGGCGCACGATAGGAAGAAATACTCGTTATGTTCTAATCCTTGGTAGCGGGCAAGCTGCTCACTCTTATTTAGATAAAGTCAATAAAAATCCTCAGTTGGGTTACAAAGTGGTTGGTTACTTGGCCCCTGAACGTAATGGTCTGGAGATCCCATACTTAGGTGATTATTCAAATCTTCAAACGGCAATAAGTTCGAAAATAGTAGATCTTACGGTTATAACGGCACCCTTGTCCGATCGACGGGTGAAGGAGTGTCTTGAATTGCTAGATCTCATGGGGAAAACAGCAACGGTTCTACTTGATGAGACAGTGGCTAAAGTTGCACGGAGTAGACCGATTGATTTTGGTGGACTTCCGATGGTTGCCTATGATGCTAGTCCAAGGTTGCCTGTGCAGGAATTAGCCAAGAGAGGCATGGATGTCATTATTACGGGTATTGGCCTTGTAGTTATAAGTCCAATGCTGTTCGCAATTGCGATCGCTGTTAAAGTCTCGTCTCCGGGTCCGGTATTTTTTGGTCAAGAACGGGTTGGATTAAATGGCCGGATTTTCAAGATGTATAAGTTTAGATCGATGGTTGTGAATGCGGAAGAACTTAAGTCCAAGTTAGCTCATCTTAATGAGATGAGTGGGCCGGTGTTTAAGATTACAAACGATCCTCGGGTTACTCGGGTCGGAAGGTTTTTAAGGAAGACGAGTTTGGACGAGTTGCCACAATTATGGAACGTATTCTTGGGCGAAATGAGTTTGGTCGGGCCACGCCCTCCATTACCGAGTGAGGTTAATATGTATGATCCGAAGCATCGCAAGAGGTTGGCTGTTAAGCCGGGGATTACGTGTGTTTGGCAAATTAGTGGACGGAATCAAGTGGATTTTGATGAGTGGATGGCAATGGACGCCGAGTATGTAGATCGATGGTCGTTTTGGTTAGATATGGGAATCCTGGCTAGGACGGTGCCTGTGGTGTTAGGGAGACGGGGGGCCAGTTAGAAGGCAGAGGCTGCAGATGCCGTGCTGGATATGGGATGGAGCGGAGTAAGAGATTCTAGAAGGAGACAGCCTCGCTTGGGGGTTTGGTGATACATAGATGAAGATACTATTAGTTAATAAATTTCATTATCGCAAGGGTGGTTCAGAAACATATTACTTTACGCTTGCCGAATCCCTGATGAATCGTGGTCATGAGGTTGTGTACTTTGCCATGGAGGACGAGAAGAATTTCCCTTGTGAGCAAGCGCAATATTTTGTTTCCAATGTAGATTACAACAATGGCGGTGGCGTCTTGAATAAGGCAAAAGCGGCACTGAAGCTTATATATTCCAAAGAGTCCAAGGATAAGATGGAGCAGTTAATCCACGCGGAAAAGCCAGATCTGGCTATTTTTAATCTTGTCCATAGACAAATCTCCCTTTCAATCGTGGATGCACTTAACAAGTATAATATCCCTATTATGTTTGTCATGCATGACTTGATTTGTGCCTGCCCTAATTACACCATGCTTTCTGGGGGTATGGTATGCGAGAAGTGCCTCGGTAAGCACTTTATAAATTGCGTTAAGAATAAATGTACAAAGGATTCAACGGCCAAGAGTGTCATTGCCATGCTTGAGGCCAATTATTATCTGTTCAAAAAAACCTACAACAAAATAGACACATATATTACGCCATCCGGTTTTTATAGGAAGAAGTTGGATCAGGCTCGGTTTACTAAATCCCCAATTATTCATAGAAAGAACCTTCTTCCAATTAATACCGTTTATGAGTTGCCGCAAAAGGTTGGGAACTACATTCTTTTCTTCGGAAGGCTATCCCAAGAAAAAGGGATCTTAACCCTCATCGAAGCAATGAAAAAAGTAAAGAGCGATGACGAGCTTTGGTTGCTTGGAAATGGTCCTCAAAAGGAAGAATTGAAACGATATATTGTAGGCAATCAACTGGGCGCCAAAGTTAAGTTGCTAGGCTTTAAGACGGGAGAAGAGCTCCAGACCATTGTTGCGGAAAGCAAGGCGGTTGTTCTTCCTTCGGAATGGTATGAGAACGGTCCTTATTCGGTGATGGAAGCCATGTCTAAGGGTAGACCAGTTATAGCTTCAAACATCGGCGGCTTGCCTGAACTAGTGGAAGACGGCGTAACCGGCTATGTATTCGAGTCCAAGAACGCCAATGATTTATCAGATAAGATGAACAAGCTGTTGGAGCTGGATGAGGAAACCTATATACAGATGAGCAAAGCAGCGATTGAAAAAGCAAAAGCAGATTTTAATCCAGACAATTACGTAGATTTTATTATATGCGAATACAACAAAATCATTTCTAAAAGAGGTAAATGAAATGCCGAAAAGATATTTATATGGAACCGTTATCGTTACATATAGATGTAACGCCAAATGTAATATGTGCGACTGTTTTCGTGATCCGTCCAGACCGGAGGATGAAATTACACTGGAAACAATCAGAAAATTACCTGAGATGGCATTTACCAATATCACAGGAGGTGAGCCCTTTATCCGAAAGGATATCCATGAAATCGTAAGAGAGTTGTATAGAAAAACAAATAGGATCGTAATTTCAACCAACGGTTATTTTACAGACCGCATTATTACCCTGTGTAAGGAATTTCCGCAGATAGGCATACGTATAAGTATCGAAGGTCTTCAGGAAACCAACGATACGATTCGAGGTATTCCGGATGGTTTTAATAGAGGTTATGGTACGCTTAATAAACTCATTGAAATGGGTCATACGGATGTTGGTTTCGGTATGACCGTTCAGGACATGAACTGTGAAGACCTGGTACCTCTTTATGAACTGTCCAATGATATGGGTATGGAGTTTGCTACGGCTACACTTCATAATTCCTTCTATTTCAGAAAGACCGATAACAAAATCGACGATAAGCAGAAGGTTGGTCAAAACTTCGAAAAGCTGATTAATACACTACTCAAATCTAAGTCACCCAAGAAGTGGTTCCGTGCTTATTTCAATCACGGACTAATCAATTACATCTACGGACAGCCAAGGTTGCTTCCATGCGAGATGTCCAAGGACGCCTTTTTTATCGACCCCTTCTGCGATGTCATCCCATGCAATGGTATGGTGCAAAAGGCCGTAATGGGCAACCTAAAGGAGCAGTCCTGGGATGAGCTGTGGAACTCCGAACAAGCCGACAAGGTGCGTGAGTGCGTGAAGCATTGCGACCGCAATTGCTGGATGATTGGTAGTGTAGCGCCAGCAATGCACAAATATATCTGGGTACCCGGATGGTGGATTGTAAAGCATAAAGTTTTTAAGGGCAATAAGTATTCGATTTATGAGAATTGCTTTATTAATAAGGCACAGAAATAAAGCGGATTAATGTAATTAAGGAGATGAAGATGGACGAAAAATAGAGCAGACAGCATGAACATAGGACTGTTATCGTGAAGCTATATTGCCTGTTTAATGTGTGTGAAAAGATTACAGAAAGTTAGGAATTAGTCGATGAAAATAGCGATGATAGGGCACAAAAGAATTCCTTCCCGCGAGGGCGGCGTGGAAATCGTTGTGGAAGAGTTGTCCACACGGATGGTGAAGCAGGGACATAAAGTGACTGCATATAACCGCGCGGCCAAAGAATTCAAAAAAGACAAAGATTATAAGGGCGTTCGCATTGTAACTGTTCCAACCATCAATTTGAAGAGCTTGGACGCGCTGTTGTATTCCTTCTTTGCTACTATTCGTGCACTGTTTTCCCGTTACGATGTAATCCACTATCATGCGGAAGGCCCTTGCGCCATGCTGTGGATACCGCATCTGTTTGGAATCCGGACGGTGGCAACTATTCACGGATTGGATTGGCAGCGTGCTAAGTGGGGCGGTTTTGCAACGAAGTATATCAAATTTGGTGAAATGATAGCCGCTAAGTATGCGGATGAAGTGATCGTGCTTTCTAAAAATGTACAGCAGTATTTCAAAGATGTATACGGCAGAGAGACTCAATTAATCCCTAACGGCGTAAATAAGCCGGTAGTCCGTGAAGCGCAATTTATAAAAGAAAAGTACGGCTTAGAGAAAGATAACTATATCCTATTTCTTGCACGAATTGTTCCTGAAAAAGGATTGCATTATTTGCTAGATGCATTTAAGGAAGTTGATACTGATAAGAAGCTGGTGGTAGCTGGTAGTAGCAGCCATACCAATGAGTATGTGGAAGAAATCAAAAAGAAGGTAGCGAAGGACAAACGTGTGATTATGATCGGCTTCGTCCAAGGACAGGAGCTAGAGGAGTTATTTTCCAACTGTTATCTCTATGTGCTTCCCAGTGATGTGGAAGGTATGCCAATAAGCCTACTGGAAGCGATGAGCTATGGATGTGCTTGTCTGGTTAGTGATATCGAGGAAAATATACAGGTTGTTCAAGAATACGGAGATTGTTTTGAAAAGGGAAATATTAAGGACCTTCGAGATAAACTGGCCATTTTAATGAATAACACCGTAACAGAAATCTGTAAATATTAGTGGAGGTTATTTTATATGTTTAATGACAAAATCCTTCGTTGCAAAGACTGTGGCCGAGACTTCGAGTTTACAGCATCCGAACAAGAATTCAATGCTCAAAAAGGGTTCACCAATGAACCTGGACGTTGCCCTGAGTGCCGTGCAACTAAGAAAGCTCAAACTACACAGATTATCTCCGATTCTATTTTAGAAAGATTTGATTGGGATAGGGTAAGCACAAAAACTGTTGGACTCTATGAAAATTATGTAAGGAAAAAGACGAAATTGTATAAAACGTGAATGAATTCAAAATCTGAATTATTGTAATGCGGAGTCGTACTTAAAACGATGTATCAAGATATTTTCATCCCAGAGCTTTAGGGATTATGATGTAATAATTATTGGATTCCACTTCTAATCGTAAAGTACAGAATAGATATTCCGTTTTATAAAGTTTTGTACTAGATGTAATACTAGTAATCTTAAAGCCAAGAGGTGCAGAAATGAAAATATCGGTAATTACATACCACAGAGTGTATAATTATGGTTCGGCTTTGCAGGCTTATGCAACAATTAAATATTTTGAGCGTTTGGGGCATGAGGCGGAGATTATCGATTATTGTCCCCAAAGATATCTTAACTATGGTTCTTTTAAGCAGATTTTTAACGAATCCCAAATGCATTATGATAGTGTGATAAAAAGCGCAGTTGTAACAGTGATAAAAGTACCGTCTTACAAAATGCAAAAAAAGGTATTTGACCGCTTTTTAGGGCAATATGTACCCTTGACAAAAACATATTATTCCGAGAAGGAGTTGTGGGAAGACACACCAATTGCAGATGTTTATTGTACCGGTAGTGACCAGGTTTGGAACAACTTCTTTATTAAGGATTTTGAAAGACCATTCTTCTTAACCTTTGTGCCAAAGGACAAAAAGAGAATCGCCTATTCCGCAAGCTTTGGCAAAAGTTCTTTAACTAAAGATGAGCTTCATAAAGTTGAAAAGGATTTGCAACAATATAGTGCAATTTCGGTACGTGAGCAGTCTGGTTTGGATATTTTAATTGGTATTGACGTACCAATTAAAACGCGAGTGTTAGATCCCACCTATATGCTTATTAAGAAGGATTGGGAACAGCTTGCAAATCCTTTAGGAGAGAAGGAACCATTTATTCTCGTATACCAACTGCATGGCGACAGCAAAGCCGCAGAATATGCGGTTGAATTGTCAAAAGTAACAGGATTAAAGATTATCAGATTGACTAATATGCTCCATCAGCGTATGAAGGGTGGAAGCATAAGGCTGTTGCCAACCGTCAATGAGTTTGTTTCATACATCAACAATGCAGAATACATTGTAACTGATTCATTTCATGGAACATCATTTTCGATCAATTTGAATAAGAAATTTATTGTTACCTATCCCAGTCATTTTAGTAATAGGCTTGATAATATCTTAAATATTACAGAATTAACGGATCGAGTAGCAAATAGTGCGGAGGAAGCAATTCTTATTTCTAAAAAGGAAATAGATTATAAGAAAGTAAACCGGTTGCTTACGGTTCAGCGGGAGATTACCAATGATTTTATGATTAAGGTATTGAACGGTGATTAATATGATAAATAATTATATAACAGTACAATGCACGGGTTGCAGAGCTTGTGAACAGAAATGCCCGAAGCATTGTATAGAGATGAAAGATAATCAAGAAGGTTTTTTATACCCACATGTGGATATTAAACAATGTAACAATTGTGGTTTTTGTGTCAAGACCTGCCACCAATTGGCTGAGAATCTGGCTAAAGAGGTAGGCGAGGTATATGCCGCAAGAGCAAAGGATGATGAGATTCTATTAAAAAGCTCCTCTGGCGGTATGTTTACCATATTGGCACAATATGCGTTGAGAAATGAAGGTATTGTATATGGTTGTGCTTTTGATAAAAACATGGTTGCAAGGCATGTTATGGTTGATAGTTTAAAGGGATTGGACAGGCTGCGCGGTTCGAAATATGTACAAAGTGATACGGCAGATACCTTTGGCCAAGCAAAGCAATTCTTGAATAAAGGTATGATGGTATTATATTCTGGGACGCCTTGTCAAATTGCTGGGCTAAAGAGTTATTTAGGAAGAGAATATGAAAATTTGCTTACAGCGGATTTAATTTGTCATGGAGTTCCAAGTCAAAAACTCTTTAATAAATATATTACATGGTTCGAAAAGAAAACTGGGCAAAGAATTATAAAGTTTGATTTCAGGAGTAAAGATAAAAACAAATGGGGGTTGATGTATAAAGTACAACTTTCTAATTCTGAAAAATATAAAATGGGTTTTTTGGATCCCTATTATAAGTCGTTTTTAGAAGGTAAGACATATCGAGAATGCTGCTATCACTGTAAATATGCAACGGCTGTACGGATTGGCGATATTACAATTGCCGACTACTGGGGAATTGAAAAGCAACATCCCGAATTCTATACCGATAAAGGCGTGTCATTGATTCTGATAAATACCCAAAAGGGTAGGCAAGTGTTCGATAAAATTAAAGCGGACATATTATATCTGAAATCCACAGTGGAACAGGCAGTTCTCCAAAACGAAAATTTGCGAAAACCAGTAAGAAGGCCCGTTGTTAGAGATAGTATTTACAATGAAATCGACAACTTGGAATTTTCAAGTTATATCAATAAATATTTGAGCGTTGGACTACAACCGATGACCCGCATTAAAGCAGCTGTTCCGTATAAAGTTAAATTGGTAATTAAGAAGATATTAAGATGAGAATTTATAGCAAGCATCTGTCTGTATCATTCTACGGTAAAAGAATATAGCATTGATGACAAGGTTGTGTTTGAAGGTGCTGTTAGTTATTACGAAATTAAGAAGGCCTACCAACACAGTGATATATTCTTTATTTTCAAGTCTGAGAAATGACAGGAACAGTATTGTTTGAGGCTATGTCAAACCGTTGCCAGTGGTTTCCTTAAAGCAAAACGGCGCAAAGCTATTGATTGATGAACAATGCGACATATTAATAAGTTTGGAAGGATATTAAAAACGGACTCGCCGAAGTATTGTAAAGCTAATTGAATACCCTGCAGAGAGAAAGAGGGGTAAAAATTCCTTCTAAATGCTAGCGTATTAGTACGGATTATTATGATGTTTAAAAGCAATGTATTAATTCACTTATAAAGCAAACTTATACGATGTTTTTATTAGTGTGCTGATGGTGGGTTCTCTTTGCTAAATTAAATATTACTGAGATCGTCTAAGGGCAAATTTCGTATTTAGAAAGTAGGTATATAATGTTATTGAGTATTATTATTCCGATTTTTAATCCAGATGAGGCAGATCTACAAAAATGTATCAATAGTATACTAGCTGTACAAAACATTAAAATAGAAATTATTATGATTGATGACGGTTCAGACGCATATTGTGAATTAATATGTAATCGATATGTTCATCAGGATAACCGAGTATTATATTACAGACAAGAAAATAAGGGGGTATCTGCAGCAAGAAATAAGGGTATTGAAGTGTCTAAAGGACATTATATTATGTTTATTGATTCTGATGACTATATAGATTCGCGAGAATTAAGTTTTATAAATGAATTAAATGATGATACTGATACAGTTCTTTTTAATTACAATTTAATTGATATTGGAAAGCTACAACCAGTTCCTATGGAACTATTTACAAACATGTCGTCCAATTCTAGCTGTAAGAAAGAAGTAATTTATAATTTGCTACTAAATGAAACAAAATTAAATACTCCATGGGCAAAGATATATTCTAATGAAATCATTAAAAATTATCACTTGAAATTCCCAATTGGTATTCATCATGGTGAAGATTTAATTTTTAATCTTGCTTATTTTAGATATGCGAAAAATATAATCTACTTTAATAATTATGTTTACAATTATAAAAGAAATATAAACGGATTGACTGCTAAAATAAAATTGTCAGATTTCGATGATTTAGTATCAACTTGTGACGCTAGGTTAGAATATGTTAATATTTACTTCAATGATAAGAATAAAATATATAATTATTACACGAAATTATATAATAATTATCTTATTCATATTTTTAGATTAATTATATATGCTTATTTTTGCAAAATTCCTAAAAAAGATGTTTTATCTAAACTAAGAGATGTAAAAATAATGAAGATTGTTAGTAACAGTAATAGTAAGAGCTTGAAAATATTTTTAATAAAAACTATGTTACTAAATAAAAGTACATTAATTATGGAAATTATAGCTGACATTAAAAGACTGAAATTTTATACACTAGGGCAGGTTTAGAATAAATATTTATGCTAAATGATAGTAGTTTTTAGTTTATAGATTATTCAATGATATTTAGGATATTTCTAAATATCATTTTACCATAAATATCTAAATTTATTTTGTATTATTCTCTATTTCTGATTACTCAAATTGAAGGGGAGGAAGCAATTGTATCATGACCTAGTGTTTTATGCACTCATTGCACTAATAACAGCAGGATTAGCTGAGTGTTCGGTAAAATTTAAAGGTTTTCTCAATGGCTTTTTTTCCTTTACTACAATATTTATTCCAAGCATCGTGTCTGGTATACGGTATGGAATAGGTACGGACTTTTTAGGAGTTTATTTACCAGAGTTTAATTTTTTAAAGTTCTTTCCTGATTATACCAGTCGAATGGAGTTTGGATATGTTTGGTTAAATAAATTAGTCATTACTTTAGGAGGTGGCTTTCAGCTAGTTGTTTTTTTAGTAGCTTTTATTACAATACTATTTATTTATTTAGCAGTTAAGCAGTATAAAGATAATATCAGCGTTGGACTAGGGATGCTTGTTTTTATGTTGTTATATTTCCAATTGTCTTTTAATCTTGTCAGACAGGTAGCGGCAATGGGAATTGTTTTTTATGCACTAAAATATATTTTTAACAGGAAGTTCTGGAAGTTTTGCTTTTTTATTTTTTTAGCAGTTAGCTTTCATTTCAGTGCGATACTAGTCTTTCCGTTTTATTTTTTATTTTATTTATATGGAAAGAAAGAATATACATGGCTTAGTATTTCTACCTTTATAATAATGATTTACGTTACTTTGAATTATGAGACGTTGTTTAACCCGCTTGTTCTTAAAATTGGTATTATTAGCAAATATGAACCGTATTTACGTCAGACGAGGGCCTTACAATGGAGTTTTGGTATTTTAGTAAGAACATTGCCATTTGTTTTGCCCGGTATCTTTTACTATAAGAAAATGAAAGAAAACCATCAAATGCTTTTTCATTTTAATTTTGTTGTTTTGGGAAGCATCATTCAGCTTACGTCTTACATGTCGACTAATTTCACTTCAAGAACCGGTTTATATTTTTCTTTGTCACAAATTATTATAGTTCCGTATTTTTTTCGTTTGGGTAAAAAGCATCACATGACATGGATTGGCTTATTAGTTATTCTTAGTGTTGTCTTTTTATGGTATTATGATTTCTTTTTTATAGGAGCAAATCAAACTGTTCCTTTCCAAACTTTTTTAAATGGCTATTCTCATTAATTCAGACCGGTGTTCTTGTGCCTCCGGCCTGTGTTCTTATCTCATCCGGCCAATGGCCGGCACCTCATTGCATGGAGTGTTTAACATAGATTATACAGGTTACTGTTCTTCGGCGATTTGAGACGAAAGGAGATGGTCAATAACGGCATAAGTTTGACCACCGATGTTCTTAGCCCACATGCAGTATTGGGCACCATCAAAATGATTAGCCTGGTGTTGGTGACGGTGATGGGGCGGCATGTGACCTAGATTAGTGACATATCGTGATCCTGTGTGACGTCGTTGATGGGCAATTGTTTGCATGGTTCACGATTCTGAACCATGATCACGTTTTTACCAGGTTCATTCTTCCAGCTAAGATAACGTTGACAAAAGCGACATAGCTTAACCCATTGGTATTTTCCGCTTTGCAATCTTCCCAGAGACTATTGCAAATTTAGACGTTTATTTGCTTGCAGTTCATGGATACTGCGCCAGTCTGGATCCTCTTTAAGGGAATGACCATAACTGTCTGGATAGAGTAAGAGCTTGATTTCATAATTGGTCATTTTTTCTAGCCGTATCGTATAGAAGTTTACAATTCGGCAGCGTTCTGAATTTCTCCAACCGTGGATTTACCACATTTAACACTTTGAGCGATTTCTCTTTGAGAATAGCCATCTTCTGTCAGTCTTAAGATTTCTAGAACTTTCACTGGTTCTTCACACCTCATTTTCTTCTTCCTCCCGTAAACGTGCTAAAACACATTGTACAGGAGTTCAATATTAAGGTGCCGGTTTATTGGCCGGATGTCACAGGATTGCTGTCCGGATGCCTCAAGAATACTCATTTAAATTAAGGATATAGCGCAAGAAGTATTCTAGGATGAAATCGAAATGTACTAGGTAGTGTAAGCGTTGGAGAGTTACCCTTTAGGAGAACATTAATAACAAAGTCATAATAATCGTGTTGCAAAGCCAAGTTATTGACTGGTAGTAGGAATAAACTAATAAATGGGAAAACGGTCGTTTAAGTAAGGAGGATTTACCACCATGAAACCCAAAAAGCTAATAATGTTAAATTTACTTTTGAAAAGTAATGGCTTTAAAAGAGCTGAATATTTAAAAAGAAATAATATATTCCGTGAAATGGGTAAGGACTGTTTTTACCAACCAGTTAAAATACCATCTGAACCATTCTTAGTGTCCATGGGCAATAATGTAAGAATAGCTGCAAATGTCACCTTTCTCACACATGATATAATAAGCGGTTTATTTAATAATTCTCAGCGTTATAAGGGTAGTAATTACCGTTACTACACGGGTAGAATAGAAATATTGGACGATGTGTTTATAGGTGCAAATAGCACTATAATGTATGATATAAAAATTGGTCCTAATTCAATTGTTGCAGCGGGAAGTGTAGTAACTAAAGATGTTCCGCCTAATACTATAGTTGGTGGTAATCCTGCAAAAGTTATTGGCAATTCCTATGAATTAGCAGAAAAAAGGATGAAGGTATTTAACGATATGGCGTCAGACTAGGATATTCAATTATTTAAAATGAGGTTGAGTATTAGGTCCTCGCGTCCCCCCCAGGTAAGTATGCCAAATGAATTATCAACGTTGTTAGTAAAGGATACCAGGCAAAAGAAATGGTAAGTTCTTAGATGAAAAAACTACTTAAAACTAATTCATACTCTAGAGTATTTAAGACAGTATTATTCTTCATTTGGTTTAAGCAAAGGATAGTAATATTAAAATAATGCAGTAATTCTATATTTTTACAGATGTTGAGAAAAATATAACTATAGGGAGTGAACAAAGGTGAAATCAATTAAACAAGTAATGCTATATGCTTATCTTAATAGTAATTTAGGAGATGACTTGTTCATAAAGATAATTGTCGAGCGATATCCAGATATTTGTTTTAAATTAATAGCTCCAACAACAATGTATAAAAAAACATATAAGCATAATGGAAACTTAAAGATTTACAATTTAGGTGTATTCATAAAAAAATTGGATTCAATGTTATTAAGAATAACCAATAAAAATATAATTACAAATTTCCTTGCTAAGACGTGTATAGCTTCTGTTTATATTGGCGGTTCCTTGTTTATTCAAAGTAATTTTAACTGGAGAAAAATATATAAGTTAAATAAAATTAAAATGATTCAAAATCAACCTTTTTATTTGCTTGGTGCCAATTTTGGACCATATCAAGATGTTGAGTTTTATAATAGTTATAAAGAGTTGTTTCGAAAATATGAAGATATTTGCTTTCGCGAATCATATTCATACAATTTATTTAAAGACTTGAAAAATACTCGATTTGCTCCAGACATAGTTTTTACCTATAATCCTTCTAAAAACATTGCACCTAAAAAACAAATTGCGATTTCTGTTATTAATTTAAAGAATAGATTATCTTTCTCAAAATATCATCTTACATATATTAAACAATTAATTAACATTTGCGAGGATTATATATCAAAAGGTTATGAGATTCAATTGGTTTCATTTTGTTCAAATCAAGGAGATATCGAAGCAGTAAAAGAAATTCAAAGTGGTATAAAAAAAGAGTATCAATGTAATGTTCATCAATATTTATATGAAGGAGATATTGAGTCATGTGTTTCAGTTCTTAAAGAATCTGTATATATCTTAGCAACTCGGTTTCATGCTATGATTTTAGGCTGGATTGTAGGGCGTCCTGTCTTTCCTATTATATATAGTGATAAAATGTTGAACGTAATTGAGGATACGGGTTTTAAAGGCAAGTTTATTCGCATTCAAGAAATAGATAGTCTTTCAATGGATGATGTTTATTATAATTTACAAAATCAAATAGTTCTAGATATTGAAGAACAGAAATTACGTGCTGAAGAACAGTTTTTGCATTTAGATAAACAACTTAAGTATTGTGAGGAATAAATTTTGTCTCGAAACAAAAAAGTATTTATACAATTAATTTTAATGATAATATTAACTGGTTTTACGCAAGTTACTACAGTAATGAGAACATCAATAGCGGCAGCTAATTATGGGGCATCTGTAGAAATGGATGCATATAATTTTGCTAACACAATAGCTTCTTTTTTGTTTGGTTTTTTAGGAACAGGAATCACTACTGTTTTGATTCCTGCTTATATTAATAAAACTGACAAATCCGATATTAATACTTTTATATCAGCAATATTTTCTGTGGCGATTGTCTTTGTGGCTTTTTCATATATTTTAAGATATCAAATAATTGGATTTTTGACCAATAGTGGACAAATATTTATAAATATTACATGTGAATTGCTTTTACTGGTATTAATGACACAATTTTTTACTGCACTATTAAGTGTAACAAATGCATATTTTCAATGCCGAAATCAGTTTAATATTCCCAAAGTTATATTATTGCTTTGTAATATTCTTTTGATTATAGTTTTGGTATTAAAAAAAGACTTGAGTATATATGAATATGCTTCTACTATTGGAGCTACAGCGATGTTAAATTTAGTCTTTGCATCAGTTGTTGCTTATAAAAATAAATTACGTTTTATTCCGACTTTCAATATTCATTCATCTAACTTTAAACGAATGATAGTTGTTTTTGTTCCGACACTATTCAGCACTGGGTTATATCAAATTTCATTACTGACCGATTCTCTAATATCTTCTAATCTTGGTGTAGGAAAGATTTCAGTTTTAAATTATTCTATTCAAATTATGACATTGATTAATTCATTACTGATCGCAAATATCTTAATTTATATTTATCCCAAAATCGCGGAGAAAATAAAAGATAAGGATAACCAAACTTTTTTTTGGGACTATAGTATTTTTTTTAATTCACTAATTTGTCTAATTGTTGCTGGAATGATTATTGTTGGACGTGAGGGTCTCTCCTTATTATTTGAAAGAGGATTATTTAATTCAAGTTTAACGGAAATCGTTTATTATTGTTCTGTACTTTTTATATTGGGACAACCAGCGAACGTTCTTCGAGATTTAATCTATCGATATTTTTATGCTTATGGAGATACTAAAACAACTTTTAAAAATAGCATATTAATTAGTATCATTAATATTATTATAAGCATTATATTATCAAGATTTATTGGTTTGTACGGAGTAATATTAGGTACAGTAATTTCCTCATATGTCTCGTTAACTATGATTTTCTTTAAATTCCGATTAAAATTTTCATTGCAATTTAATGCAAGAAATTTAACGATAGAATATGCTAAAAACATTATTAGCATGATAAGCGTTACACTAATATTGTTATGGGTTAAACAGTGGTTAGATTTTCATAGTTTGATTCTTAATATTCTTGCTTACGGTTCAGCAACGTTAACTTTATATGTTGGATTTATTTATTTGTTAAAGAGTAAAGTATTTAGAATGCAATATTAATAAAAACGCGGTATTCACTTGTTTTTTTAATTCAACAAAGG
>NZ_MASS01000033.1 GCF_001707885.1 Desulfosporosinus cupriresistens | reverse complement strand
GTTTTTTGGTATAGATCTTGTTCCAGAATGGGGTATTAATCTTAGGCCATGAACAATTTGAGATCGTCTTCAACGTTGGTTACCCCAGCAATTCCGAAATTGTCAACCAAGACTTTAACTACGTTGGGGGATAAAAAGGCAGGAAGTGTCGGTCCTAAGTGAATATTTTTCACGCCCAAGTGAAGAAGGGCAAGTAAGACGATAACAGCCTTTTGCTCATACCAAGCGATGTTATAGGAAATTGGAAGTTGATTGACATCCTCTAGGCCAAAAACTTCTTTTAGTTTCAGGGCGATAACAGCTAAGGAATAGGAATCATTACATTGTCCAGCATCGAGTACTCTCGGAATACCTCCAATGTCTCCTAAGTTAAGTTTATTATATTTGTATTTCGCACATCCAGCCGTGAGGATTACTGTGTCTTTAGGCAATGCTTCGGCGAAATTAGTGTAGTAGTCACGACTCTTCATGCGACCGTCACAACCAGCCATGACGAAGAAACGTTTAATGGCTCCAGTTTTAACAGCATCCACGACTTTGTCAGCCAGCGCCATAACTTGATTATGGGCAAATCCTCCGACAATTTCGCCGGTTTCAATTTCAGTTGGGGCAGGGCATTTCTTGGCATGTTCGATGAGTTCAGAGAAATCCTTTGCCTTTCCGTCTACGCGGTCAGCGATGTGCTTAACCCCTTCAAAGCCAACAACACCAGTTGTATAGATGCGATCCTTGTAGGAATCTTTAGGGGGTACAAGGCAGTTGGTAGTCAAGAAAATTGGGCCGTTAAAGGAATCAAACTCTTTATCTTGTTTATACCAAGCATTGCCGTAGTTACCGACGAAGTGATCATATTTCTTAAAAGCAGGATAGTAGTGGGCGGGGAGCATTTCACCATGGGTATAGACATCCACGCCCGTACCTTCCGTTTGGATAAGCAATTCTTCGAGGTCTTTCAGATCGTGGCCACTGATCAGAATAGCTGGATTGTTCCTAACCCCAATGTTTACTTTAGTGAGTTCAGGATTCCCATAGGTTGTGGTGTTGGCTTTATCGAGAAGTGCCATTACATCGACACCATATTTCCCAGCCTCCAAGACTAAGGCAACAAGTTCGCCTACCTCGAGCGTGTCATCGAGAGTGGCAGCCAAGGCTTTCTCAATGAAAGCGAAGATACCTTCTTCTTTGTATGCTAGAGTATACGCATGCTCGGCGTAAGCGGCAATCCCTTTTAAACCGTAGGTCAGTAATTGTCTCAATGAACGAACATCTTCGTTTTCCGTGGTCAAGATCCCAACGAAAGTTGCTTTCTTTTCAAATTCATCGGCAGCTGCTGTCCAAGTTGCTGCATCATGTAGGTTAATGGGGATTGTGCCACCAGCTTTAAGGATGTCTTGTTTAAGTTCTTCGCGTAAGACTAAACCTTCTTGGATCCGGGCCACAAATCGACTCCGATCGAAGTTAGCATTTGTAATCGTAATAAAAAGACTTTCCATGATGAATTTATCAATTGTCGGACGGACAATATTCAGTGCACGTGCTTGAACCGCATAAATGGAGATCCCTTTTAAAGTGTAGATCAGAAGGTCTTGTAAATTAGCAACATTTTCGGTTTTCCCGCATACACCTTTGATTGTGCAACCGGTTCCTTTGGCTGTTTCCTGACATTGATAACAAAACATACTCATTTTTATATCCCCCTAAATTTATTAAATTTTGCTTAACTCAAGTCGACTAAGCTTAGTTTAAGTCAAATCGTTGTAAAGGGTTGTGATTAGGGAGATCTTTTGGTGTGACAAAAATCACACCCCATTTTTTCTGGGATAAAACTTCTAGACCTTCAGAGTGAATAAGTAGCAGGAATTCGCTTTGAATTTATAGAATAATAGAGAAATGGCTAAAATAACAATAAAAAATCAAAGGGGATTTTAGATTGGAAAGACCACAGAGCAATCCTAGTCGTATGGTCGTTATTGAAAATAAAAGTAATGGTGAGCGTTTTCTGGTTGATCTTTTAAAGGGCCAAACGTATGATAAGGAACTTTATACGAAGATTACTTATGAAGTTCCACTTAAGAAGGAATTCTGGAACTTGCCACGCTTAACAAAGTCAAAGTAGGATGCATTTATCCTAGCAAGGGGATGTGTGAAAACTCAGTCTCCAAAATTTCAAGTGGTTACAACAATCAATAAGCGTCCTCATTTCACTATTAAAGTGGAGTGAGGACGCTTGTGTTTTGATGATATAGAAGCAAAAGTGGGGATGTGAAAAATATAGTAACAAGTTTTAGCACAGCCCCGTCAATTCCCTGCTCAGATCCAATTTTGATTAAGTTCCTAATCCGAATCGAAACTTTCTTCATTCATGTAATCAGAAGTTGTATACTATTGGATAAAGTTTTTGTGATGAACAACATCCGCGAAATATCTGTAGCATTTATGGTCTTTTAGGTTGTATAATTCTGTCTAAACGTGTGGAGGTTTGACCTTGAGGGAAGAATTGATCATGATTCCTCAAGGCGAGAACCTGGGCCCGTGTATGCGCGATAATCCAGTCCCCAAGTCTAACTGCAGCAAGGGCCAAGATAATTCCTGCGATAACATCTGTAATCCAATGGATTTCGAGATAAAGAGTGGAATAAATGATTGACAGACAAAACAGTGTCCAAACCCAGCGGAATAGTTGATCTTTTTCTCTCCAGGCCAGCAAGAGCATAGCGAAGGCTATCGAAGTATGCATGGAAGGAAAACAATTAACTACAACCACAGCTGCATCAGCTGCCGAAAGATTACGAGCCATTCCATCAGGGTGACCTAGAACATACCAGACTTCGTTAACGTGAATCGTAAGATAAAAGGGGAAAATTAAAATGAATTGTAAGATATGAGACGATAAACTATAACGGATCATCTTTAGAGAATCCTTAGCTAGAAAGGACCGGAAGATGGGTATAAGTACGGGAAGAGTGAATCCATTAGCATAAATCCAGCGGAAATAACTTGTCAGCCAAGGGGTTTGGATCACCCTGAACATCCAACCATCGTTGCCAGGTATTGCCCTAAAGAGGTTGTCCAAATCTAATAGGTGGGTTTGAGTACCTAGTTGCCAATAAACAACCTTATTCCAAAAGGGTGGAAAGTATTGCCACATTAAAATCGGAAAAATTACTAAGGGAATCCCGAGCCATAAGAAACGTTTCCAAGAAATCGGCTGACGATCATGTTTTAATCGCCAAAAGGTCACCACTAGTAAAAGATAGGAGTAATGAGAAGAACGGTATGGCGCAAAAATAAAGAATAGAACAATTGCCATCAGGCACAATTGAAAAAAGTATTTCTTAGGCCATTCGAAAGCTTTAATAGCTCTAAAGTCCATGGAAGAGATCATCTATTCAGTCCTTTCCGAATGTATATCTATGTTAGATGAAAAGGTTTTGAGCGATGAACGAGTTTTGAGCGTCGCTCGCCAGCTCAAATACCAATGACAGAGAGGATAAAGGATTAACAAACCTAAAAGCCAGAAAACAACTCCCAACGCCAGCGAAAACCTATTAAAACTGGAGAGTATTGCTGGTACTGCAGCATAAAGCCAGAGATGAGTATTATAGAAGAAAAGTGGAACTCTACCAAAGGTTGCTAATATTCCACCGATTCTTGAGGTTTCTGGTAGTTTAAAAAATAGAAACAGCAATAAAAAAACAAGACCAAGATAAAGTAGAAAATAGTCTGGACTAGGCGGGTATTTAGAAAGCCCAAAAAAGCCTAGAAAAGTACCATCTGGAAGAAGGTAATCGCCTATCCTAGCGAACCGGAAAATAAAGAAAAGGGCTAAACTAGCTAAACCGGAGACAGCAAACCTTTTAGCTTCATAAGCAATGCCTTGCTGTTCAACATATGTATGCCCGTACAGCCAACCAAGGGCCATCACAAAAAACCAGGGAATCACAGGAAAGTTATTATTCACAAGCAGGCGCGGTGAAAAGGGAACCGGTAAAACCAGAATAGCCTGCCAAGTCTGTGCTAGCGCTGTTTGCAGTGGGAAGTTATGGGTAAGAGTCGGAATGAACCATTGCGTTAATAAATAGAGAACCGCAGATAATCCAAAAAGTTTCCAAGGAGAAATATGGCGTCCCAATACAAGGATGAAGAAACCGATTCCAATAGTAGATAAGACACTAAATGAAAAAAAAGTTCCTACAGTAAGTATAGAAAATGTTTTAGCTTGTATAAATAAAGGGAGATTAAAGGCCGGAGAAGCAATGAAGAGTTCTAATAATATTAATAACATTCCCCGCTGCCATAAATAATAGCTTATATTCCAATTGGAAATACCCTTCAGTTCACGCTTTTTAATGGATAACGCTAAAACATAACCAGCTATAAATAGAAAACCAGGTGCGCAAAGATTAGACAAGAACATAACCATAAAAGCAATAATATTCGAACTTCCAAGAGGATTAAAGATTACTGTACCATTAAGCAAAAGCGGTAATCCTTCATTATTCATACGCCCACTGCTCCAAAAAAACAGGGCGTGATCTAGCGCCATAAAAACCATAATCAAACCACGGGTTTGGTCTAAAAATTGGAGTCGGTCAGGAATACTTTTAGTTTCTTTTAGTCGTTTAGCTTTAGTTGCTTTAGCTGTAAAGCTTAAACTCAACTCAAACTCATCTCATTTCAAAAAGTTTTTACAGTTATAAATTATACTCTCCAAAAATATCGAAAATCTTCGTAATTTATGACGAAGTTGTTAAGAAGTTGTTAAGAAACGGTCAAGAAATAGTTAAAAAGCATCATTTCAGCAAGTCGGGCCTGTACCAGAAGACAGCTTCAATGTGATTAAGTTATAATGAAAGAGGAACTTTTTCAGGAAGGATCTGAACAGTGACAACTATAAAGGTATCGGTACGCAATCTGGTCGAATTTGTTCTCAGGCACGGAGACTTGCAACCGGGTTCGATTGGAGCCTCGCGGGCCCAAGAGGGGATCAAAGCGCATCAGTATATCCAGAAAATAAGTGGTGCGGAGTACATGCCGGAAGTAATGCTGAGTTATAACTATCTTCAAGAAGACCTCATTCTCCAAATCAAGGGTCGGGCCGACGGAGTCATCAAGAAAGAGTCCGGTGAATGTATTGACGAAATTAAAACGACTTCCCTGGATTTAAGTCATATTGATGAAACATTCAGCGACCTGCACTGGGCCCAAGCTCAGTGTTATGCTTTTATGTACGCTACACGAGAAGGCTTAGAAACGATGGAAATTCAGCTTACTTATTTTCAACTGGATACCGCTCAAACGAAGAGATTCTCGAAAAGATTTTCGTGGGCAGAACTGTCGGATTTCTTCCTTAGTCTGATTGAACGTTATCTAATGTGGGCGCGCCAACTGCAAGAGTGGTCGGTCATGAGAGATGCTAGCATTCGCCTGATGCTATTCCCTTTCAGAACGTACAGGCCTGGACAAAGGGAGCTGGCGGTAGCAGTTTACAAGACGATTCAACAGAGCCAAAAACTATTTACTCAGGCCCCTACAGGGATCGGGAAAACCATAGGTACCCTCTTTCCGGCCCTTAAAGCTATGGCCGAGGGATTTACAGTTCAGATCTTTTATCTTACGGCGAAAACCATCACCCGAACGGTTGCTGAGAAAGCCATAAATGATTTGCAAAAGGATGGTCTAAAGATTAAGCGGCTGACCCTAACAGCTAAACGGAAATTGTGTTTTCTCCCCGAGGTGGCGTGCCTGCCGGAGGAATGTTCTTTTGCGAAAGGGTATTACGACCGAGCGTCCGCGGCGGTAGAGGACGTGTTTAAAGAGGACGCCTGGACACGTCAGGTGATCGAGGAATATGCCCACAAGCACTCAATTTGCCCCTTCGAATTTTCTTTAGAATTAGCGAACTGGGCGGATGTAGTTATTTGTGACTATAATTATGTGTTTGATCCGCGTGTCTATTTAAGGCGATTTTTCCTCGACGGCGGAGAGTACACCTTTTTGGTGGATGAGGCACACAACTTGGTTGAACGGGCACGGGAGATGTTTTCTGCAGAGCTGGGCAAAGAGTCTTGGCTGAAGCTTAGAAGGCTCACGAAAGAAGATGATCTCAGGCTGACTAAAAGCTTGACTAAAGTTAACTCAGCCTTGATCAAAGAGAGAAAACGCTGCATTGAAGTCAGCGGAAGTGGAGCAAGTGTGGAAAAAGAGCCGCCAACTAAACTTGTCCAAGCGTTGCGTAACTTTGTCAAAGAGGTTGAACAGTTCCTTAAAACAAATGATCAATTTTTTGTTTGGCGCGAACAACTTGTTGAACAGTACTTCCTGGCGTTGAGCTTTATTAGAACCGCGGACAGTTATGATGAACGATACGTCACCTACCGGCAGCAGGTTGATGTGGATTTTCGAGTGAAGCTGTTTTGCCTTGATCCTTCCGTGCGCTTGAAAGAAGCTTTAGGAAGAGGTCGGGCAGCAGTACTGTTTTCGGCGACCTTGAGCCCAATGGAATACTTCATGAACGTTTTAGGTGGAGAGGAAACGTCTTATAAACTAAAGTTGACATCACCATTTCCCGCAGCGAATCTTTGCTTGCTTATCAACGATCGTATCTCCACCAAGTTCAAGCAGCGTACCGCCAGCTATGATCAGGTCGTCGAAGTTATCGCCACAGCCATTGAACACAAAGCGGGAAACTATCTTGTTTATTTCCCATCGTATGATTATCTGGACGAGGTCTATCTGAGGTTTAGAGAACATTACCAACAGGTTAGGGTGATCTGTCAAACTTCAGGCATGGCAGAAGAGAAACGGGAAGAGTTCTTAGCAACCTTCGCTACTAACCCCGCTCAAACCCTGGTTGGATTTGCTCTGATGGGTGGGATCTTCGGTGAAGGTATCGACCTAATAGGGGATCGACTTTCTGGAGCAATCGTTGTAGGAGTTGGCTTGCCCCAAATTAGCATGGAACGGGAGATTATTCGTTCCTACTACGAGTCAAGAAATGGACAGGGATACGAATTCGCTTATATGTATCCTGGACTCAACAAGGTATTACAGGCAGTGGGACGGGTTATTCGAACGGAAGAAGACCAAGGCATCGTGTTGCTGATCGATGAACGTTTCTCTCTAACATCGTATAAGAAGCTGTTTCCCGAAGAATGGGGAATGATTCGCTATGTGGCTAATCCAGGGAGTATTTGTAAAACGATCAAGAGTTTCTGGAACAACTAGTGGCATTAGTTATCGTTTTTTTACGGTTTATGGTAAGAAGTTTAAATAGACGAATAAATGAGGGCGAAATGATGTTTTTGTATGTATTCCCCATCGTACTTATAGTTGTTTCAAATATTGTGTATCATGTGTGTCAGAAATCGACACCACAAAATGTTAATCCCTTTTCAGCTTTGCTTATAACCTACTTGACTGCGGCGATTCTGACCGTAGTTGCATCTCAATTTTATAAAACGGATAAACGATTTCTTGAATCCTTCAATGAACTAAATTGGACTAGCGTTGCCCTTGGTGTGACAATCGTTGGCCTAGAATTGGGATATTTATTAGCTTACAGGGTAGGGTGGAACATAAATGTTGGCTCTTTAGTAGCCAATATTATTCTTGCAATTATGCTTATTCCTATCGGCATATTATTCTTTAAAGAAGGATTCGCCCTGAACCAAATTATTGGAGTAGTATTTTGTGTTCTTGGACTGATCCTCATCAACAAGTAGGAGAATAATTACGATATCTGATGAAACAGAGTTTTATTTAATAGGCAGTGGCTATAAATCATAAGTCATCTTAAAAAGCGGGGGTTTAAATGAGCATTTTCGAAATTATTATGTTAGTATGTTTTGGAGCGGCGTGGCCGTTTTCCATTTATAAATCTTACAAATCCAAATCAACTAATGGGAAAAGTGCCTTCTTTTTATTTATTGTTCTAATTGGTTATGTTGCTGGGATTTTAAATAAGATTTTTTATAATTTTGATAGCGTAGTCTATCTTTACGCTTTAAATCTAATCATGGTTGCTCTTGATTTATTTTTATATATGAGAAATCAGCGGTTAAAAAGTAATAATTAAACGATACCATCGGCATCTTTGATTAATTGTATTGCTCTATCAAAAACTGATTCATCAACAACGGCTGCTACAAGAATATCTCGACCAGATATTGGAGCTTGGCCACCGTCGCTCATACCGCTTGCACAAACATTTGAAGATGCTAAGATCCCGGTGTCTTGGCCGCCATTTGCACCTAAAGTTAGTGTAGCTTGACTAGGCGTAGCACCAGTTACAGGGTTTGCAGATTGATCCGAACTTCCAAGAGGGTATATACTAAAACGATCTATTTGAATATCTGTCACACCTAAGTTCTTCATCTGATTTGCAACGTTATTTGCTGTTTCCTTACTTTTAAAAAAAGCAAGAATATTTTTTTCGGTCATATCTTTACCTCCTCGTATAATCACACTTAAAGTTTCCGATAACGGTTAAATTTATTCTTGCGTGCACCTTACAGACTCTTGTGGTTAGGATTAAAAAACATTAATCCCCGAATAAGGGGAGTTCCGGGAGATACTTGCAATGGTTATATTAAACGATGTTCTGACAGATATAACAGGGGAACACAGTCATTCAGCCCTTCTTTTGGCTTGGTATTCAGTGGAAAAAAGAGATTTGCCCTGGCGAAGGACGGGAGACCCTTATGCAATTTGGGTGTCTGAAGTCATGCTGCAGCAGACTCAGGTGAAGACTGTCATTCCCTATTATGAACGATTTCTCCAACGCTTTCCCGGTGTAGCGCAACTGGGGACGGCAAGTTTGGAGGATGTCTTGACTTTATGGAGTGGACTAGGATACTATTCCAGGGCTCGTCGTATGTGGGAAGGGGCCCGTTATCTGCTTGATCAATACGATGGGAAAATGCCTGTTGATTATAACGCACTTTTATTGGTACCAGGTATCGGCAAATACACGGCAGGAGCAATCGCGAGCATTGCGTTTGGGCAGAGCGTTGCAGCAATCGATGGCAATGTCTTGCGGGTTGTATCTCGCCTCTTAGCTTGGTCTGAGCCGGTGGAGACGGCGCGAAGTTATCGTCACTTTAACGACCAGTTAATGGTATGGCAACCGGCTCTTCGGCCAGGAGACTTTAATCAGGCTTTGATGGAACTAGGGGCGATGGTTTGTACCCCCACGAAACCAGATTGTGCAAATTGTCCGCTGGCCCAAGCTTGCGAAGGTTATCTACAAGGCAACGCTCATCGCTACCCTGTGAAAAAATTAAAAGCAAAGCGTCAAGTGTTGACCCGTTTAACTTTTGTGCTGCGACGGGAGGACCAGGTGTTTATTCAGAAACGCCCTTCACAGGGGCTGCTGGCAGATCTTTGGGAGTTCCCTGGAGTGGAATTAAGTCTGGAGGATGGTTTTAACGATAGTCTTCCCATGTTTGAATATGAGGCGTGGCTTGAATATTTTCAAAAGGCTGTACCTGAACGAGCATTTGACGAGCAGGTGCAAGCACAATTCAGGCAGGGCTTAAGATTGCACGGACCGGTCTGGTACACATTCAGTCACCGACGCTGGAGAATCTGTTGGATCATCATTGATCTGCCCGAACCGCTCGAAGCTAAACCTGCGGATGTTTCTTTACTCAAAGAAGCAGTTGGAGAGTATTGCTTGGATTCGAGGATAGTCCCTCAATATCCCGATAAGCGATGTTGGGTTTCACTCCAAGACTTAAGCGTGATCCCTTTCCCAGTGGCACTTAAAGCTATTGTTGAGGATTTAAGAGCAGAAAAATGTTCTGCTGAAGTCTGAATAAACGGTTAGCCCTTTGTTAATCGGATAGAATCCTTTTACAGTGAGCAATACGGATATTGAGTATTACGTTGGTATTATGAATTTAATAGCTGCAGGAGGTTAGGATTTTGGCTACGTTTGACGATTTTATGATAAGTCCACCCACCAGGCACTATCGTCCATGCCTGAAACTCTCACTGATCAAGAAGTGAAAAGTAGATAAAAGATAAATATGATAAATAATGACTTGACATGATGACTTGGATCGATTAGAATCATATTAGTTTAAAAGACACCTAACACAATGAAGGGAAGTTCTAAGCCTCTGAAGTTTAGAGAACTGACGGTCGGTGCAAGTCAGTCTACAGAGCTTAAGAATTCCATCCTGGAGTGGCCAATGATGAATTGTGACGGGTTCCGCCCGATAGCGCGGACATGAGTTGGCCGGTTCGGCAACATGGGTGGCAACGCGGGAATAACTTCTCGTCCCTAATTGGGATGAGAGGTTTTATTTATTTTAAAGCGTTTGCTTTCATGTACCCTAAATCGGTTAGAACTTGGGTGGCACCGCGGAATTCCCGCCCCAATGATGGGGTGGGTTTTGTTTTTTTCAAAGACATCCAATTTGAGACATTTTAATTAGAAATTTTAAGAAAAGGAGAATTTTATGATACTACTCATCTAAAGGGACAATGCTAAGGAAACTATTGACTTATTTGTCACAAGCGGAAATTACAAAGCAACATTGATTAAATAACGATGAATAAAGGAGGATTTATTATTATGGCAAGAATATATAATTTTTCAGCAGGTCCAGCGGTGTTGCCGGAAGAGGTGCTTAGAGAAGCGGCGGAGGAGATGTTAGATTACAGAGGTACAGGCATGTCCGTTATGGAGATGAGCCATCGTTCGAAAGCTTTCGAACAGATTATTGGAGATGCTGAAAATACATTGAGAGATTTACTGAAGATTCCTGATAATTACAAAGTCCTCTTCCTTCAAGGCGGGGCATCCCAACAGTTTGCCATGATTCCCATGAACTTAATGAAAAATAAAGTCGCGGATCACATTAATACTGGACAGTGGGCCAAAAAAGCTATTTCAGAAGGGAAGTTATATGGGAAGATTAATGTCATAGCTTCCTCGGATGATAAGACGTTTTCATATATACCGGATCTAAAGGACCTGAAGATTTCGGATGATGCGGATTATGTTTACATTTGTCATAACAATACTATCTATGGAACGAAATATAATGAATTGCCTGAAACAGGAGGAAAAATCCTAGTTGCGGACATGTCCTCAGATATCCTATCGGAACCAGTAGATGTAACAAAATATGGTCTTATTTTTGCCGGGGTTCAAAAAAATATTGGTCCTGCAGGAGTTGTAGTAGTCATCATTCGCGAAGATTTGATCACTGAGGATGTATTGCCAGGGACTCCAACTATGTTAAAATATAAAACTCATGCAGATAACAAATCGTTGTATAATACCCCTCCAGCCTATGGAATCTATATCTGCGGCAAAGTATTTAAGTGGGTTCAGAATCTGGGTGGGCTCGAGGCTATGCAGAAAATCAATCTAGAAAAGGCAGCTATGTTATACGACTTCCTTGATTCCAGTAAGCTATTTCGAGGAACGGTTGTAAAGAAAGACCGATCGTTAATGAATGTACCGTTTGTTACAGGTTCCGATGAATTGGATGCTAAATTTATCAAGGAAGCTAAAGCTGCTGGATTCGAGAATTTGAAAGGGCATAGAACTGTAGGCGGCATGCGAGCAAGCATTTACAATGCTATGCCAATGGCAGGTGTTAAGGCTTTAGTTGAATTCATGAAGAAATTTGAAGAAGAAAATCAAACAAAATAATCGAAGCAGAGATTAAACAAAATAATTTGTGGGGTGGAGTAATCATGTTTAAAATTAATTGTATAAATAATATCGCCAATGTGGGATTAAACCTCTTTACTGATGACTATGAAATGGTCAATAATTTCAATGAGGCCAATGCAGTCCTGGTGAGAAGCTCAAGCCTTCATGATCAAGAGCTGCCTCCTTCACTAGAGGCTATTGCTCGAGCAGGAGCTGGGGTTAATAATATTCCTTTGGAAAAATGTGCTGAAAATGGAGTGGTTGTTTTTAACACCCCGGGTGCTAATGCCAACGGCGTAAAAGAAATTGTTATAGCATCCTTAGTTATGGCTTCACGTGACCTTTTTGGAGGAATTAACTGGGTGAATTCTTGTCAAGAAGACCCAGACATTGCCAAGCTGGTTGAAAAGAATAAAGCAAAGTTTGCTGGAACAGAAATTAAAGGTAAGAAACTAGGAGTCATAGGACTTGGTCAGATCGGAGTTCTAGTTGCTAATGCCTTAAATAAGTTGGACATGGAAGTCTACGGATATGACCCATATATTTCTGTGGATGCTGCCTGGAAGCTTTCTAAATTTATTAAACAAGCTAAGTCTTTAGAAGAGATCTTTAGAGAATGTGATTTTATTACGGTTCATATACCTTTAACCGATTCCACTAAAGGAATGTTCAACAAAGATTCCTTTGCTATGATGAAGGATGGCGTGAAAATACTAAACTTTTCAAGAGATACTTTGGTCATTGATGATGATATGGTTGAGGCTTTGAAGTCTGGAAAAGTCGGTAAATACGTTACGGATTTTCCAAACCCTAAGGTTTGTGGCATTGAAGGAGTAACTACCATTCCTCATTTAGGAGCTTCGACGAGTGAATCAGAAGACAATTGTGCGATAATGGCAGTCAAACAATTAATTGACTACCTTGAAAATGGTAATATTAAGAATTCAGTTAATTATCCCAGCTGTGACATGGGAGTCTGCAATAATGCTGGACGTATCGCCATTAATCATAAAAATATACCGAACATGTTAAGTCAGTTCACAGCAACGTTCGCTAAAGAAAACATTAATATACCAGACATGATTAATAAAAGCAAAGGACAGTACGCCTATACCATACTTGATTCTGAATCCCCTTTGACTCCTGAATTAGCCGATAAAATAAGAGAGATTAACGGAGTTTTAAAAGTAAGAATCATTAAATAGGACGATGGAGTCAAGGGGACCAAATGCTTTTGATCCTTGATTTCGTTTCGCACTCTTCGGTAGAACTTTAGGAGTGGAGGTAGAGCAGTGGCTACGATCAGACCTTTTAATTCGGTAAGACCTAGAGGAGATCTGGCAAATAAAGTGGCAGCACTTCCCTATGATGTTTATAATCGCCAAGAAGCTTTAGAAGAAGTAATAAAAGAGCCGTTATCCTTTTTAAAAATTGATAGAGCTGAGACTCAGTTTCCTGAGGACTTCGATCCATATGATACTAAGGTGTATGAACAAGCAAGAGATAGTCTTCGTGATATGCTCAAGGAAGGTGTCTTAATTAAAGAAAGTCAGAACTGCTACTATGTTTACGAACTGACGATGGCTGGTCGTTCTCAGACTGGTTTAGTAGGATGTGCAGCGATTGATGATTACCTTAATAACGTCATTAAAAAACATGAGAAAACGCGAGAAGACAAAGAAATTGACCGAATAAACCATGTGGATGTTTGTGATGCTCAAACTGGTCCTATATTTTTAGCGTATCGTTCTCAAAAAATCATCAATGAAGTGATCGAAGCGATCAAGAAGGGAAATCCATTATACGATTTTATAGCCCCTGACGGAGTTAAACATACGATATGGAAAATAGCTGATCAAAGCAACATCGAAACAATCTCTAAAGAATTTAAAACGATACACAGCATCTATATTGCAGATGGACATCATAGAACAGCCTCAGCGGTTAAAGTAGGCTTAAAAAGAAGGGCGGAAAATCCAGGCTATACTGGAGAAGAGGAATTTAACTTCTTCCTATCTGTGCTTTTCCCGCATGACCAGTTGATGATTTTGGATTATAACCGTGTAGTAAAAGATCTAAATGGTTATAGTAAAGATGGTTTTTTAACTGAAGTAGCTAAGGCCTTTCTCGTTCAAGAAATGGGGGCTGAGCCTTTTAAACCGAGTGAAAAGGCTACATTTGGGATGTATTTAGAAGGAGTATGGTATAAGTTAACAGCCAAGGATGAGATCCGTTCAACTGATCCTGTGGAGGGACTCGATGTTGCCGTGCTGCAAAATCATTTGTTAACTCCAGTGCTCAATATCAAAGATATAAGAACAGACAAAAGAATAGACTTTGTCGGTGGAATACGAGGCCTTAAAGAACTTGAAAAAAGAGCCAACAGTGACATGAAGCTTGCGTTTTCCATGTTTCCGACTTCAATAAATGAGTTGTTTGAAGTATCCGATGCTGATCAGCTGATGCCCCCAAAATCGACTTGGTTTGAACCGAAGCTGAGAAGCGGATTGTTCATTCATGAGTTAAGTTAAGAAGATCAGAATAGCTATACATTCACCTATAGAAAAAAGTTTTGTGGTTTTGTATAAAACTTAATAAATGGGTTATACTATGTTTTGAGATGAAATTCATGGCAAAATGCAGATTAATTGACAAGTTATATTACACCGCGGCATTGAACACAATCGCTGTAGCCTTATTAGTACTTATCAGTAAGTATAAAACTTTCGTTACCTACTGCAAGAAGGGTTAATACGTGCGAAAGACAGTGTCTTCGTGGGTGCCAGCCAAGTTTTCTTTACTTGATCCTAATTCTAGGTAGAACGTGAATAAGTCATCCAACCAGAGTCCGAATATCGGGCTCTGGTTTTAAGTTGACCATATTTCATACCTGTGTTATAATACAATTAATTAAATCTTCAAAAGCGACGACGGAGAAAAGTAAGCTATTTATTACCTTTCAGGGAGGAAGAGTCTCGACTGAAAACTCTTCTATGTGTGATGATAGGTGAAGTTCCCTCCCGAGCTGCCGGCTGAACGTTATCTAGTAGGCTTGGACGGTTCTTCCCCGTTAATAAGAAGGGGGTATCGGATTTTAATTCCCGTACCTTTGTCGAGTGGCCTTTTTGGCTTAAAGTTGGGTGGTAACGCGAGATATTACTTCTCGTCCCTACAAGGGATGAGAAGTTTTTTATTTTACCAAACCTAAAACTTGAACTCGACAAATGCGAGTTTTAAGAGACTGTACCTTTGTTGAGTGGGCCAATTTGGCCAAAATGGGTGGTAACGCGGAAGTCCACGGCTTTCGTCCCTGCGATGGGATGGGCCGTGGACTTTTTATTTTTATATTTGAAAGGGGTATTGATTATGAAAGATTTGAAATTAGCAGGCCTAAAAGCGGAGCGCAGTTCCATTGAGGTTAAAGGAGTAACAGTAGGAGGTAAGGAAATTATTCTAATGGGCGGACCCTGTGCTGTAGAATCAAGTATCCAGATGAAGCAATCAGCTGAGACGGTAAAAAAAGCAGGTGGAAGAATTCTGCGGGGTGGTGTTTTCAAACCACGTACTTCACCCTATAGTTTCCAAGGCTTAGGCCGGGAGGGACTTAATTATTTAGTTCAAGCTGCCAGGGAGCAGGACTTGCTTTGTGTTACAGAGGTTATTGATGCGCAAAGTCTTGAGTTAGTAGTCGACCAGATTGACATTATTCAGATTGGCGCTCGAAATATGCAGAACTTTGAGCTTCTGAAAATGGTCGGAAAAATTAACAAACCAATTATCCTTAAACGGGGTTTATCGGCGACAATTGAGGAATGGCTGTTGGCAGCTGAATATATTTTATCCGCCGGCAATCCCAACGTTATCCTTTGTGAACGAGGAATACGCACCTATGAGCCCAGTACCCGAAACACCTTAGATCTTAGTGCTGTTGGAGTCGCCAAAGAGCTTTCTCATCTCCCGGTTATTGTCGATCCAAGTCATGCTGCGGGGAGAAGAGATTTGATTTCGTCCTTATCTAAGGCCGCTATAGCAGCAGGTGCGGATGGCTTATTGATCGAAATGCACCCAAATCCTGCAGAGGCTACAAGCGATGGCCCTCAGTCCTTGTACCCAGAACAGTTTGTCCAACTAGCCCGAGAGTTAGGAATAGTCGCGGGATCGGTCAATAGAGTCTTTGCTTCTGGAGGGCAGGGTGATGGAGAAACCCTTGAATCTCTGCGTAGCCAGATTGACTGTATAGACCAAACTATAATCGAAAGGCTAGCAGTTAGGATGCAGGTAGTCAGAAAAGTAGGCGATCAGAAACGACTGGATCGGGTTAAAGATACTAGTCGGGAAAAAGAAATTATTCAGCGCTTAGTTAGCCTGGGCACTGAACTACAACTTTCCCCTGATTTAGTCAAAAAGATATATGCTTTTATTTTTGAGTTCTCAGTTCAGTCCCAAATCAAAAGTAAACTAACTAAGGAGAAAGACTTAGAATTATCGTTATATCCCGTGGGAAGTAAATAGGTTGTATTTATCTTTCAAAACGGATAGCAAGGCGCTTAGGAAGAGATCGTATTCTTTCCTAAGCGCATGACACCTTACTAACTACTAGTGTTCAATGATTCTCAAACTCATTTTATATTCAATAATCAAGTCATTGAATTGTTCTGATGGTGCCGAGTGCTGAATCAACATCTGGGCTTTTTGGAAAAGATGTTTGTGTACATCCTCTCTGCTTCCTAAGAAACCAATCATTTTTTTAAGATCCGGGTCATTTGTCATATTAAAATGCTGGTTGTATAAAATTCTTGCTCGAACCTCAGCTTCAACGTCAGCTTGAAGCATCGCAATTGGGTCTAGGTTTTGATCAACATAACTCATATTCCAAGGAATCCCTTGGGAATTGACATAACTCAGAGGTGGCCCGCCCAACTTGTTAATAGCCACCGCAACCATTTCCATGTGACCCATTTCTTCTGCAGCGATGAGGCCCAAAAGATCACGTAGATAGCGGTTACGCATGTTGGAACGGTGATTTAGGTACTGTGTTGCAGCCGAGTATTCACTGTCCTTGCCCCCATAGTGTTCGAGCAATACTTGACCAAATACAGGGTTACGGCGCTGAACATTAACCGGAAAAAATAACGGTTTGCTATAACTAAACATAGCTAGCCCTCCTCATGACAATAGAATCCTGACTTCATTATATGATTTAGCCGATCTTTTGGTTATTGGAAATAACAAAGGGTCGGCTAAAGCTCTAACAAGCGTCAAGGAATTAGCGTACGTCAACTTTATAGAGAGTTTCAAGCTTGTAATTTGTTATAGTGCGCGATACAGATAGTTTAACGCGCTTATTCTGCCATTTACATAACGTCTTTCTCCGCGAAGTTAGTCAAGAGAAGTTTCATTACCAGCCTTCCTTCGCCTTTACCATACTCATCCTGCTTAAACCCCGTTGCCAAGAATCCCAATTTTTTCTCATAAAGCCTAACGGCTGCAACATTATTCGGGTCCACGGTCAGCTCGACTTCTTCAATAGTTTCCTTGGTTAAAGCAGCAAAGCTCTCTGTAAGTAGTTTAGCCCCTATTCCTTGACCACGTGACTCTTTAGATATAGAAACTCCGACCATATACGCCTTTTTAGGGTTATCCCAATCTAACATATAATTTACTAAACCAACGATTTCATTATTCAATCGATAGATATAAACACGGCCGTGCCTGATGAGTGGCTCAAGATACCATACATTTAAGCCACCCGGTCCAAAGGCTTCTGCTTCTATTTCAACAATGCGCTCTATGATTTCAGGGTTCATCGTTTTAACTAATTCAATCATGGGTACCTCCATTCAAGAACTTTTTCCGATTCGCTTCGTAAACTATGTCCACAAAAGGGTGCTAAAGAAATTATAGTCATGGAAACGAAATTTTATCCCTTCGTGACCATATAACCCATAGCTTTTAGCGAATAGAATTGACGTATTATTCAGAATGATCAAATTGATAGGACTTGGATTTGAAGCTAGACTAATATATTAAATCAATCTTTTAACTTTTCGTTTGCTCCGTATTACCAAACTGAAGCTGACCAGTTTCGTGGGGAGGTTATGGCAGAAGGAGGATTTTAGAGCGAGACGAAGAATAAGGAGAATAATTTAACTAACGATATTATGAATGTAGTGCCTATGTCTACTAGATAACAAAAGTGAAGAAGCTTAATATCAAAACGATTATCCATAAATAACAGATAATAAGTTTGAGGAGGAAAATTAAATGAATGATTGCGTGTTTTGTACACTGCCGGAAACACAAATCTTAGTTGAAAACGAGCTAGCGCGGGCGTTTTTTGACAAATATCCTGTCAGTGCTGGACATGTCCTAATAGTTCCGAAGAGGCACACAGCAAACCTCTTTGATGCGACCAAAGAAGAGATGGCGAGTATTGGGGATCTACTTAGAAAAGTTAAAGAGCAATTAGATGAGCAGTTTCATCCGGACGGATACAACGTAGGAGTTAATGTGGGAGAAGCCGCTGGGCAGACAGTGTTTCACTTACATGTTCACGTTATCCCCCGCTATCATGGAGATGCCGGATCTGTGCAGTGGCATTCATAAAATCAAAAACTTAAAAATTACCCCTTACCTAAAATACAGAAGCCAGATGACCTCTGTATTTTATTTTAAAGTATTTTTATTAAATATTTATATTTGCATTAAAAAGTGTTTAAAACCTCCCGTTATAATGAAATTGTAGCAAAAATATAGGGAGGTTGTTGGTTTTAATGAGTAAACTTAAACTTATGTACGATGTTGTTAACACAATGAAAGATAAGGAGGCTATAAGCGGTGCACTAAAAGTTGAAGGGATGAAAGATCAAACTAAAATTGTTAATTTTATTAATCAATTTGAAAAGAATCTTTCAACCGGTGAGACTAAAGTCAAGCTTAGTACAGAACTAGACTATGATGGTAAGAAAGTGAAACATGAAAGTCAAACCGAGTTTACTATGCAGGGTTGCCAGAGGAAAATGCATCCGGGCTTTATGCGACATATGCGTCACCATCACCACAGTCACCATTGCGCTGAAAATTATGATGATCTGAAATGTGGAGGAATAAAAGGGAAGTTAACAAAGCTAGCGTTCGTCCTCAATCTATTTAATCAAATTAAGATGGAAGAAAAAGACGATAAGTCTGTCATCCTTTCCTTAAACTTAAACGAAATCCCGGAGGACATGAAAAAGGCGATCCAGGAGAGAATGAGCCAGAGAGCAATGTCTGAGCACCAACAACATCATCACGGCTTTATGAAAGAGTTCTTTAGCCTTCAAGAACCAAAGATCGAGTTGAATCTTTGGATTAGTGAAAATCGAGAAGTTAAGAAGATCTTGGTTACAGTTGACGGAAAACAAATGAATGATCTTGATGAAAACCATAATCTGAATCTCAAAGCGGAATTGTGTTTGTTTAGTTAGTAAACTAAACAAGGTTATTTTTCAATTCGAGGACGCAGAACAATAGAATTGTTTTGCGTCCTTATTCTCAGTATAATGAACACGAACAAAAGGAAGAAATTTAGGTGATTTACGTGTTTGAGAGTCTATTGAAACGTATAATTGTAAAATACGAAAAACATAAGACCATTCATCATAAAGGCCATCCGGAATTCCAAAGGCGACATCTTGAATTTCATTGGAGCCAAAATGAATTCCAGAAGAGTCATCCGGAATTTCAAAGTCGACATCAAGAGTTCCATAAGCAGCAACGCGAATTATTCCGGCATCAAGAATTCCAGAGGAAACACAGGGAATTCAATCAATATCATAGATCTTTGCGGTTTTTTCGTCCGATTAGTATCATATTTAACTTCATCATTCTCTACTTGTTGTTTAGATGGGCAGGAATAAGGTCAATAAGTATTTTCTTTGCAGTATTTATCATTATTAAAGAAATTTTGCAATATCTTTTTCTGCGAAGGTTAGAGAAAAGAGTATTTAAACCTATTAATCAGCTAAAAAATGGAGTGGAGGAGATCTCTAAAGGGAATTATAATATAAGAGTAGAAAACGATGGAATGTGTGATTTAGGTTTCATGGGGGTATTAGTGGATTCCTTCAATGAAATGGCTCAAAAACTACAGGCAAGTGAGAAAACGAAGTCAGAGTATGAAGAAAATCGCAAGATGCTCATTGCCAATATTTCTCATGATCTTAAGACACCCATCACATCGGTTCAAGGTTATATTGAAGCAATATTGGATGGGGTAGTTACTTCGCCGGAAAAAGTGAATAAATATCTTAGAACCATCTATCAGAATACAGCCTATGTTGATAGATTAATTGATGATCTTTTCTTATTTTCCAAATTGGATCTTCAAAAAATGGAGTTTAATTTTGAAAGTATTTATATAGGACCTTTTATGGATGACTTAATGGAAGAATTTAAGTTTGAACTTGAAGAGAGGAACATCGATTTTCACTATGCCAATAAAATGGTCGGGGATTGCCTTATTAGTATTGATAGGAAAAGGTTGTATCAGTCTTTCCAAAATGTTCTGGGAAATGCAGTTAAATATGGATCTCATCAGGCCTTGACCATCGAGATCGCAATGGATCGCCAAGAAGATTTTATAAGCATTGATATCCGAGACAATGGGCCAGGTATTCCTAAAGATAAACTTCCTAATGTTTTTAATAGATTTTATCGAATAGATAATGAACGAACTAAGGATTTAATGAGTACAGGGCTTGGGCTAGCGATAGCTAAGGAACTCGTGCAAGCTCATGGAGGATCGATTGCGGTAACGAGTATTGAAGATGAAGGTTCTTGTTTTACAATAAGACTCCCGATCATAAAATGATTAGGAAAGAGGCTAGGCATGATACGAATTTTAATTATTGAAGATGATCAAAATATTGCTGAATTAGAACGTGATTATCTCCAGTTAAATGGATATGAAGCGGAAATAGTTCAAGATGGAGTACAGGGTTTGAAGAAGGCGCTATCCGGTTTGTATAATGTTATTATTGTAGATTTGATGTTGCCTGGTAAAGATGGTTATTCCATCACGAAGGAAATTCGCGCTAAATTTGAGATTCCAGTAATTATTGTATCGGCTAAAAATGAAGATATTGATAAAATTAGGGGACTAGGTTTAGGAGCCGATGATTACTTAACTAAGCCTTTTAGCCCTGCGGAGTTGGTAGCAAGAGTAAAATCTCATATTATGAGATATGAACGGCTCAAGGGGAAAGTTGCAGCTTCTGAAGTAATAAACCATAGAGGATTAGAAATAAATACCGCCTCTCATAAAGTCTTTGTTAATGGCAAAGAAGTTCAATTGACGACCACAGAATATGGATTGCTAGTTTTTTTTGCGACCAATCCGAACATCGTTTTTAGCAAAGAACATCTCTTCGAGACGATCTGGGGAAATGAGTTCCTTGGCGATACGGCAACTGTGCCTGTTCATGTCCAAAAGATAAGAAAAAAGATTGAAAAAGATCCGTCTAACCCTGAATACATCGAAACATTATGGGGAACGGGATACAGATTTAATTCATAGTGTGAAAAGAGAGAGAAAGGGTTTACCTCAAAAGGCAAACCCTTTCTCTCTCTTTTCACACTAATGGTTCGCTATATCTAAGTCGTTTATTAGCACTCGCAGGATGAGGCTGATTTAATATTTCTAAAACAGCTGTGCAGAGGCGACGTATCCCTTCTCGAATCGTTGTTTCTGAATGACGACTGAAACAGAGTCTGATTCGGTTTTTTCCTCCGGAATTGATATAAAAGGCATTCCCAGGAATGAAAGTTACTTTCTTCTCAGCAGCTTTAGTAAGGAGTGTCGAGGCCTTTATGCTGGGTGGCAGTTCACACCACAAGTAAAAACCCCCCTCCGGCACAGTCCAAGACAAGCCCGGTGGGGCAAATTCCGTTAAGGCAGTTACCATTGTGTTGAGTTGTTGCTGATACCGGTTTCTTACTATATGAAGGTGTTTGTCTAACAGTCCCTGGCGGCAGAAGTCAGTCATCATCCATTGAACGGTAGTGCTGGTATGCAGGTCTACGTGCTGTTTGGCTAGGGCAAGTTGTTCAAGTACTGCGGAAGGTGCCACACACCAGCCTAGGCGAAGTCCCGGAAGAAGCATTTTCGAGAACGTTCCGAGATAGATAACATGGCCATGTTTATCCATGGACTTGAGAGAAGGGGATGGCATCCCTTCGTAATAGAGTTCACTATAAGGGTCATCTTCCAGGATTGGTACGTGATATTGATAGGCTAATTTGAGGAGTTCCTGACGGCGAGACAGACTCATTTTGGTGCCGGATGGATTTTGGAACGTTGGTAAGGTGTAGATAAATTTGGGGCGATGGCGTGAAAGGATCTGTTCTAACAAGTCGGTCCTTAGGCCCTCCTGATCTAATGGTACCGTAAGAATGTGAGCACCAGCCGCTTTGAAAACCCCAATAGCCCCCAGGAAGGATGGTTCCTCCATCACGATATAGTCTCCGGGTTCTATAAGAACTTTAGCAAGTAGATCGAGTCCCTGTTGAGAACCCGATAAAATCATGATGTTTTGGGTCTGAGTATGGATGCTACGATGGCTTAGCCATTCTTTCAAGTATTTTCGGAGAGGATAATGGCCAATCGTGGGCCCGTACTCGAAGGCTTGCCAGTTGCCAGAACGCATCACTTCGTTACTAATTTGCCGGAATTCTTCAAGAGGATAGTATTCGCCAGCTGGTGATCCCAAAGCGAAAGAGATTTGGTCTTCTTCGCCAATCTCATCCAGAATAGAGGCCAAGACTGGGTTATACATGCGCTCAGACTGCTTAGTGTAAAAGTTCTGCCAGGATATAGGCTGGATTGATGAAGGCCGTACCCCGGAATCACAGCTAGTGAAATGGTCAAGAGAAAAATGTTCCGTGGACAGAGGGGCATTAACGACGACGGTTCCTTTGCCCACGTGGGGTTGGATCAACCCATCGGCCACTAGTTCATGGTAGGCATTGACAACTGTAGTCCGATTTACCCCTAAAGACGCGGCGAGCGTTCTTTCGGGGGGAAGACGAAAACCTGGAGGGAGTTCGTTGGCTAGGATGAGTTGCCGAATTTGGCTCCTAATCTGCAAGTATAGGGGTGTCTTGATGGAGCGATCTAAATGCAGTTGCATGGTGGTTTTTCCCCTCAAAATACTAGTATGGATGATGATGCAATTTTGTCAAAAGATTGGGTCTTATAAAATGAATGAGTTACTCGCTTTGTTGCGACTAATAGCTAATGGCTAACAGCTAGAATTTCGGCGAGAGTTTTAATACCCTGTTTAATTTGTAACGGTGAAGGGTTAGAAAAGTTCAATCTCATGCTGCTGTGACTCCCTGCGCAGGCAAAAAAATGGCTACCAGGCACATAGGCTACATTGCCTGTTACTGCACGAGTTAAAAGCTTATCAGTATCATAATTATCTGGCAGGGTCAGCCATATAAACATGCCTCCAGTCGGCTCGGTCCATTTGACCTGAGTTGAGAAGTTTGCTTTGAGTTCGTCCAGCATCAGGTCTCGTCGTCTTTTATAGGTCTGGCGAATCGTTTCGACGTGTTCGGCCGCGTTAAAATGAGTTAAATAATAGTGAGTGGCTCGCTGTATGAGAGTGCTGGTATGCAAATCGGTTCCTTGTTTGGCGACAGTCAGTTTAGTTATTAGTTCTTGGTCGGCGACGATCCAACCAAGTCGAAAGCCAGGGGCCAGGGTCTTAGAAAAAGTGCCCAGGTAAATCACTGCGTCCTCAGCGGCGAGGGACTTGATTGGGGCAATAATCGGCCCATCATAGCGGAGTTCGCCGTAGGGATCATCTTCTATTACCGGGACCCCGTACTGACTCGCTATACGAGCAATGGCCTTCCGTTCTTCAATAGTAAGAGTGGTACCAGTGGGGTTCTGGTAAGTAGGAGTGAGGTAAATAATTTTAGGTCGATGTTCTTTAACAGATAATTCGAGGGCAGGCAGGTCGATTCCTCCTTGAACTGTTGGAACTAACCTGAAATTGGCCTGGTAACTCCGGAAAGTTTGGATGGCGCCAAGATAGCTGGGATTTTGGAGAAGCACTTCATCTCCGGGGTTTAGGAATAGTTTAGCAATCAGATCCAATCCTTGCTGAGAACCGTTGGTGAGAAAGATATTGCCCGCTTCAGCTTGGATTCCTTTAGCTCTCATTTGAGCAGATATCTCCTCGCGCAAGGGTAAATATCCCTCAGTGGTACCGTATTGGAGGACAGAAGGGTCGCCTGCTCCAAGAACTCGATCATAAGATTCTCTGATATCGGAAAGTGGAAATAATTCTGGAGCTGGAAGCCCGCCGGCGAAAGAGATGATATTTGGTTGTTCAGTCACTTTTAGGATCTCGCGAATTGCCGAATTAGCCATGTAATTGACGCGTTCTGCATAACTATGTGCCATAGTTTGTTCCCCCTCTGGAATAATTTAGGCTCATTATACGGGGGAGGTCACCTGCTTACAACATCCAATTGGATGATTATATAAAGGGTCCAATTTGAGATTGCCAATATTAAGGCCTTTCTTTTTAGCGTAAGCCAGGAGTGTAGTTTAAGATCTGCCTAACAGGATTGGTAGGAGGCATTCTTGAAAAAGGCTGTTTGAAAGACTTCCTCTTATGAGAGGGGTTGAAATAAATTTAGGTTGTATCGCTTGAACCTGAACCTCCCTTGAATAGTTTCCGCACGTACCGTGAGTCACTGACTGAGAGCAATCCGGAATAGGCTAAAGAAAATGCAATGACATCCCCAACTTTAATCTCGTATTCTGAGTCTTCAATATCAAGGATTAGATGGTCACTACTAGCCCCCATTATCGTTAAACGTTTGTCCACAGGCTGAATTCCTTTAATGTTGACATCTTGTTTTCCCATAGATACAATGGCTCTTTTTCGAACTCCAAGATCTATGAATTCCGGGATATTACCAAAGGCATCTCGACCGATCGTCCCTGTTGGCACGGATGGCTTGGATTTAACTTCGATAACTTCAGCCTGCAGCTGGAATGCGTCATGATGAAGCCAAGGGATTTTTCGACTATTGGTCGTATCAGTACCCAATAAGATACCCTCGCCAATCCTCAACTGATTTACTCCAGCAGGAACCTGTTCATTATCAATTAACAATAATGTTGAAGTCCCACCGCCAGAAATTATCTCCAGTTTCAGGTTTAATTCGTTTTCCACAGCATGTCCCAATTCAACCAAGACCCCAAGATTATGGGAACTAGGAAGTATTCCTCCAAAGCACCCCATATTTGTTCCAAGCCCTATGAGTTTAATTTCTTTAAAACTAGTAAACTGCTTGGCCATGTCAAGTACATTTTCCTGCAGCACCCCTTCACGCAGGTCGCCAACATCGACCATTAATATAACTTGGTGAATTTTTTTAAATTGTTTAGCTGCTTGAGCTAATGCTTTAATGACACTTATTTCTGAATTTATACTAGTATCGGTATACTGAACAACCTTCATGACGTTGCTTAGGCGTGGAATTCTCAGCAGAGTAATCGGTTGAGTAAATCCTTTCTCCCTGAGTTCAATAATGTTTTCCATCCGAGAATCAGCTAGGCCGTCAATTCCTCCTGCCACCATAGCCGAGACGATCTGGTGGATCGCGCTAAATCCTTTAGTTACTCCAATGACTTCTATCCCTTTTCGGTGGCATCGTTCGACCACTTGAGAGGTGTTAAATTTTATTTTGGCGAGGTCGATTTCTAGAATTGGACTACCCTGCACTTAGAATAACCTCCTATAATAACGTTGAGACTTGTAGAATGAACGTATACTTAGGCACATTAGTATAAGGGCCCCTTTTTATGTACATCACAATTGATAGGACCCGTTGTTTAGTTGTTATTGGTAACGTGATTTGTGGAATTAATTTATTGTGCAGACGCATGTTTATTATGGATTAACAGTAAAGGTTAAGAGAGACGCTTCCTAATGTAGGTATGGCCAGTGGCTTTAAAGGGGTAAAAGCTAATCGCCTTTTTGGTCTTAGGCAAAAATCTGAGTTTAGAGACAAGATACTGTTCATCATCACCACTCAAAGCCCGCTGCCGACAGTTATGCTTTTTACCGAATAATTCTTCATATATTACTTCTCTATGTGACTGTAAACTGCGTTCGTAGATAAAACAACGCTCACCGAGTGAAAACTGAATATAAAGGTTTTTAGGATCTTGATTATGAATTCCGATGAGCTTCGTGGGTTGAGTTCTATCAATTTTGGACCATCCTGCGTACATATCACGGATTTCGGAAACTGTTTGATTATAGCAGCTAGGACAGATAGAATATTGGCCTAGCTGATTGTCATTAGCTAACGGATTTGGGTTAACAAAAAAGTGCTCCCGATCATAAACCTTAATTCTTATGATATTTAAAGTGGGTTCCAACTGTGATACAATCACTAAATACTCAGGCACTAATTCAACGATGCTAGTGTTTATCTCTTCCAAGCGTTTAACCCCCTTTTATTTCATATCCTTTAATTATTTCCGCAGAAGGGTATCTTTAGCCGGAAAATTTTAGGGACTTAATACATACTTATATATTAAGTCTCTTGCTTAGTACCCCTAAGTGAGTTGGAAAATGTCAAATGAAGGGTTGAAAAGAGTCATTAACTCTAAAGCACAAGGACGAGTGGTTTCACAGGTTATTTTCATTGTTACAAAGATATTGAGTAATGGTTACAGGAAGGAAAAACGAGAACTTTAGCAAAAAAGTAAGACAGAAGATAATCGAAGATAGAGAAAATGCAGAAAATACAGAGAAAGATGTGGGGACAGTGGTAATTACTGATTATGAGATTGCTCTAAGAATATTTCTGGCTTGTGTTTTCGGTGGAATAGTAGGTTTTCAAAGAGAGCGGCATGATAGTCCAGCAGGGTTTAGAACACATATTTTAGTTTCTTTAGGGGCCGCTTTAATCATGATTTTATCAATGTATGGATTCTCGGATTTTTCGACAGTAAACAAAGATCCTGCTCGACTAGCCGCCCAAGTTGTTTCAGGTATCGGTTTTTTAGGAGCCGGCACTATTTTAAGGGATGGAGTCTCGGTTAAAGGACTGACAACAGCCGCTTCACTATGGGTGGTTTCAGCGATAGGTTTAGTCACAGGAGCCGGATTTTATTTTACTGCCTTCCTTGCTACGTTTTTAGTTTTTGTTACATTGGAGCGTTCTGTCGAACATTATTTTTTTAGAAGTAAGCAGATATTAAAGATAGTTACAGTAAATGGAACTTGTAAAGTTAAAGAAATCAACCGTATTATTGAATCACATAAAATAATCGCTCAAAATATTTCTATGTCTTTATTAAATGAAGAGGAAAACAAAACAACTTTTGAATACACTTTAAGAACTCCTTTTAAGCGAATAAATATAGATAAAATCATCGAAGATCTAAATGAAGTTGACGGGGTTTTCTCTGTCGAAAAGGATTAAGTTTAGGAGAACCAAAATTAACCTGATATTTATCCTTGACAATAATAAAAAGTAATGGCAGAATGTTATAAAACAGTTAAAATGACGATGAGAGGGAATAGTACAGTTCAGTACCCGTTTCAGAGAACTGCCGGTTGGTGAAAGGCAGTAATGGGATAGAATTGGAACTCTTCCTCGAGTAGCCGACCGAAATTGTAATTAAAGTAGGCTCGGACGGAGCTTCCGCCGTTAAAAGGAAGGGGATATCGGAACTTCGATGTTCGAAGTTCGATGCACGTAGTTCGAACTAAGCAATTTTTTTCGGGTCGAACCACGAACCACGAACTACGAACCACGATCTACTCCCGTATCTGCAGAGAAGACGGCTATCTGCCGTCAACTTGAGTGGTACCGCGAACTAACCCTTCGTCTCAATTAGAGATGAAGGGTTTATTTATATTTAAGGAGGAATTTATATGCGTAGATTATATGTTTTTGATACTACCCTCAGAGATGGAGAACAATCCTTGGGGATCACACTCAACGTTAAAGAAAAATTAGAAATTGGCCATCAATTAGTGAAGCTCGGCGTTGATGTCATTGAAGCGGGTTTTCCAGCGTCTTCACCAGGGGATATGGAATCGGTTCGAACGATCGCGCAAGAAATGAAAGGAGTTATCATTTGTGGGTTGACAAGAGCGGTAGTAAAGGATATTGATATTTGTGCTGAGGCCTTACGCAATGCTGAATATCCCAGAATTCACACAGGTATAGGCGTTTCACCAATTCACATGGCCAAGAAATTTAAGCTTACACCGGATCAAATCGTGGAACAGGCTATTGCTGCTGTTAAGTATGCGAAGAAATATGTAAGTGATGTAGAGTTTTACGCTGAAGATGCTTTTCGGAGTGACCCAACGTTCTTGGTAAGGGTCATCGAGGAGGTAATCCATGCTGGAGCTACAGTGGTTAATATCCCAGATACTGTTGGCTATGCTAACCCATGGGAATATGGAGAATTAATTAGTTTTGTTATTAATAATGTTAAGCATATTGATAAAGCAATTGTAAGTGTGCATTGCCATAATGATTTGGGAATGGCAACAGCGAATTCCCTAGCGGGTATTAAAGCTGGAGCTAGTCAGATAGAAGGGACAATCAACGGTATCGGAGAACGGGCGGGTAATACTTCCCTGGAAGAGGTGATTATGTCGATTTATACCCGACATGATGGTTACGGGGTGGAGAGTAAAATTAACACCCGTGAGATATCTGCCACAAGCAGACTTGTTTCACGGATAACTGGGGTGACAGTCCCGGATCATAAGGCGATTGTCGGATCCAATGCTTTCATGCATGCTTCAGGCATTCACCAAGATGGGGTTCTAAAAGACAGAGAAACCTATGAAATCATCCAACCAGAAACCATCGGTATTCCTCAAAATACGATTAGTCTTTCGGCAAGATCGGGGAGACATGCTCTTAAATATTGTCTCGAGGAATTAGGGTATCAAATAGAAGGTGCTCAGCTTGAGGATGTTTATCAAAGATTCTTACTGTTGGCAGATCAGAAGAAAGAAGTGTTTGATCAGGACCTTTATGTATTGATGGGAGATTCCGGGGGTACAGCAGATAGTATTCTACTTCGGGATATGTCTATCGCGACAAATGGAGTTGAGATGGCGACAGCTACCGTAACCCTGGAAATAGAAGGGGAAATGATGACAGATGCTGCTTGTGGTAACGGTCCTGTGAACGCTCTTTTCAATACTATTGATAGGATAACAAAGAATGTTGCAACGCTTGAAGATTATACTCTGAAGTCTGTAACTAGAAGCAGTGAGGCTTTGGGAGAGGCCACAGTTAAGTTGCGTTATGAAGATGGCCGTCTGGTGTTAGGCAAGGGGTTCTCTACTGACATAATTGAAGCCAGTGCTAAAGCATATATTAATGCTTTAGAGAAGAGAACTTTTCATAAATAGTAGAAGAAACCCATATAAACCAAACAGGGACTTAGCTTAAAAACCTTGCATTTCTATCCTTATTAGGGAAGAGATGCAAGGTTTTAATAATCGGGTATTTTCGTAAGATGAAAAATAATACTGTTTAAAAGTAATGAGGGTGCATTTGTATAATTTTTCAAAATATAAATTTATAAATTGAAGGAAAAGCGAAATATCCGGCGAAAATAATAGGAACAAGTTAATATACTATTGCATAGATAGATTATAGCGTAAATTAAGAGCGCTATTCAAGAGATATAGGGGGCTACGAAGGGAGATATATCATCATGGAACAACATTTTCTTGTGTTCAAAGATGTTGCAGAAACCAAAAACATTACATTGTCAGCGAAGAAGCTCCACATGAGTCAACCCAGTATTAGTTTGCAGATTCAGAATCTGGAGAATCAGTATGGTGCTCGTTTTTTTGATCGTACTAATAAAGGAGTTACTTTGACTAAAGAAGGTCAGATTTTCTATGCCCATGTTCGAAGCGTCTTAGACCTGCTTACAAATGCTAAAGAGCAGATCAGCGCTCTTGCACTAAATCAGAGAGGACTGATTCAGCTTGGCGCGACTTTAACGATCGGAGAATATATCCTTCCTAATATTTTGGCATTTTTGTATAAGACTCACCCAGACGTGGACTTTAAAGTAAAAATCGCCAATACAGAATCAATTTCTCAAGATGTTTTGGAGAAGAAGATGCATATTGGTCTGATAGAGGGGCCGGTTCCTCAGCATAAGGATCTTAATGTGGAGAGTTTCTGGGAAGATGAGTTGGTAGTTGTGATTCCTTATTTCCATCCCTGGGCGTCAAGGAATAGTATTACCTTAGCCGAACTTCCTCACGAGCGTTTGGTGACTCGTGAAGATGGTTCTGGGACCCGCAGGGTAATGGAGATGGCCCTTAAAGAGAGAGGGCTTGATCCGGATCAATTAAATATATCGATGGAACTGGGAAGTACACAAGCAATCAAACAACTTGTTTCAGCAGGACTTGGAATTACCATTATTTCTTCTTTGACTGTTAGCCGAGTAGGTGACAGAAAGATATTTAAAAGCTTGAAAATTCAAGATGCTCCCATTTATCGGCCTCTAAGTATTCTTACCAATGCTCGAGCCACCCAAACTAAAGATGAGCGCATTTTAATTGACTTACTCCATGATCACAGATTGCTAGCGGATGTTTTGAGTAAAGATTATAATGAATTAGAGAATCTTGAGTAGGGCACGGTGTATTGTGACCCTGGGAATTAAGATAAATGTTTAACAATAGAGAATTTCTTTTGCGGAAATTTACTCACACTAAGAAATCATTGCAATATTTTAATATAGGTAATATAATGTAGGCAAGTCCAAGTATTGAGCAATGAAGCTTTCTGGAGATTTTAATCTCTAGAAAGCTTTTTTTATACTTGTCAGAAAAGTATAACTCTTCGTTCCATACTTTCTGGAAGGTCCCTTCTCGAAATACAAATTATAATTTTCACTAAAGGATGGAGTTGTATATAGTTGAGTTCACGATTTAGAGGGGTCTTAATACAAATCATAGTGTTGCTTGCCGCTTTGGTAGGGGCACTCCTAATCGGCGCAGTATTTCTCATTCTTGCAAAGTCGGACCCGTTAAAAGCTTACGAAGTGATGTTTACAGGGCCGATCAGTGACAAATTCGGGATCACAGAGACCCTTGTACGGACAGTCCCTTTGCTTTTGGTGGGGTTAGGGATTGTTATTTCTTTTCGTAGTGGGATTATCAACATTGGTGCTGAAGGCCAGATTCTGGCCGGAGCGATCGGAGCGGCGGCATTAGCTGTATCCTTGCCAGATATGCCAGCGGTACTCTTGCTCCCCTTGGTATTTCTGGTGGGTGGATTAAGTGGCGCCGTATGGGGAGGGATTGCTGGTTGGTTAAAGGCGCGCTTAGCCGTCAATGAAATTCTTAGTACAGTGATGCTAAATCAGATTGCCTTACAATTATATCTGTTTCTTATACGTGGACCGTTAATCGACCCAAAAGAGGTATCTTATGGTACGGGTGTGCCACAAACAGCTTCAATCCCTCAACAGATCTGGCTCAGTCGGCTTATCCCAGGGACCAGGCTGCATTCAGGTCTGATTTTCGCACTTTTCTTGGCGGTATTGGTTTATGTCTTTTTGTGGCGCACCAGTATCGGATATCGTATGCGGGCAGTTGGTGCTGGACCTGAGGCCGCTCGCTACGCTGGTATTAAAGTGGAATGGTACTTGATTTTAGCTATGGCTCTCGCTGGAGGAATGGCTGGACTGGCAGGTGCAGTTGAGGTGACAGGGGTTCATCACCGCGCCATTGAAGGTATATCTGCAGGTTACGGGTTTAGCGGTATTGTTGCTGCCCTTTTTGGTCGCTTGCATCCATTGGGTACTATTCCAGCTGCAGTGCTGTTCGGCGCCCTGCTTTTAGGAGCTGATATGATGCAAAGGGCTGTAAATATTCCAGCAGCCATGATTATGGTGATCCAAGGACTAGTCGTCTTGTTCGTGGTATCAAGTGATTATTTTTTAAAGAATCCAAGCTTCCTAACCCATTTAAAGGCAAAGATATTTGGACAAAAAGTTAACGGGGAAGGTGGCAAGTAATAATGGAAGGTGTCATGAATTCCGCTATTATCATCAGTATACTAGCTACTGGAATCCGTTTAGCTACACCATATCTTTTGGCAGCTTTGGGGGAGATGTTCACCCAACGCTCAGGGGTCTACAACCTAGGGGTGGAAGGAATCATGATGATGGGTGCCTTTGCAGGATTCTTTGCTACTCTGCATTTGGGAAGCCCTTTACTAGGCATCATTGCTAGCCTAATCATAGGAGCGTTAATGGGTTTGTTGATGGCGCTGGTCAGCGTAACCTTTAAGGCTGAACAGGGAATTAGTGGCATAGGACTTTACATGTTTGGTTGGGGTCTGTCTGGTTTATTATACCGCCTGTACGTGGGAGGAATCACGTCGATCAACGGCTTGAGGGAGGTTAAGATTCCTCTTCTAAGCAATATTCCATTTCTGGGTCCGATATTTTTCAACCAAAACATACTAGTTTATACAGCTTTAGCGTTGGTGCCGTTGTCGGGTTTTATACTTTATAAGACGAGTTGGGGCCTTAATGTGCGGGCTGTGGGCAACAAACCTGAGGCAGCTGATACCTTGGGAGTGAATGTAGTACGTATCAGATACGAGTGTTTGATTGTCGGCAGTATGCTAGCGGGTCTAGCTGGGGCCTTCTTAACCATTGGTCAGGCCAATATGTATGCAGATAATATCACGGCTGGCAGGGGGTTTATTGCCATTGCTTTAGTTTATTTTGGTCGCTGGAGTCCTTGGGGGATTCTCTTAGGTTCTCTCTTGTTCAGTATGGCTGATTCTTTTCAGAGCATGGTGCAAGTGTTAGGAATTAACTTTCCCTACGAACTAGCCGTTATTTTACCTTACGTGGTAACCATAGTTGCCTTGGCAATCTCCTTTGGGCGGGTTTGGGCCCCAGCGGCACTGGGTAAACCCTTTCAGCGCGGAACCAGAGGTTAATATAGCGATGTTCGATGCGCGAAGTTCGATGCACGATACTGGATCTTCGAACGACGAACTACGAAAACAATGGTTTAGTTTTTAGAGAGAAATTGAAGGAGGAGAAAAAATGAAAAAGGTACTATCTTTAATGTTGGCCGTCTTGACTCTGTTGGCCTTCACAGCTGGCTGTGGTACCAACACCACCGACGCCAGTAAGACTGCTGAGACAGCCCCGCAGGCAAAAGCGGAAAAAGTTCGCATCGCTCTTGTACTCCCAGCTACGGTTGATGATCTAGCCTGGTGTCAGTCCATGGTAGAAGGTTTGAAAGCAGTTCAAAAAACCATGGGTAAAGACAAGGTGGAGGTTGTAACTAGCGAAAAGCTGGGTAGTGCAGTGGATGCGGGAGCAGCTATACGTCAATATGCAACCCAAGGGTATGATATTATCATTGCCCACGGTTCCCAGTATCAAAGCGTATTAATGGATATCGCCAAGGACTTCCCTAAGACAACCTTTGCCTATGGCAGTGGCTTTGAGACTGCACCGAATATTTTTGCCTACGACCCACAAGCCCAAGATGGTGGTTATCTGTTAGGTATGCTGGCAGCCATGACAACTAAATCAGGCATTGTCGGAATTGTTGGCCCTGTAGAATCAGGAGATGCAGTTAAGTTCAATTCTGGTGTCCAACAGGGCGTTGCTAAAGGAAAAGCCGATGTCAAAACACGTATTGCCTATACGGGCTCTTTTAATGATATTGTAGGAGCGGGCAATCTGGCCAAAACTCAAATGAGTGCAGGTGCTGACATCCTTACTGGTTCCTCGCAGCAGGCCGTAGGAGCAATGCGAGCCGTTGCAGAGAACAAGGGCAAATACTGGCTTTCCACGGATATGGATCAAAGCAGTGTCGCTCCTGATACTGTTTTAGCAGCCCAAGCATATAACTGGGAAAAGATCGTAACCAAAATTATTGACTTGAGAAAACAAGGAATTCTAGGTGGACAACACCTTACCTTGACTTTTGCCGACGGAACGATTGAGTTAAAATACAATGAAAAACTGGCTGACAAGATTCCCGTGGAAGCAAAAGCCGCTGTAGAACAAGCGAAACAAGACATTATTAGCGGCAAATTAAAGGTGGAATTACCTAAGAAATAATGGGTGAGTATACATGGTTGAAAAGATCCAACACCTAGAAATGCATGGAATCACTAAACGTTTTCCTGGTGTTCTAAGCAATAATAATGTGAATATCCACTTAGATGCAGGTGAGGTACTTGCTATTCTGGGTGAAAATGGAGCAGGCAAAACAACTCTGATGAATATCCTTTACGGTCTTTACCAACCTGATGCAGGTAATATCTCGCTTAACGGCAAGACGGTAAAGATAAACTCTCCCAGTGAGGCCATTCAACTTGGGATCGGGATGGTACACCAGCATTTTATGCTGGTTCCCACCCTTACTGTATGTGAAAATGTCATCTTAGGGCTATCTAAGACATTCTTAGTGGACTTAAAAACCGCAAAAAAACAAGTTCAAGAAATAACGGACAAGTATGGTTTAGCGATTAATCTCGATGCCTATGTTTGGCAGTTGAGTGTAGGTGAACAACAGCGCGTCGAAATTGTCAAAGCGCTTTATCGGGGTGCTAACCTGCTGATTCTTGATGAACCTACAGCGGTCCTCACTCCCCAGGAATCGAATGAGTTAATTTTGTTGCTCAAAAACATGTCTAATCAGGGAAACTCAATCATCTTGATTAGCCATAAATTAAATGAAGTTATGGCAATTAGTGATAGAGTGACCGTACTTAGGGACGGTCAGGTTTGTGCAGACGTCAACACCTTGGAAACTTCCCAGGAAGCTCTGGCACGACTGATGGTCGGAAGGGACATGGCTCCCTGTCGAAGGGATAGCGAGTTTTCTCCAGGCAAAGCTATTTTAGAACTTCAAGATGTTTTCGCCAAAGGAGATATGGGGACAGATGCTTTGGCCGGAGTTTCACTTACTATCCGCGAAGGGGAGATCTTGGGAATTGCCGGAGTTTCAGGCAATGGGCAAAAAGAACTTGCCGAGGTAATCGGCGGGCTAAGAAAAGTAAGTAAAGGAAAAATAGTTTTAAATGGCAAAGAAAGCACAAAAATGGCGCCAGCTAGAATTATTGAACAGGGTCTGGGTTATATCCCGGAGGACCGGCTTCACGTGGGGACCATTCCTTCCTTTAGTATCTGGGAGAACCTAATTTTAAAGGATCATCACCAACCCCCGTTTGCCAAGCGTTCTCTCCTGCAAAACCGAGTGATTATGTCCCACAGTTCGTCTTTGGTAGAGAAATATGGCATTAAAACTCCTAGCTTAGAAACTCCTACAGGCAGGTTGTCGGGTGGCAATATCCAGCGGGTAATTTTGGCTAGGGAAATAACCCGAAATCCTGTGGCCTTAGTGGCAGCTTATCCGACACGCGGAGTGGACATCGGGGCAACAGAATACTTGCATAGTAAGCTCTTGGAAGCTCGCAGAAACGGCATTGGAGTGTTGTTGATCTCCGAGGACCTAGAGGAATTGACAAGTATTTGCGATCGTATAGCAGTGCTTTACGAAGGGAAAATTATGAAGGTTATGCCAGTAGAGGAAACAGACGAACGGGTAATGGGTCTTTTGATGGCCGGTATTGTTGAGTAATCTTGCTTACGGTGCGAACTTGTGGAAAGAGTGGTAAGTGATGCTGGGTGAAAAAATCCGCACTAAAAGAATGGAGAAGCAACTGACCCTAAAGGATTTGGCAGAAAGGACCGGGGTGACGCAAGGTTTTTTGAGCCAAGTAGAGCGGGACCTTACGGATCCCTCAATCACTTCTTTAAGAAGAATTGCCCATGCCCTCGACGTGCCCATATTTTACTTTTTGATGGATGAAGCCAAATCAAGCCCAGTTGTGAGGAAAAATGAGCGTCAGGTTTTGAAATTTCCAGACTCACATCTTACCTTTGAATTGTTGTCTCCCGATTTAAATAGAAGTTTGGAGATGATGATGGCGCGATTGGAACCAGGTGCCGTTACTTGTGACGAACCCCTGACTCATCCCGGAGAAGAGAACATCTTGGTTGTACAGGGACAGATGAAAATCCAAATTGGGGAGGACATTCATACTTTAGCAGAAGGAGACAGTATCTATTATTTCTCGAGTATTCCCCATAAGATTTGGAGCATTGGTCCAGAAGATCTGATCTTTATTTCGGCTATAACCCCTCCGGCATTTTAAGAGTCTATTTCATAGAATTTTTTCTCGGATATAGACCAGGGACACCAGCAGTAGAAGATTTCTTTTTTATTATGAGAAACTTGACAGAAAACGTTTTTCTAAGGTACCATCTGAGTAAATCGGCTTGTCTATTATCCCGAGAAAAACTACTACAATAGTTTTGCGGGTTTCTGGATCGGGCAATTTGTACTAACAATCTGCCTGAAAGTGGGAATCATCGGGAAGCGACGACGGTATCCAGGATAAGCGTTAATGAATTAGACTGTCCAGTCAGAAAGAAGGGATGAAAGAACGGTATATTTATGTGAGAAAATCCCAAACTAATAAATACAATGGAGGAGAGATTATGAAAAAAATCAACAAAATCGGTGTACTTACGCTGGTCCTTGCTATGATTCTATCGGTGTTGCTCAGCGGGTGCTCCCAAGCAAGCAAGCCATCGACTAATGAGCAAGCAAGCAAGCCAGCTACAGAAGAAAAAATCAAAGTTGCGTTTGTTTATGTTGGACCTGTGGGCGACTTTGGTTATACTTACGCCCAGGACCAGGGCAGAAAATATCTCGAATCTCAAATGAAGAACGTTGAAACAACCTATGTTGAAAACGTTCCCGAGACGGCAGACGCTGAACGTGTTTTCACAGATCTGGCTCAAAAGGGCAACAAGATCATTATTGGTACCAGCTATGGTTACATGGATTACATGGTTAATGTATCTAAGAAGTTCCCCGATGTTGTCTTTGAACATTGCAGCGGTTACAAAGCTACTGCCAATTTAGGCACATATTTCAACCGAGACTATCAAGCCCGGTATCTAACCGGTATGGTAGCAGGAAAATACACAAAGAGCAATGTTCTCGGATTTCTTGCTCCGTTCGGTACACCTGAAGTTATCCGTAATATCGATGCCTTTACCCTGGGTGCTCAGTCGATCAACCCTAAGGTTCAAGTTAAGGTTGTTTGGACAAATTCCTGGAACGATCCAGCAACGGAAAAAACTGCTGCCAACAGTCTGATTGACGCAGGCGCCGATGTGCTAGCGATGCATGTCGACTCGCCGACGTTTGCTCAGACAGCTCAAGATAGAGGCGTTCTGGCAGTTGGTCACGATTCCGATATGTCAAAATTTGCACCCAATTCTATCCTTGTTGGTGATGTATCCAACTGGGGTCCGTATTTCGTGCAAGTAGTTAAGGAAGTTATGGCCAAAACATGGAAATCAACACAATACTTTGGCGGGATTAAAGATGGCGGAATCATTGATATAACGCCTTTCAGTGACAAAGTTGATAAAGACTTCCAGGCCACAGTTACTGCAAAAAAACAGGATATTATGGATGGAAAATTCGATCCCTTCTCAGGACCGATCTATGATCAAAGCGGCACACTGAAAGTCAAAGAGGGAGATAAAGCTCCAGACAATGTTCTTCTTTCCATTAATTGGTTTGTTAAAGGCGTATCGGGATCAATTCCCAAATCTTAACCGATCGAACAAGGTCAGGGGACACACCTACAGGTATGTCCCCATTGAAATGAAGAATGGTGTTAGCAGCAAACCGGCGGGACTCTCGCCGGTTTGCGGTAATGTTTGAAAGGGTGAGATCAATGGGAGATACCCCCATGATAGAAATGCGCAAAATCATCAAAGAATTTCCGGGCATCCTGGCCAATGATCAGGTTTCGTTTAACGTTAACTCTGGCGAAATCCATGCTCTGCTCGGTGAGAACGGGGCGGGGAAAAGCACGTTGATGAGCGTGCTCACAGGCCTCTATCGTCCCGATGGGGGTGACATCTACATTGAGGGCAAGAAAACTGAATTTTCGTCGCCAAAAGATGCTGTCAACTACGGTATTGGGATGGTGCACCAGCATTTTAAGCTTGTTCAGCCATTTACGGTGGCAGAAAATGTCATGCTTAGTATTAAGGATCTAAAACAGATTTATAACCTCAAAGAAATTGAGCAGCAGATTATCAAGCAATCAGAAGCCTTCGGACTTTCCATCGATCCCAAAGCGAAAATTTGGCAACTCTCGGTCGGAGAGCAACAGCGAGTGGAAATCATTAAATTACTCCTGTTGGGTGCCAGAGTTTTGATACTTGATGAACCGACTGCTGTACTGACCCCTCAGGAAGCCAATGCGCTCTACGAAACACTTCTGAAGATGGTTAAAAACGGAAAATCAGTAATTCTTATTTCTCATAAAATGAATGAGGTTTTAGAGAACACAGATCGCATAACCGTTTTACGAGACGGAAAATCCATAGGTACCGTTTATACCAAAAATACGAATGAAAAAGAGCTTGCCAAAATGATGGTGGGCAGAAATATTAGTGACGTGGTGGAAAAGAAATCCCATCGCAAAAATGATAAAATTCTGTCTTTAAATAATGTATCGGCTTTGGGCAACAATGGTTTGCTGAAATTGAAAAATATCTCGATCGATATATATGACGGCGAAATACTTGGCGTCGCGGGGGTTGATGGCAACGGCCAGAAGGAGCTTGCCGACACTGTGGCAGGCCTGCGTATGGTTAAACAAGGAAGCATTTCCTTCAGCGGAAAAGACTGCACAAAATCCGGTCGAAAAAAACGGATTGATCTGGGTATTAGCTATGTACCAGAGGATCGCATGACCACCGGGCTTGTGACGGACCTTAACGCTTATGAAAATATGGCCCTTAAAAGTTATCGCAAGAATCATGGCGCCTTTATTCGTTGGGATAAAGTTAGAAGTGACACTGATCGTTTAATACAAAAATTTGATGTCAGGTTAGCGAGTACGGCTAACCCAGTTAAAATGATGTCGGGCGGAAACATTCAGAAACTTCTGCTGGCACGTGAAATCGACTCCGATCCAAAACTGATTATTGCAGTGTATCCGATGCGTGGTCTTGATATCGGGGCGACCGATTATGTCAGACGACTACTCATAGAGCAGAGTGAAAAGGGTAAGGCAGTGCTCCTTATTTCAGAGGATCTGGAAGACCTTCTTTCCATGACGGATCGCATCATCGTGATGCACGGGGGTGAAATCATGGGCGTTGTTAACCCTAGTGAAACGTCGCGTGAAGAAATCGGCCTGATGATGGCCGGTAAAAGAAAGGTAGATCTTCATGAATCTTAAATTGTTGGGAAATTGGGAGATTAAAAAAACAAATTCAAGCTCTGCTCTGAAGAAGTTTGGAATCTCTGTGACCTCTATAGTGCTGGGGCTAATCTTTGCTGGCCTATTTGTGCTGTTCACCGGAAAGGACCCGTTAAAGCTTTACAGTGAGATTCTACAATCTTCCGTTGGCTCAGCCTATGGCCTTAGTGAAACGCTTGTAGAAATGATTCCTCTTGCGCTTTGTTCCCTAGGGGTTTCGCTGGCTTTTCGCATGCAATTATGGAACATCGGGGCAGAAGGCCAATTTTATATGGGAGCTTTCGGCGCTACTTATTTCGCTCTGTTTTTTTCGAACCTGCCAATACTCGTAATGCTCCCACTCATGTTGGTTGCCAGCTTTATTTGTGGCGGACTTTGGGCCTTGATTCCGGCCATTCCGAAGGCTTACTGGAATGTTAATGAAACTATTAGCTCGCTCTTACTGAACTATGTGGCTTATTTTTGGATTGCCTATCTTGTTTATGGTCCTTGGAAAGATCCTAAGGGAAACAATTTTCCTCTCACGAAACAATTTCCGGATAGTGCGACCATACCAGTTTTCGGCAACACTCGAATCAGTTATGCCATCTTTCTTATGCTAATCATTGCTATAGTGATGTTCTTCCTTATCAAATATTCTAAGTGGGGATATGAGATCCGCGTTAGCGGCTCCAGCCGCAAGGCGGCCGATTATGCCGGCATGAGTTATGTTAAAAATGTCTTGAAGGTGATGTTTTTAAGTGGGGCCATATCGGGAATTGCCGGTATGGCTGAGGTTTCAGGCGTGCTTCACCGATTGCAGCAGACGATTTCTCCAGGCTATGGCTATACCGCCATACTTATTGCCTTGCTTGCTCGGCTGAATCCCTTAAGTATCTTGCTGGCATCATTTCTAATGGGCGGGCTGCTGGTCGGTGGCTTCAGCCTGCAGACCTCCGGCTTTCCGTCGAGCATGGTGTCCATGTTTCAGGGCTCGATTCTGTTTTTCGTGCTGGCCGGCGAAATCTTTAACAATTACCGTTTGGTAAGAAAGAAGGCATGACGGTATGGATTTAAACTATATAATCGCCATCCTTGCAGCTGGTGTCGTTGCAGGCACCCCGATTTTATATGCTTCGCTTGGTGAAGTTATTGCTGAGCGTTCGGGAATCTTGAATCTAGGTGTTGAAGGCATGATGCTCGTAGGAGCTGTTAGCGCCTTTTACGTGGGTACCTATTCAGACAACAAATGGCTGGGCCTGTTGGTGGCCTTGATAGCGGGCGGACTTATGGCACTAATTCATGCGGTCATTACCATCGTTTTCCGAGCGAGTCAAGTGGCGAGCGGCCTGGCACTGACTATTTTCGGTACGGGCCTGTCAGCTTACCTGGGACGTGGCTTGGTGGGAATTCCGCCCACCTCGACCTTTAAAGCAGTTGCCGTCCCGCTATTCTCTCAAATTCCTGTAATTGGTGATATATTTTTCAAACAGGATATTATGGTTTACCTCAGCGTAATTTTAGTTGTCATACTGTGGTTCGTTTTTTATAAAACAAAAATAGGGCTTCTTCTCAGGGCAGCCGGCGAAAATCCATCGGCGGTAGACGCTCTGGGACATAACATCTTTTTCGTCCGGTATGTTGCTGTTATTGTCGGAGGTATGCTCGCTGGCGCGGGTGGTGCCTATCTATCGCTAGCCTATTCTCCCTCCTGGATTGAAAACATGTCGGCTGGCCGAGGTTGGATTGCGGTAGCACTAGTTATCTTCGCCGTCTGGGATCCGGCTCGTGCTCTACTGGGCGCGTGGTTGTTTGGTATTATTGCTTCACTGGGCTTACATCTTCAAGCCTTAGGTGTCATGATCCCATCTAATTTTTTACAGATGCTGCCTTATGTCTTTACATTTGTTGTCTTGGTCTTCACTACACGGGAGACAAAAAACAGGCGTTCGGGAACACCTGCTGCACTTGGAATTCCATATTCACGTGAGGAACGTTAAAGTCTCTATATAACGAGTTCTCAGCTCTACAAAGTCCAGTGTGATGTCATTGGCTGAATTGAGCTGGGACAAGCAACTTTGGATGACAAAAAGTGAGCCAACCAGATTTCATTGTGTTGGCTCCTTCATTTTTGTACCTGCTAGCATGCATGGATCTACCTTTCATGCTTGAAAAAAGGAGTGTAGGCAGTGCGAACCTACGAAGAAATCAAAACCGTGCTTGAAGCCGGGTTAAGTATCATCGAATGTGACCTGAAGTTGGAGAATGTAAACCTAGTAAATGTCTACTCAGCACAAATCTATCAGACTAATATCTACATTAAAGGGAAACGGATTGTTTCCATTGATCCATTGGCTGAATTAAAGGCTACAAAGATCTTAGATTGTGGCGGGATGTATGCTGTGCCGGGTTTTATCGATGGGCATATGCACTTTGAAACTACTTTGCTCTCACCAGAGGCCTTAGCGGATGTGCTTGTGCCGCACGGCACGACGACAATTATGGCAGATCTCATGGAGATTGCCAACGTAGCAGGAATTAATGGTGTAAAAGCACTGGTCAATTCCATCGCGGAGCTCCCATACAGGACCTTTATCCAGGTGTCTTCCCGAGTACCAACTGCACCTGGCTTGGAGACTACAGGTGGAATTCTTGGTCTTGCTGAAGTGGAAGAAATGTTAAAGTGGACAGAAAGTATCAGTTTGGGTGAGTTAGATCCCTCTAAGGTTCTTGTGATTAAAGAAGAATATCTTAAAAAAATTGCTGCCGCCCTGCAACGACGCAAGATAGTTAATGGTCATGCTATTGGCCGTGTTGGACAAGAGCTCAACGTTTATGCCAGCGCAGGGATGTCTGATGACCACGAGTGTGTTACCTATGAACAGCTTCTAGAGAGAGTGCAATTAGGATTGACGGCGATGCTCAGAGAAGGCAGCACAGAACGTAATGTCGAGGAGCTGATTACAGGGGTTCTTAAACATGGTCTGAGTCATGAACATTTGATTTTCTGCACGGATGACAAGCATGCTAGCGATATTCAGAATGAAGGCCATATTAACTATAATGTGAATAAAGCGATTTCGCTGGGAATGCCGCCAATGCAGGCCATCCAAATGGCAACCTTGAACTGCGCAAGACACTTCCGTTTGGAAGACGAGATAGGGAGTATTACCCCCGGCAGGTTGGCCGATATCTTACTCGTTAAAGATTTATCGAACATCGCTCCAGCCAAAGTCATCTATGAGGGGCAGATTGTTGCGGAAAACGGTCATCTCGTGGTGGAAAGTAAACATAGAAACTATCCTGATTGGATCAAAGAGACGATTATACTTAAGACGCCTGTCAGTGCTCAGGCATTTGTTGTACCAACTCAAAGTCAAAGGTCGACAACGAGAGTAAATGTGATCCGGATTTATGATGACCAAATTATTAACGAGTGGGATGTCAAAGAACTTACTATTACAAACGGACAAATCCTGAGTAACTTGGAAAAAGATATTCTAAAACTAGCTATTGTTGAGCGTTATGGTAAGACCGGAGGGGTGGGGATTGGTTTTGTTAAGGGATTCCGCCTGAAAGAAGGAGCCTTAGCGACATCCATGTCTCACGACCATCACAATATCGTCTGCGTCGGAACGAATGATGCCGATATGGCTTGTGCAGCTAATGCGATTCACCGGCTGCAAGGTGGTATGGTTGTCGTTAAAGCAGGTCAGGTCATAGGTGAAATGGAACTGCCGATCGGAGGTTTAATGAGTGAGAAACCGGCTGAGATTGTACTTACAGAGCTTGAAGACGTCAATACAGCCGCTCGACAGTTGGGATGCCATTTGCCTTCCCCGTTTATGTCTCTTTGCTTTATTTCTTTACCTACAGTTCCCAAGTTGGGATTGACAGACTTGGGGTTAATTGATGTGTTGAATCATAAGTTGATTAATGTTGAAATTTAACGCGGGCATAATGGTTCTCTGTTTACTGACTGTCAGCTTCGGCTAATTCCTCAAGGACAAATTTCTAGTAACTGGGGGATATGCTGGGAGTATAAATGTGTGATGGATTGAGGGATTTACATGAACAATCGATATAAGCTATGGGAAGTTGGCAGACAGCTTACAGCTACAGCGCAGGGGAAATTGAAGGCCGATTTGGTCATTAAAAACGGTAAGCTTGTCAATGTTTTTACTGGTGAAATTCAACCCAACATAGATGTCGCCGTAAAATTGGGTCGTATTGCGCTTGTAGGGGATGCTGAAGTGGCTATTGGTGAGGAAACAGTTATTATTGACGCCCAAGGAATGTATCTGGTACCCGGTTTTATTGACGGTCACCTGCATGTAGAAAGCAGCCTGATGACTGTGGGCGAGTATGCCAAAGCTACTATTCCCCATGGAACGTCTGCAATCTTTATGGACCCACATGAGATTGTCAATGTCGCCGGTCTTGACGGCATGGTAGCCATGCTGAAAGACGGAGCTGCAACGCCGTTGCGTGTTTTTACAACCATACCGTCCTGCGTGCCGGCGTCGCCGGGCCTTGAAAACACAGGCAGTACTATAACGCCGCAGGATATCCAAACCACGCTGAACTGGGAAGGTGTCGCGGGTCTGGGTGAGATGATGAATTACAGCGGCATTTTGTCCGGTGACCCGCAAACCTGCGCAAAGGTGGAGAAAACACTTGAGGCGGGCAAGACGGTAACAGGCCATTTCCCACTGACGGATACAGGCGCTGCCTTAAACGCTTATATTGCGGCAGGAATTAACTGTTGTCATGAATCAACCAGCGCGCGTGAAGCTCTCGCTAAAATGCGGCTTGGAATGTATGCGATGATTAGGGAAGGTTCTGCTTGGGATGACCTGCCCGAAGTGATCAAAGCGATTACGGAGCAGCAAATCGATACTAGGCTTGCTTTGCTTGTTTCCGATGATCTCCATGGTGACACCCTTATAAAGCGCGGGCACATGGATTATATCATTCGCCTCGCAATTTCCAAGGGTGTGCGGCCAGTGACAGCAATTCAAATGGCAACCCTCAACACCGCTTGCTGCTTCGACATGGAACGTGATATAGGGTCCATTTCCCCGGGCCGTTTTGCGGACATTAACATTTTGAGTGACTTAACTCAGGTGAGGGTTGAAAAAGTGATCATCAACGGGGAGCTTGTGGCCGAAAAAGGAAGTCTAACAGTGCCTGTCGGAGGCTATGTATACCCAGAGGAGCTCAGGGCTTCTGTGAAAATAACTCGCAAGTTTTTGCCAAGCGACTTTATTGTGCAAGCGCCTCTGGGCACGGAGACTGCAAGTGTCAGGGTGGTTGGCGTTCATGACTCCAATGTGTTGACTACCGAAATGGTGGAAGACCTGCCGGTTAGAAACGGAGAAGTTGAGCTTGCAACAGAAAAAGATATCTGTAAAGTTGCGGTCATAAACAGGCACAAGGCAGAAGGCGGAATGACCCTTGGTTTTGTACATGGCTTTGGTCTAAAAAAGGGTGCAGTCGCCTCAACCTATGCCCACGATGCTCATAACTTGGTTGTGCTAGGGACGAGTGACGCCGAAATGGCCTTTGCGGCGAATACATTAGTTGAGTGTTCGGGTGGTATGACAGCCGTAGAAGGTGAAAAGATTCTGGCACTGCTAAAAATGCCGATTGCCGGGCTGATGAGCGATTTAGCGGCAGCGGAGGTTGCCGAGGCACTCAGTGAGCTTTCCGAGGCGTGGGCAGCTCTTGGCTCGCCGCTTGCTTCGCCCTTTATGACTATGTCGCTGCTGTCGCTGGTTGTGATTCCTGCAATCAGAATAACAGACAAAGGTCTTGTTAATGTTTATGACAACAGCTTTACACCGCTTTTTACAGAATAAAAACGCTAATATCTTCAGTAATAGCCTACAAAATTTTGTTATAAGCATGCTGCAAGGGGGAGGGGATATGGATCAAAAAATTATGGAGTTTCTCGCGAAAATATATCAAACACAAACTGAAATGCGAATTGAATTGAGATCTTAGAACCGATCAAGAAACAATAGCTCAAAATGTTGCTAAAATAATAAATGTTGTTGAACATGATGTTGACCGAAAAATTGGAGCAAACTTATGATAAGTGACTGGGGCTGTGCTAAAACTTGTTACTATATTTTTCACATCCCTACTTTTGCTTCTATATCATCAAAACACAAGCGTCCTCACTCCACTTTAATAGTGAAATGAGGACGCTTATTGATTGTTATAACCACTTGAAATTTTGGAGACTGAGTTTTCACACATCCCCTTTTTGTTTTTGCTTAGGCTATGCTTTCATTTCAACCCCATGCACGCGCGTTATTCTTGATGAATATTTCTCTGAATATTTTTGAAAAAAAGATACCAAGGGAAATATATAGAGTAACAGATTAATATATTAAGGATGCAGTTCATATGCTTATATAATTGTTTTTCTGCTCCAGGGGGATAACGTCGACAACTCGTAATTTTACTGTTAAAGGAGTGTTCATTATGAACTTAACGGTAATAAGCGTTTATGACTTAAGAGTCATGCCCGATAAGGAGTCTCCTGGTATCATCGAAAGTCATATAGAGGAGGAATTCTTCTTTGTAGACTACTTTTTAAGCTATGTTGAAAGCCTTAAAAACTTTGCTACTCAAGATTTACTTGAAAGTTATGAAGCTGATGTAATAGGTATTAGGGTTATGTACATCAGCACGGATGATAAAATAAAACTGAGTGGTAAAATAGTGCAAGAAAAAATGATTCCGTTGATTCATCAATTAGTTCTTTCAGGGGCTGCCACTATTTTAAAAGAAAAACGGTTTTCCACGTTTAACCCTCGGAAGTATGGCTACTATGGGAATTTCACGACAATGTAAAGCATTATAACGAAGTAAAAACTTCACGGACAATAGAATAAAACAGTGATTCGATGGAATCAGAGTGTCGTTGCTTGCCAAGATAAGAGATTTGCAGGGATAGTTTCAGCTGCTTATGCAGGAATTTAAGAAAATCTGTGGAATGTTGCAGGATAGATGACATGAAGATGGGGACAAGTCTTTGAATAATAAGTGGATCCAACAAATAATGTGATATGTTTCACAACAATATTCCTAGGCCCGTGGAACAAATCGTATAGAAAAAAGAGGGGGAAACTATGCTACAGAAGAAAAAGACTATGGTGGTATTACTTACTCTTATTATCTCAGTGTTTTTCACCATGCCAACTTATGCAAGCACACTACCGTCCATAACGCGCTTGGCTGGGGCAGACAGATACGCTACAGCTCAAGCTATTGCCCAGCATGGGTGGACGCAAGCTGATTATGCGATCTTAGCTTATGGTGGGAATTTTCCAGATGCTTTATCAGCGGTAGTTCTAGCCAAAAAATATAATGCTCCAATCTTATTGACCAGTGGAAGTAGTATGCAGGATATTACAAAGCAGACGTTAATTGCTTTACAAGTTAAGAGTGTATTTATTATAGGTGGAACAGTAGTCATCCCAACATCAATTGAGACGGAATTGCGAGCTATGGGAATTGCGCCAACTCGTATTGCAGGTCAAGATAGGTATGAGACCTCGGTTAACATAGCTAAACAAACAACTCCTCCGACAGAATTAATTGTCGCGACAGGAGAGGATTATCCTGATGCCTTGTCAATTGCTCCAATTGCAGCTATAAAGCAAATTCCAATCGTCCTAGTGCCGAAAAGTTATTTGCCTGATTCTGTTAAGACTTATCTCTCGACGATT